>CAZPWD010000012.1:0-24764 GCA_964590025.1 uncultured Nitrospira sp.
GAGTGAGCAGTTCGACACCGAGCTGTTTCATCATCCCGACGAGGCCCTGTTGATCGCCGAGCACAATGGCCACTACCGTGAGCAGCCCGAGACTTTTCACGATCCGTTCAAGCCCATGCCGCTGCAGCACGTGGTTGAGCTCATGGCTCAGCACGCCCGCCACTTCTTCGCCGCTTTCTGCTTTTTTCATGAGCCCGGTGAACACCACCACATACCCACCAGGCAGCGCGAAAGCATTGACGACGTCGCTCTTCACCACGGTCACGTCGAACTTGTATGGATTATCCGCAATCTGCTCGGTCAGACGTTGCGTCATCTCTCCCAGCGCTGTGACCGCGGGACCGTCTTTCATCACCTCCTGATGGCTGAGAAAATCCCGATAGGCCGATTCCCCCAGCTTTTGCTCCCACTCCACCGGAATACGACTCACGGCAAGCTCGACGAGCAGATCGGACCCGAACCAGAGTCCCATCACCGTGGCCAGGATCGCCCCGCCGACCAGGCTCCAGACGAGCCGGCCCCGGTGACGCACCTGACGGACGCGTTCCGCCGCTCGTTCAAAGGAGTGACTCAAATGAGCCGGCGCCGCTTGGCGGAAGGCGCGAATCACGTCAGGGTTCTTTAAGTAGAGCGTCCGCTCCCCCTTTGGCCAAGCCCATCTCACGACAAGCTGGTCATGGTCGAGTCCGCCTGCAGAGACGGTCAGGCTTGAAAAAGGAACGGATTCCGGCTGGCCATCGGCAGTATCAGATGCAAAAGTGACGGTGAGTCCATGCTCCTCCACTTGAACAAGACAAGGCGCACCGCTGGCGGGAAACTCGTCACCGAAACAGAGAGCGTTGGGACTCATAGCAGTCATCTTGGTATTACGGCTGCTCAAAATAGCCGCGAACGAGGCCGCAGGCGAGCAGAAACCGGAGGCGTACCCTCTGGGGTACGTTGAGGATTTCTTGCGAGTCGAGAACGAAGTTGGCGGCCATTTTCAGCAGCCGTTATTCGGAGACTGGGATGAACTGCCGTATCCACGCCCCAAAACTGCCCGGGTTCCGGCTTTGAATGTATACGAGTCCAGGCCCTCGGAACCGGCAGACAAACCCTTCGCCTGAGGTGAAGCTGGCAACCCAGCCGGAGGTGGCTTTTTCGATGTTGTACGAGGTTGTGGTGGACCAGGCCACCAGGTGGCTGTTGTCAACGATGTATTCTTGATCGGGCTTCAACTCAATCTTGTGAATGGCCCCGAAGCTGTTCAGCGCGAGCGTCCCTTTCCCGCTGATTTTCAAAATGAAGAAACCCTCTCCGCCCAGCAATCCACGGCTCAGGCTCTGCATTTTGCTTTCGATGACGATTGCGTCGGCGCCCGCGAGGAATCCGTCTTTCTGTACCATGTACTCGTTCACGCCATCGAGTTCCAAAATGACAATTTCGCCGGGCACCGTAGGAGCCAGCAACGCTTCGCCGGGACCACGGCTGGCACGCAGCGTCTGGAAGAAGAACTTCTCCCCCGTCAGGAACTTTCGCGACAGGGCACCGAGAAAGCCACCTTCCATCTTGCTTTCAATGTCGATGGTCGGTGAACAAGCCACCATCGCGCCCGACTCGGCTTTGATGTTCTCACCAGCCGCCAATTCCACCCGCACCATCGGAAATGCACCTGGATATAAAATTTCGCTTTTCATGCGATCAAACCTCCAAGCTTCGTAAGGGGTTAGGCGTGAGGCGTTAGGCGATACAGACTGACATAGATCAAGGTCTCACAGCGACGTTTTTCACACCATTCGCTTTCTGATGACGGATCAGGCCACTGAGCCCGCATTATTCATGAGCGCTTCTGCTGCAATCGCCGATCCGCTCTTACGACGAGCTTGCGGCCATCGGGCTCGCCCCTCGTGAGGAGCAGCGGAGCAGGCACCGCCGCAGACGGCGGAGCCAGCCCCCTACTGTCGTAACGCCTCACCCCTTACGCCTGACGCCTCACGGCATTTATCCCACCACCCATCCGTAGGCTTTGCGGCTCGGCTCCGGTCCTTCTTCCAGATAGCTCATCCTGAGTTGCCCCAGAACGTCTTGCTGCAACTCATTCCGCTTCGCCTTAGCATCGACGCCAAACACCAGCGCCGCGTTCAGTCCGAAGATCCCTTCCTTTACCTGGCGCGTGAGCGGCTGGTAGCGATGCTGCTCGATCAGCTGATCTGGAATCTGGAACCGCCGAAAGACTTCGATCTGCCATTGCGGCGAACCATACCAAATCGAGTCTGTCCCCCAGAGCACGTGATCGATGCCGAACGCGTCGATGATCTGCCCAAGCAGATGCGCGCAGACCGCCGGATGGGTCGTGACGAGCTGCGCAAAGGTCGAGCCGAGCTCCATATAGATATTCTTAATTCCAGGTTGCGCCTGCTTCATGTGGCAGAACTCGGTGGTCCAGGGAATTTCGCCTGTCTTCGCAAATACCTTCTCCACCGTCGAGGCACTCTTGAGTCCCGAGTGATAGACCAGGAAATCGATGTCCGGAAAATCTCTTGCGGCCTTGATCAAATCCTTGGGGTGGTTGTAGTCCGGCACCGGCCCAAGGGGCAGTCCTTTGTGGACGCAGATACGCTTAATGTTGAGCTTCCGAGCTTGCTCCAGCATCGGATAGGCGATCGTCTCATCGTCCATCCACCAGCCACGATCGAATCCCTTCGGACAAGAGCCGGTGTAACACTTCCATGCGTCGACCTTGAGTGTCTCCGCCTGCATCGCCATGAAGTCCAAATCGACTGCCCCCAGTTGGGGCGTAGCCAATCCATGTGCGAGCATTCGTTGGGATTGCGCGAGGCGATTGATCTCGTCGCGGATATGCGCCATCTCGTTCGGCGGCACGACCGCTTCTTGCGGATAGGGTCCCGGAGGCGTACTGATGAGGCCGATGGTGGTCTCGCTGTCGAGAAACACTTCTTTCACAAAATTCTTCCATGAAAGATCGTCGATGGTGCCTCGATCGCCCACAAGCTTCGGGTTAAGCCCTGATTCCCGTATCCATCGTCTAAGGGACAGCAGCGCCTGCTTGGAGACGGCACCCTTTCGGTTGTCTTCGGCATCTGTCGGGTCGAAATGCGAGCCGACGTAATGCGTCTGCACATCGAAGATAAAATAGGGCGCGCCCTGCTGCTCGGCAAAGGCTGCCGTTTCAAACAGTTCGATCTCTCCAATGTCAAAGAACTTTCCAAAGACCGAGTTCATGGCCAGCAACGCGGCTGCCATCCCACCTGTCGTCTTGAGAAAGTCTCGACGCGTGAAACCTCGTCGAACTGCGGTCCGTTCCACGAGCGTGGTGGAGAGCTGTTCAACACGAGCCTGAGCTACGGTCCGGCCGAAGGGGTCGAATTCTTCGTTCGACACGATCTGCGTCGGAATGGCGGATTGAAATATGGTCCCTTTCCTAGCCGAGGGAATGTGTGGAAATGGTGATGGTGAGAACCCCATGGTGCCTATTCGCATGAAAGGTGTACGGTGATTCTGTGGAATACCGTGAGCGCTGTCAAGCAACCGGTGCAGGCGAAGTAGTCAGAAATCTTTGACTGCGAAAGGGAAGAGGGGACCGGTGGATTATTTGGACCGAGGTGGGGACACGGAGCGGCGGCTCTCAGGCACGACTGATTGAGTCTTGGGAATTGTTGCGACTACATCGCGCAGGGGATCACCTTCTTGATCTTTGCCATCTTGCCCGACACTATACATCACACCTTTCCGCTGATCGACCAGCATTGGAAGACCGGTAAAGGGATCGTAGTGGGCCTGTCCTGCCTTTGCGAGGCGCGTGAGCACGTTCCCCTCTTGTGCCCCTCGTCTCATCCAGACTTGCAGGCTCGCCAGACGAAGCCGTGCATCGGTCTCCACCATACGCCCAACATAGGGATCCCATGAGGGGAGTGGCTCGATTCCGATGATGTGCTCGATCGGATTCGCCACATAGTCCACCACGCTGACAGCGGGAGTCCGAATGAAGCTGGACGGTTTCGGCAAGTTGGTGTAGCGCCCTTCCGCCACAGCTTTGCTCGCCGCCTCGTAATAGTCCGCATAGGCATTGGATCGCCGCTGCACGGGAAGGGGCATCGCCGCCGCCAGGGCAACGTAAAGAGGACGGTCATTGGTCTTGTCGTTCTTCAGGCTCGTCGGCGTGGCCTTAGTCGCCCACAACAGATGGCTCTGCATCGGCCATCGGAGGGACAGCTCAACCTGATCGAAGGGACGAACGATCTTGCCGAGCCGGCCGATCGTTGTCCCATCGAGGTCCTGACGGGTCAAGAGCCCGGATGCGATTGCGGCATCGTCTTGGACTGCCGTCGCTGCCAGCATTTTCACCATCAACGTCTTCGACTGCCCCAGCACAACGCGCCAAGATCCCATGTCGGTCTCAAGTCGACCGAGGCCGGTGCTGAGATCCTGCGCAAACCCTTCTGCAAGGTACAACCGATGGGCCAGCAGAATATGGGTACAGTTCGGGCTCAAGATTTGTCCGTATCCCACATCTTCGAACGGCATTGAAAGCCATTGTTGGTAGCGCCTGAGGGCAACCGGTTCTTGAGCTGCCCATGATCGTACTGCTGCAGCCTGCGGCTTCAGCTGTGCCACCGGGTCGGCACTGGTGAACCATCCACGGACCACGTCGGTGGAGGCCCCTGTCGTCGTCCCTTTCCCCTCATCACCAAGCATGCAGGCGCTTGCAGCTTGGAGATCGCTCCCTGTCACCTTGCGCTCATAACCCGCTTGGAGCGGATCCTGTTCCGCAGAAGCGTCGAAGCCGAGCAGCAAGAAATACCCGTTTTTTCTTGAATCAGTGAGTGCCTGTGGAGGACTCGTTGTCAGGTTGTGATAGACCGGCGACGGGGAAGCTTCCATCACCATCCAGGCCAATCCAATCGCCCCGATGCCGACCGCCACGAGCACGACGCCGAAGAGCGCCAACCCCAAACACAACAAGGCAATTGATCGCGTCGTCGAAAAACAGGACCCGATAAACGACGAGATGCCAATGCGGACCCGCGCCACTTTGGCGGCAAACCGAGGACGCGGTCTTCGCGACGCCAAACGATCCTGCGTGCGAACCTGGCTTTTCTCTCCCGTTGAGTGAAAAAGAACATCAACAGCCGACGCAGCGACCGAGGGCGCAGGTTCTGGCTTCGAGTGAGTGGATTCGATGCCGGAATCCTGCCACGTTGCGGAAGACGATGGGCTAGGATTCACAAACGTGATCGATTCACTCGCCCGAACCCATTCCGGTCTCGTATCTTCCTGAAGAACAACCTTTTCCACGACGGGGGCTACAGGGGCTACCGCCTCCGAGGGAGCCGGTTCCCATCCACCACTACGCGACAGCTCGGCGACCGATTCAGGAGATTCCTCAACCAGCGGTAACGGAGTCGGCGGAACGACTGGAGCCTCTCCCTTCTTCTTGCCCCATTTTCGTTTCTTTTCAGACGGACGATGTGGCTGAACCCCGACTTCGCCCGTGCGCCAATGCGACAATGTCTCCATCGAGGCAGGAGATGCCGATGGCGCATTACTCGACGCTGCAGAGAGCGGAGGAGCCTCGGCTGTCTGGAACAGTGTGATGGGTGTTTCATGGTGCTCTGTGGAAACCGGTTCAGGCGCAGGTGGTGCTTCCGGAATTACCGTTGCGCATGAAGACTCTGGAGCGGAGACTTCCGGAAGTGGCGCCACGGGCTGCGGCTCCATAAGAGCCGGGAACGAAACTGGTTCAGATTCACGAGCGGGTTCGACCGGCTCTGACAGAGGCGGCACCGGAAGGTCCACCGTGAAGGAGCTTGGGATGGCGCTCAAAAAAGTCGGTGGCTCCTCTGGCCGCAAGGGTTCTTCCGAAAGTAGAACCGCAGTTGGCTGTGGCAGATTGGACTCTCTGATCACATCTGTTTCTGCAATCGATTCACTCACTTCACTCAAACTCAAAGGATGAGCCGGTGGCAATGGTTCAGGATCGCTGAATGAGACGGACGGTTCTGGAGTTGATGTAATGGATGGGGCAGAGAGCTCTGGGTCTGGCACTGATTCTTGTTGAACTGATTCTAAGTCCCTCGCATCCTGTGAAATCGCATCCGGCCTGGAGACTGCGGCAGGCGAACTCGACGACAAAGTTCCTGTGGCAAACTTCCATGCGCCATCGAAGACGGTGTTCCATGAAAATGGGACCGTGGGCGATGAATCAGCGGCGGACGGGGTTGGGACTTCGGGCTCTGGAAGCACCGCGGGACTCGTTGACGGCTCCACCGCAAAGACCGACTCACTAGGCTCCGTCAGATCTGGCACAGGAGTTGGACTCGCCAAGTGATCTGAGACAGATTCAGGCTGAGTGGTAGCGGACGGGGCAAGAACGGATTCGCCACCCAATAGGGGTATTCCCTCCGATTGAGCTAACGGAGTCGACGATGGGGCCGCTTCCTCAATCCTGATGGTCGAGTTCTCTATCTGCTCCCAGGGCATGGGAGAAGATAATCCCAGCGATCCGACGGAAGAGGTGATGCCTCTCCCGACGTCCGCAGTTCGCTCCTCTGAGGAGCTAGGGGTAAGCCCCTCACCCACAAAGGGCAAACGTTCGACAGTCGGATCCCCCATCCCATCATCACGATGTCCACTCGACGGAAACGGCGGCTCGGCCAATATCGATGGCAACATATCCTGATCGAGGCGATTGGCCTCCTGGATTGGCCCAGTAGATTCGGACGGCGGAACCTCCAGTTCCTGTAGAGCCAAACCGACCGGTGCCGGGTCTATCAAGACGTCGGGAACATCGAGCGATTCGATGACGGGATTCGACGAAGTGGGTGGCGGAGTTTCGTGACTCGGGGGAGCCTCATCAAACTGTTCCCACGGCATCACATCAGAAGCCCTAGATTCTTCAGTGGTGGGGAGGATTTTGTCCTGAGGCTGCGAGGCATCGATTTTTAATGACGTCCCTGCGGCAGGAGCCAGCGGATGAGGCACAAGAAGCTCACCTGTTTGTATGTCGAAGAGAGAGGCAAACTGAAAGGCCACTGAGCTGGCCGGCGCAAGTTCTCTCACTTTGGCATAGAGCTGAGAAGGTTTCTTGGAATTTTCGGAGTCTGGGCTTTCGATGAGAATGTCAATTGCCTTGCCCAATTCGGCCACCGCGGCCATGGCATCCCCCTTTTCCTCGTATACATGGGCCAAGAGTTCGAGGAACGGGACGCAACGAGGTCCGGCAGCCAAGTATTCGCGCAACAAGGATTCGGCCAGCCAGAAGTCTTGTCGCCCGATTGCTTCATTGGCGAGGGACTCAAATGCTTGCCGAGCCGTGGCAAGACTGCCTAGGCGTAGATGCAGTGTGGCAAAGAGCCGTCGAGCTTCCGTGTTGTGAGGATCAAGTGAGAGCAGATCTTTCAACGCAGCGGACGACCGGCCGTACTTGCCGGTGTTCATGTGGGTGATGGCTTCCTCGAGAAGCGCGCTTTTCTTGCTGTAGCCGACAACACCCCGTTTGTGCGCCCGGGAGGGAGTCTTTTGGTCAGCTTTTTGAGGGTGTTTCTTGTCGGTCCGCACGTTACAACCTTAGCAGATCATCGAAAGATGCGACGTAGCTCCCCTGGCCACTTTGCACCAGATTTCGCTTCCGTTCGGGCTCTCACGATCTTGAGGGAAGGCAAAATGGACCGAGGAGTGCAATCCTAGTGCCATTATGGTCTTCACAATGGATTTGAACACCCTTGATTATTAAGGTGTTAGACAAACCCCTCCTCCTCCTTTCCCCAATCCTTTTTCAAAAATGAACAAGCCCGTCAAGAGTCGCCGTCGAGAGGGCCTTCTCTCGGAGCGACTACGGTGAGACCCCAAGCAAATGGGCTGGTCCTTTCTGCGGGAGCCCACGAAACACGAACCAGGGTTGAGTAGGCAGGGGGGCATCCCTAACCCGCATTATTCATGAGCACTTCTGCTGCAATCGCCGATCCGCTGCTACGACGAGCCTTCGGCCAGCGGGCTCGCCCCTCGGACCCTCACCGTACTGCACGAGTACGCATCGGGTCCTCACGGCTCCGCGCGCCGGTCTCGCGACGCGGCTCATCGATTTCGCAACGAACCGTCATGAATAATGCGGGCTAAACAGGATGTCGAGCCACCATGCGGCAAGTCCATCCGGCTGATCGCGGAAATCTTGCGCTAATCGGTGGTTGCAGTAGCAGTTCTCATGCATCAGAACACTGTGTAGTTGTGTCGATGACGAGCCTATGGTACCGTTCGCTATTCCCATTTCCATGCTCGACGTGGCCCGTGGGATAATCGGTCTCTCCGCGTACATTCCTTGGGAATCATGGATTTTTTCTCTTTCGGACATTTGAGGTGGATCAGGCAGGCCTCTTTCGTCTGTCTGCTGGCAGTGCTGAGTGGATTGCTGCTTCCCCTCACCCTGCGGGCTGAATCTGGAGCAAGCTCCTCCGGACGCGTCTCCCTCGACTTCAACGATGTCGAACTCTCTGTTTTTGTTCGCTTCATCAGCGAGTTGACCGGTAAGAACTTCGTCTTGGACGAAGTCGTCAAAAAGGCCGGGGGGAAAATCAGTGTGTACTCCCCTACCAAGGTCACGCACGACCAAGCGTACAGCATGTTCGTGGCGGCGCTTGAAGTCAGTCGTCTCGCGGTCATCTCGAAGGGCAATGTCCATCAAATCGTGGCGATGGGGGACCTTCCTCCGGAGCGCGGGGTATTCGTCTACAAACTCAAAAACGCCAGTGCGACCGACCTTGCCGCCATCCTGACCAATCTCGTCGCCCGATCTCAGACCGTGGCACAGACGGCACCGGGCACACGGCCACTATTTAGGCCCTTGAGCGAATTCGAAGCCCCTGTCCAGGTCTTTGCGGACAAGGCCACGAACGCGATCATCATCAGTTCGACAAAAAACGCCTACACCAAGTTGCAGTCCGTCATTCGAGACTTAGATACGCGTCGGAATCAGGTCTTTGTCGAAGCCGTCATCTTGGAGGTGCAGGTCGATCGGCTCAGACAGATCGGAAGCGACCCTATTCAGGTAATAGGTGCGGGCAAGAGCGGGAGCGGTGCACTGCAAGGCATTGCTGGACTCAATACCGCGCCAGAAAATTTGGCAACCATCGCGCAGTCCATTATTGGGGGCGCTGCAACTGGAGGAGCGGTGTCGGCCCTCAACACGGTCAACGTACGCGCATTTTTGCAACTGTTGCTGAGCCTCACAGATACGAATGTCCTGTCGACCCCTCAAGTGCTTGCTGCAGATAACCAAAAGGCCAAGATCGTCGTGGGTGAAAATCGTCCGTTCCCCACGGGTCAGGCCCAGGGAATCACGGGCGGGACCCTTGTCACAATCGAGCGAAAGGATGTCGGCGTCACACTGGAAATCACACCACAGGTCCTGGAGAACGACCTGATCCGATTAGAAATCAAGCAGGAGATTACCGCGATCGCTGAGAATGTCGCACAAACGATCGGAAGCGGGGCGGCCAGCATCCCGGTCGGTCCGACCACAACCAAACGGTCGATGGAGACGACCACCATCGCGAAAGATCAACAGACCATCGTCATCGGCGGGCTCGTGCGGGATAATATTATCATCAACGAGCGAAAGGTTCCGCTCTTGGGCGATATCCCGTTCTTGGGTTGGCTGTTCAGATTCCAAAGTCGACAGGTCGAGAAGCTCAACCTGCTCGTATTCCTGACCCCAACCCTAGTCCGGGATGAGATAGACATGGTTGAGTTGAATGCGCGCAAATCAGCGGAATTGGGGACATTGCAGCGCGAAAATCGGATTGAGGAACCCACGAAGCTCAAGCAAGATGTCTTAGAAAAACTCGAACGCCAGAATGGCACACCCCGCCCCCTTCCGAATACAGTAGATCCATCCGCTCCGCTCCAGCCACCCGTGCGATCTGAGTAATCTCTGACCTAAGAGCATCGGCAATCGCTGCCTTAGCAGGATGCTGAAAAAGTCCGCCAGCGGCGTTCTCACTTCGCTCACAGGAACCGTGAAACGTGAGGCGTGAAACGTGAAACGAGGGTCAGCCGCGGAGCTGCGGCCTTGCCTGCGGAACGGCGCGTCTTGGCGCGCCGGGGTTGGGAGGGTGAGAAGTCTGGCCTTTTTGAGCATCCTGCGCGGTGTTATCCTGTTGTCCTAGACATGAGGACCATCAACGCCAAGAATGCTATGCTAAGGAGTTGCCCACAATAGGAGACTCTATGAACGAGGAGAAGATTCCGGAATGTCCAGAAGGTCATGGGGAAATGGTGCCCGCAATGGGAGAGGTGAAGAAAGGCGAGATACGGAGGATCGAGCAGAACTGGGAGTGCGAGGCCTGCGGGAAAATTGTAACGTTACCCTTCCCCTAAACAAACGTTGTGCCTCAGCGACACAACGAGCGGTTCGGCACCGCGTATTTCAGGCCCTGATTTCAATCCGTTAGAGTCCGCGCAAACCGGCCGCTAGCCTAGCCGGCCGTTGATTCATCCTCCATCAGATCGCTGATCAGCTGCCCCAAACGCTGGTGCTCAGTCTCCGTGATCCGAAAGAAGGCCAGCCCAAATATCTGGCCGCTCACCCACTGCACGCTGGCCGCCTCGATCATAAGCGGCCAGTCTAAGTCTGGCACATGGATACGCAGCTCCAACGAGAAGCCCGGCTCCACGGTAACAGGACTCTCGATGCGACATCCGCCCGTCGACAGATCAAGCATGACGCCGGTCCCTTCCAGCTTCGTGGAACCCGAAAACGTGGTGCGGAATTGCACACGGAGGCGCGGCCTCTCCCGGCGATCCGTTGTCTTCATATCCATGACGGACTGGCCTTCCACCTTCCCGTCAATGAGGCGTTGGCCAAAGGCAATCCCGTGGATATCGGCCTCCTGCTCCGTCGCATACAAGACGTCGGCTGAGAATTCGCGAGCTTTGACGCCCCGGTGATCTTCTAAGGAGATGAAGATGCGAAGCCGCCATTTCTCACCGTCTACCAGGTGATGCGGGGCGGACTCAATCTTGTATCCCTGATACTCGACCGTCTTGGCCATGGGCTTAATTCTTCCCCGTCGGCAGCGTCAGCACCACCCCTCCGGCGGCTCACAGCCCTCGGTGTAGTCATCGAGCTCGTCGTATTCTCCCGTCCGAATCCATCGACGGCTCCCATACCACACACGGTGGTCACGTGTGTTTCGCTATGATCTGGTCCTTTCTCAAGCCTGTTGTTCCTGTTTCAATCGTGCGAGAAATTGGTCCAATCGTTCCTGGTACGATGGAGCCACGGCGATGAACCCCATGCCTAATTCGCGCTCACGGCTCCAACGCACCGCCGCCTTTTCGATGTGAATCGGCGACGCCTCCCCAGGCACGTGAAGACTCAGGGCCAATTGTATGCCAGTGTATACCTGGGTGTCGGTGTGGACGCAGCAGCCACTCTCCGACAGGTTCACGATCGTACCTACAGATTCGCTGAGCTTTGGACCAGAGAATACACTGTGAAAATGTACAGGAAAGCGCTGGTGACGGCGAAGGTCCATGAGAGTCTCCTTCTCGAATCAGTCGGTGACGTGCGCTGCTCCTTCCCCTTCGGCGTACACTCCCGTATACGCTATTGCGCCCCGGCGATCTCCCACATGTTGGAGATGGTGGCTTCTCCGATGGACATGGCGTCGCGTGTGGAGCGTTGGTCGCTCATGGGCGGCGGCGTCACGACTTCCCGCAGGCCACGTTCCATAGAGCTTGGTTGATACTCTCTGGTTCAACTGGTAGCCAGTTGTCTTTGTCTACGTATCCATCATTCCGTCTGTCGGTACCCATATGCCTTAAGAACTCCATGTACGCCAGCAATCGGAGGCGCTTTTCTACACAATCGAATTGCTTGTGGGTCTTCGTCGACAAAAATCGGCTGGGGTCCAATGCGAAGCGCCCCAACCCCACATTCCCTTGCACCGACTTATAGTCAGTCAATTGCCACATCGTCACCAGATGCCCTTCTCTGCGGATGGTGTCTGGATCGAAGTACACCGTCTGTAGTCCTGGTGATTGATAATTTTTCTCAATCTCCACCCACTCGGCATAGGCGGGACCACTACTCAGCACCAGGAGTGTGATCAGTGTCCCGAAACCCAAAACGTAGGCCAGCGGCAGCGTGATGAATGGACCCGCGTGGTATCTGACAGAACACCGGACAGAAAAGCGGCGGATGGGACGAATCGAGAAGGGCATAGGGGCCTCGCAGGGTGGCGTATTCTAGGAGGTGGGCGAAGGAAGGCGCAAGGGCCAAAGGCGAGGGTTTACCAATGAGCTTCGCGGGAGGGGGGTAGTAGGTGGGTTAGTTAAAAAAGAAACTCGTAGTGATTGCAAACAACATATTCACCGCACACAATGCAGTAATAGTTGTCCGCCGAATGACCAAGGGCAATCCCTTCCACTTCCAGGTACCGATGTTCACATAGTGGAGGAGCTGCCCGCAGTTTCCTCATATTGCTTGACTCCCGTACTCATTGCATCCATAGTGATGCTGCGAGGTGTGAAGCTCGCTGACTGGCCTTTCTCTTGCGCTTCCTAACCCTTCCCCGCGTGATTGATTCCTCAGTCTCTACCGCCAGAGTTTCTCTGAACGGCTGCATGCCGTGTGTCATGGCCTGCTGATGGAGGCGGCCAGAATGCTGATCCTTGTCACCATCATGTTTCTGCTACCGCTGGGGCTCTTGACCCTTCACCTCTATCTGTCCGGTGTGTTCACCAATCGGAGAGCGTTCCAGTTTACCTTTTTTATCCTGTTGGTCTTCTTTGCGCTGACCATCGGAATCGGCGGCAGTCAACTTTCCTACCAAGACTACGACCTCCCAGCCAGAACCCCGGTGTCGCTGAGTGCGATTCTGCCCGAACCTTAGGCAGGTCTGCAAAGAAGGTAGCTCGACGCTGGTCACTCGGCACCGATCAGGATGAGTAAACGGGAACTCGTCGATACTTCACCTCAACTTACCCGATGCTCAAATACCTCCCCTCCTGTCTCGAGGAACCTGCGGCAGGGATTGCATATTCGTAGACGCACTATCAAAGGAGACACAATATGACCCTCGCTCTTACTCAGGCCCTCGCTCAGGCCAAGCGCTCTGAAGCTCACCTCATGGCTCAATATGCCGTGACGCTGGTGTTGGCAGAGTCTGCCGCCCTGAAGGAGGCCACTCCGGACATTCTGCGAGGCATCGGCGAAAGTCTGGGCTTGCAATTGAGCATGTTCTGGCGAGTGGATGAGCAAGCAGGGGTGCTGCGCTTTGTTGACCTGTGGCATAGCCCGAAGATCAACGCATCCGAGTTCATCGAAGACAGCCGGGATCGAAACATTCACCAAGGTACGGAGCTCATCGAGCGTGTCTGGAAGACGGGCAAGCCCTTCTGGGCTTGGGATATTGGCGCGGCCACCGGGTTCCGCCGAGCTCCGATGGCGGCGAGAGTCGGTCTCCATGGATGGTTTGCCTTTCCCGTCCGCAAGGGCGAACGCATTTATGGAGTCATTGAGTGTTACGGCCCTGAGATCTGTGAGCCGGATCACGAGGTGTTGCACATGGTGGCGGACATCGGTATCAAAGTGGGGCAGTTCGTAGACCGCAAGGAGACCGAGGCAGAGCTCCGCCAAGTCGAGGTCAAGGTCCAGGAAGAGGCACGGCTGGCCGAGGTCGCGCGAGTGGTGGGAGACATCGCACATGATATCAAGAACATGCTGATGCCCATCGTCTCGGGAGCGTCCCTCCTTGAAGAAGAACTCAACGAGTCCTTTGACCGATTGACGCAGCCAGTGACCGGCGCCGTGACACGCAGCCGAGAACTGACAAAAGAACTCATCGACATGATTCAGAATGGATCCCGTCGCATTCAGGAGCGGGTCGGCGAGTTCGCAGATTCCATCAAGGGGCACGCGCGGTCCCCACAGTTTGCTCCCTGTCACATTGCCGAGGTGGTGGCGAGTGTGTATGCGATCCTGCGTATCCCCGCCGGGGAATGTGGCATCGCCCTGTGCGTCGACGGGCTCGACACCCTCCCCGCGATCCAAGCGGATGAGAGCCAACTGTTCAACGCCTTCTATAACCTGGTGAACAACGCCATACCGGAAGTGCCGCCGGGTGGCTCGGTCACAGTCAAGGGCCGCACGGAGCGCGAGGGACAGAGCATCGTGGTGTCTGTCATTGACACAGGGAAGGGCATGCCCCCCGAAGTCCGGGAGAGTCTGTTCACCTACCATGCGATCAGCCGGAAAGTCGGCGGGACCGGACTCGGAACGAAGATTGTGAAAGACATCGTCGACGCACATCGAGGCGGGATTACGGTGGAAAGTAAACCAGGCGTCGGGACCTCGTTCCATCTCACGTTACCTGTGGAAGCTGTGAGTCCAGGCGATCAAACCCCGTGAGCCTTCACAAAAGCAGGCTAATTATTGAACCCGACCGTGGATGTGCGGCTCCATCGCCATATGCTCCACCGCAAACTCCTGGCCTCTCGACCAGCGCACGACCGCCTCAGGCACCTTGATCCGTTGCGCATTCGGGAGCGTAACGGTCAGTGAGAGGATTTCTCCTGGTCGCATCGGCAGGTCTCCTGAGAGACGCCAGCCTGAACGCGAGAGATTTCACACGTTTCCCGGCCCTGGAACAGACCTGCGTTGTAGGTGACGGAGCAAGTGCGCGGGGAAGCGACGGTGAGGACGAATCGAGAAGGGCATAGGGGCCTCGCGGGGAGGCGTATTCTAGGAGGGGACTGAGGAAACCGCAAGGCGGGGCGTTGAGAAATGATGGTATTATGGCGCTGAACTCACATCTACCCTTACTGAATCCACGCGCTTCTTCTGCTTCGCCGGCTCTTGGGATGACGGCCTTTCAGGTCCCTTCTCTGTGATCTTCTTGACTGCGTTTCCGATCGCAGACCCCATCTTGGGAATCTCTTTCTCGATATTCTGGGCCGCGCTCTTCAGCCCTCGTCCGAGGTCGTCTACGGTGATGCCTTTGCTCTTCTCCGTCTTACGATTGTCGGCAGAGGTCGATGCGTCGGCTGCTGCTGCTGCCTGTGTAAGCCCTACGACCAATAGGGCTGCGATGATGATGACCATCATGTGCATGAGACACCTCTCTATTTCAGAAATTGTACCATGCGCGGCGTGCTTCTTCACACAAAGGTAGGGGAGGCATGTCGGGAGACTTCTCGCTTCAGAGTAGTGGACTCTGTTGCAATGTCCAGCAGGCTGCGCCTCTCACAAGTTCATATGCCACCCTCTCTCCGAAGGCAAGACATATTTAAGGCGGCGTGAACGCACCGTGACGTCAGCAAATCAACGTAACAACTGAAAAGATTGGTCGGCCAGGGGTATGGGGTGAGTGACGGGTTTCGAACCCGCGACCTCCGGATCCACAATCCGGCGCTCTAACCAGCTGAGCTACACCCACCATCCAAGGGGGAAATACAGGAGATAGGCTGTGCGAGAGCAGCGATCTTAACAAAGTGGAGAACGCTGCCGCAACCGGTGGTGTAGTCATTGGTCATGGGTCATCCGTCAATGGGAGAGAATAGCCTCTTCAAGTATTAGCAATTGACTGTTGACCATTGACGGCTGACTCTCTTCAGACCCTGGCATCGAAGGCCGCCTGCATTTCGGTGAGAATTGCGGCGGCAGCGGCGGCGGGATCCGAAGCATCTCTGACAGGTCGGCCGATCACCAAGTAGTCAGCCCCCGCCGAAATCGCCTGGGTCGGCGTGGTCGCCCTGGCATGATCATCGACATCTTTGCCGGCGGGACGCACACCGGGCGTGACGATCAGAAATCGCGGACCGACCTTGGGGCGGAGGATCGCCGGTTCTTCGCCCGAGGCCACCACCCCATCACAGCCCACCTCGGACGCTAATAAGGCGCGCGCGGTGACCAAGTCCTGGACGCTCCGCTGAATGCCCATCTCGCGAAGATCCTGGCTGTCAAAGTTGGTCAGCACCGTCACCGCCAACAGTTTCAGTGTGGACTCTCCACGGCCTTGGACGGCTGCGGCCAGCGCCTTCCGATTTGCATGAACCGTTAAGAATTCCACGCCCATCGCCGCAACCCGCGCAGTGGCCCGACGAACGGTCTCTTCGATATCGAGAAACTTGAGATCCAGAAACACCCGCTTGCCTCGCGTGAGCAGGCGTTGAACCATCTCCGGCCCGGCGGCAGTATAGAGTTCGAGTCCGACCTTCACAAACACGATCTGATCCTGCACGAGATCGAGAAGCCGCTCAGCCTCAGCGCTTGAGGGAACGTCGAGGGCCAAAATTAAGCGGTCACGAGCAATGATGGTTGACACAGGCTTGTCCCTTTGAAGAATGGCTCACCTTGACGCTTCATTGAGCCGTATGGTACAAAAGCGTTCTTTTTCTAGAGGAGTTTACTATGCCGATTGTACATAAATCGACAATTCGCCGAGCCCGCCAAGCTGTAAAGCGGCACGACCGTAACCGTGCGACGCTGGGTGCCCTCAAGAGTCTCGTAAAGAAAGTCCAAGCGGCCGTGGCTGAAAAAAAGGTCGAGGATGCGACGGTATCCCTGCGCCAAGCCACGTCGGCCCTCGGCAAGGCTGTGACGAAAGGTGTGATGAAACCGAACACGGCCTCGCGCCGGATTGCTCGTCTTACACTCCACGTCAACTCCTTGTCTGCTTCCCACTCGTAATCGTTCGCACGTTCGATATGGTTCTCGCCCTCACCGGTTGCGGCACCTCAGAGCCACGCCTCGGCGAGGGTGGGGGTAGGTTCGGCTGCGCACGAGCACATAAGCGCAACAACACGTCTTCAAGAATTCGCGCAGGACGTCCATCACTTCCACCCTTCAGCTTGGCATCGGCATCCAAAAATAACCGAAGCGCCTCATGCAAATGGGCGTCAGGAAATTGCTCGAGAAATGCTCGCACCTTGTAAGGATCCATGCGCAAGGTCCGAGCGGCCTCCCCCTCGCGGCCCCCTTGCCGTACGACTTCCTTGACCTTCCACAGTCTCCGATATTGCCAGGCCAGTGATCCAAGGATTCTCAGTGGAGCTTCCCCCGCTTCCAGATTCCTGGCCAGGATCGCCAACACCCGCCCGCGGTTTTTCCCGCCGATCGCCAACGTCAAATCAAACACCGAAGCGCCAGGTTCCGTTCCGCGCAACGTCGCCACATCACCAGCGGTGACAGCCTGGCCGGGCGAGACATACGCAGCCAGCTTTTCCAGTTCACGCCGAACCGAGTAAAGCGAGCCACCACAGACCTCTTTGAGCAACTCGATAGCCTCCTCGTTGAGCCGGACCCCGACCCGTTCAGCGTCTTGTCTGAGCCAAGGAAGCCACTGTGCCTCTCTGAGAGGGGAACAATCGACCGTCACCGCGGCCCGTGCTAAGGCCTGCGTGAACTTGAGTCGTCCATCAAGTTTCGGCGCGACGAAGATCACGGCCGTGGAGTCATTCGGCTCCTTCAGATAGGGGAGGATCGCGTCGCACTCACGGGCGGGAAGCTTATCGGCCGCCTTCACCACCACCACTCGCCGAGCCGCGAACACGGCTACTTCCGAAGCACAGGTGACAATCTCTGCCCCGCTCACGTCGTCTCCATAGAACAGATCGCAATTGAAGTCGCTCTCGCCCTCTCCCAACAACGTGGCCTTCAGCGCGCCCAGAGCCATATCGCGCAGCAAATCTTCCTCGCCGACTACCACGTATAGCGGCGCGACCATTCCTTGCGCAAGCTGCGCGTTGAGTTGGGCATGAGAGATGGTTGAGGCCATAGTGGATATCCGATTTATTTGATGTTGGTGTCCGCGTTGTCGGATGCTGGACGCGCGGCCGGCTTTGCCAGCTTCCCCGATTCCAACTGGAGCAGAAAGCGGGAAGCCAAGTCCTCGGCGATGAAACGGCCGGCTTGTTCCAAGGCCCGGTTCTGCAGGACGCGGTTGAACTGCAGGTCGCGCGTCACGTAGAACTCCGAGGCGCCCTTCGCCGTTTGCGCCCACACGAGACGTTTCGTCCTGATCTCCTCCACCTGGACCATCACGAAGACCTCTGCGCGGCTTTCGACCGTGGTGGTCAGGCTGAAACTGAGCGTTGGAACACTGACCGAGAGGATTTGCCCGGACAGCACAAGATCGGCTGCCTCAGAATCTGGAACGACCTGGGCCCCACTGCCGGATGAAAATTCATGGCGCAGATAATTGGTATAGCGGACCTCCAGGTTGGGCTCGAAACTCTTATTCTCCAAGGTCCGGACTACCAACCGCGGTGGCGGTGACGTGGGAGAGGAGGTCGCTGCCGCCCCTCCAATCGTAGGCCCAGCTCCCCCCACACGGAACTGATAGCCGCAGCCGACCAAGAGCGCGAGACAGGCGAGACAAGCGAGAAGCGCGGGACAGGCAAAAGCGGGCCTGGCTTTCCACCCTTCCTCCACATCCCGCCCTTCTTGCTTTTCGCGCATGTCCCGCCCTTCTCGCCCGCCCCGCCTGGTCGCTATATCACAAAATTCATCAATTTTTTTTCGACATACACAATCTTCTTCGGCTCCTTGCCCTGCAGCCACTCCGCGATCTGCACACGAGCCAGCCCTTCGACCTGCTCGCGAGTGGCGTCGGTTCCCACGTCGAGTTTAGCCCGCAACTTTCCATTCACCTGGATCGGAATGGTCAACCGATCGCTCACCGTCAGGACCGGGTCAAAGATCGGCCAAGGTTGTTGGGAAACGCTCGGCCGGTGCCCCAGCACCTCCCACAATTCTTCCGCCAGATGGGGCGCGAAAGGTGCCAGGATCAGGACGAAGGGTTCGAGTAAGGCCCGGGAGCGCTGCCCGGCCTTCGTCATCTCATTTGTAAACACCATCATCTGGGAGATCGCGGTATTGAACCGCAACGCTTCGATATCCTCCGTCACCTTCTTGATCGTCTGATGGAGCAACCGCTGATGTTCGAGAGTAGGGACCATCCCCACCACGGTACTCGAGAGCTGGCCTTCTTCATTCACCATGAGTCGCCAGGCCCGTTCGAGAAACCGCGTGACCCCTTCTACGCCCCTCGTACTCCAGGGCTTTACGGCCTCCAGCGGGCCCATGAACATTTCATAGAGCCGCACAGCATCGGCCCCGAACTGGTCCATGATCTCGTCGGGATTGACGACGTTGCCTCGGGATTTCGACATCTTCTGGTTGTCTTCTCCCAGCACAATCCCCTGATGCACCAGTTTCTTGAACGGCTCCGGCGTACTGACTACCCCAATGTCGTACAGAATCTTGTGCCAAAACCGCGCATAGAGCAAATGCAGCACGGCATGTTCGCTGCCGCCGATGTAAAGATCCACCGGCATCCAATAGCGCTCCTTTGCCGGATCAACAAGCTGGCCCTGATTCTTCGGATCGATAAATCGCAGATAATACCAGCAGGAGCCGGCCCACTGAGGCATCGTGTTAGTTTCACGCTCAGCCGGTCCTCCGCACTGCGGGCAGGTCGTCACTTTCCAGAGCGAACCATCCTCCTCACGAGCGCGAGCGAGAGGAGCTTCGAACACTTGGCTGACGCCCCAGGCCACTGTGCCGTGGCCGAAGGAGTTTGCCTGCGTCGGCACAAATATCTCAGGTTTGA
Source organism: uncultured Nitrospira sp. (assembly GCA_964590025.1). Lineage (GTDB taxonomy): Bacteria > Nitrospirota > Nitrospiria > Nitrospirales > Nitrospiraceae > Palsa-1315. The sequence goes on from CAZPWD010000012.1 coordinate 19,611, forward strand.
AATCCAACATTGGCGGTAACTTGAGCGGCAATGCTGACTCAGGTAGAGGCACAGTGGTATCGCACTTCAAACAATGCACGATGGGAGTCGGCTCGCCCCAGTAGCGCTGTCGGGCGAAGAGCCAATCGCGTAGCCTGTAATTAACAGCTTTCTTGCCCTTGCCTGTGCTCTCCAGCCATGCGGTGATTTTCGGGATGGCCTCGGCCGGTGTCAGACCATTGATAGAGAAAGAACCATTCGGCGCAGTCGAATTGATGACCTTGCCCCGTCCTGTCTCGACGTAGGCCTCCTGCTCGACGTGACCCCCCGCGATGACTTCCCGGATCGTCAGTTTGTACGTGCGAGCGAAGGCCCAGTCCCGCTCGTCATGCGCCGGCACAGCCATGATCGCACCAGTGCCGTAACTCATCAGCACATAGTCGGCAATCCAGATCGGCAGCCGCTCACCATTGACAGGATTGATGGCGTAGCCGCCGGTAAAGACACCGGTCTTTTCCTTTTCCAATTCTTGTCGCTGCAGGTCACTCTTTCGCGCTGTGGCGTCACGATAGGCCGAGACAGTGGTCTTCTGCCCCACGGTGGTCACCACCTCGACCAGCGGGTGCTCCGGAGCGAGAACCATATACGTGGCGCCGAAGAGGGTGTCCGGCCTGGTGGTAAAAATCCTGATCGCTCCATTCTTGTCGGGCAGCGAGAAGTCCACTTCTGCGCCGATCGATCGGCCGATCCAATTCTTTTGCATCTCCAACGTGCTGGCCGGCCATTCGACCAGCGTCAAATCTTCGAGGAGTCGGTCGGCATAGGCCGTGATTTTCAAGACCCACTGCTTCATGGGCTTGCGCACGACGTCGAAGCCCCCCACCTCACTCTTGCCGTCGACGATCTCTTCGTTCGCGAGCACCGTCCCCAATGCCGGGCACCAATTGACCGGCACTTCCGCCACATAGGCCAGCCCTCGCTCGAACAGTTTCAAGAAGATCCACTGTGTCCATCGATAATAATCGGGGTCGATCGTGCTGATCTCACGCTCCCAGTCGTAGGACAGACCGACACGTTTCATCTGTTGCTTGAAGGTCGCAATGTTCTGCGCAGTCGTGGTTGCTGGATGGACACCCGTCTTCACCGCATACTGTTCGGCGGGGAGCCCGAATGCGTCCCATCCCATCGGATGCAACACATTGAAGCCCCGCATACGCTTGTAGCGGGACACGATATCCGTCGCGATGTAGCCTTCCAGATGGCCCACGTGCAGGCCCGACCCGGAGGGATAGGGAAACATGTCGAGGCAGTAGAATTTTGGCTTGGCCTGGTCGTCAGCCACACGGAAGGTCCGGTGTTCCTCCCAATAGTCCTGCCACTTTACTTCAAGGGCATGATGATCGTAGGTCTTGCTCATACCGTGACAAACCGCAGCTGTATAGAAAAAGAGAAAGGACTCTAACATAGACCTGCGGGAGCAACAAGAATCGACGAAGGGTGGGGCTCACACGACACAGGCCGGTCTGTCTGGTTCATCTGGTTTGTTTTGTTCATTTAGTTGGTCTTGTTTAACCAAACAAACGAGACAAGCCAAACAAACCAAATAACGGTCTTCTTCTGCTGGCGGCCTTTTTCAGCATCCTGCTAGCCCGGATTATTCATGAATGCCGTCGCGAGGCGTTCGAGACCGAAGCCCGCCTGGGCTTCTCGCAAGTGAGGCCGACGTGGCGAACGCTCAGTCCGTCGAGGAGGCCGAACGAGAAAAGCGCTGCCGGGCGAGAGGATCGGACGACGGAGCAGGTATTCATGAATAGTCCGGGCTAGATCACAGGCCGACCGTTGAGTAGTGGAGAAAAACTGGTGACCGAGACGAACTGAGTGAGCGGGGCGGGAGGCAGTTGAGAGCTCGACTTGGCACTATGAATCAGATGGGCGACGCCAAATTCTTTTGCCGCATTCAGACAGCCCTCATCATCATCCATGTAGAGAGACCTTGTCGGATCAAATCCCAGTAATCGCGCGCAATTGGGCCAATACTCCGGACGCATTTTTAGATACCCCACTTCAAACGCATTCACAATTCGATCGACATGCCGATCGAGCCCGGTCTTGGCGACTTTGATGGCCACGCCTGATTCATGGGCATTCGTCACGACCGTCACTCTTTTCCTCAGCTGTCGAAGGTGTTGCAGAAACTCCTCTGCGCCAGGCAGGAAGCCGATCCTATGATCCAGTTCCTTAGTCATGGCCACGACATCGATTCCCACTCGCTGCGTCCAATAATGCAGATCGGTCCAAGCCAATTCACCTTCGACCGAGCGGTACATCGCCATTAGTGTGTCGCGAGACTCTTCGAACTGTAGACCGTGGAGCGCGGCATAACGACGCGGCAACTCCTCTTCGAAAAAGAAATTGTCAAAATGGCGGTCGAGCAGAGTCCCGTCCATATCGAGCAAGACATCGTCGATCTCGTTCCAGTCGACGACGTGAGGGGTAAGGGGTAAGGGGTAAGGGGTCACGAGCAGAGTATAGCGAATGCCAGGGACGAACACGAGAGCCGTTGTCTTTGTCGAAACCCCTGTGATACGGTCCAACACGAGTTTTCAGTTCTTCGTTTCTCCGGCTTCACCATGATTTCCAACCCCTTACCCCTTACCCCTCACCCCTCACGCATTCCGATTGTGGCCATTATCGGTCGCCCCAACGTCGGCAAGTCGACACTCTTTAATCGCATGCTTGGCAAACGAACGGCCATCGTGGACGACGTTCCAGGTGTCACCCGGGATCGTAACTACGCCGACACCACCTATCGGAATCGGCCATACCGCCTGGTGGATACAGGGGGGCTGGACCCGTCCGCCTCGGAAGGCATGCTGGCCCTCATCAAACGTCAATCGGAGCTCGCGATTGCGGAAGCGGACCTTTTGATCCTGCTGATGGACGGCCGGACCGGGCTGACGACCCCGGACCAGGAAGTGGTCCGTCTCTTGCGCGGAACGCCGAAGCCGTTGTTTGTCGTGATTAACAAGATCGACACGCCCAAAATCGAAACGCTCCTGGCGGATTTCTATCAGTTGGGCGTGGATACGCTCTATCCTATCTCTGCAGAGCATGGCATCGGCGTTTCCGACCTCCTGGATGCGATCTATCCACTCCTCCCGGTCCCTGATGAAAACCCTGAGCAGACGACGATGCCCCGCATTGCCGTCGTGGGACGACCGAATGTCGGCAAATCCACGCTGGTGAATGCCGTGCTCAGGGAAGACCGAGTGGTGGTCAGCGATGTGCCGGGAACCACCAGGGATTCGATCGATTCGCTCGCCCTCCATCAAGGACGGCGGTATCTCTTCACTGATACCGCCGGTATTCGTCGGCGCGGAAAGATCGACCGGGGGATCGAAGGCTATAGCGTGGTCCGATCGCACTTGGCCATCGGCCGGTCCGACCTCGGAATCTTGTTACTCGATGCCACGGAAGGCGTGACTGAGCAGGACACCAAGATCGCCGGGATCATCATCAAGCAAGGACGGGCCTGCTTCCTGCTGGTAAATAAATGGGACCTCCGGGAGGGCGATAGCCAGGCCCGGCAGGAGGTCGAACTGGAACTTCGGCGGCGATTTCCCTTCCTGACCTGGGCACCGGTCCTCTTCGCCTCCGCGGTTAATCCCGATTCACTTGGCCAGCTCTTTCCTACCATTGATAGGGTATTCGCGGCTTTTTCAAAACGGATCCCGACCGGAGCGTTGAACAAGTTCCTCCAGGAGATCCTCGCCACCCACCCCCTACCGGTGCGGAAAGGCAAACCGACGAAGATCACAAAATCTGCCTTCATGACCCAGGTCGCGACACAACCACCAGTCTTTGCGTTGTTTGTCGGCCACCCGGACAATATCACGCCCGCCTATCTCCGCTTTCTCGAGAACCAACTCCGCGAGGAGTATGGATTTGAGGGAACCCCGATTCGCATGCTGGTTCGGAAGAAATAGTTAGCCCGCATTATTCACGAAGACTTCTACTGCAACCGTCGATACGAAAATCCGAACTCATTGCGGTATTCTTTCTTCGCGCCAGGATCATACAAAGGGCGCTCGACCTCGCAAGCGCGGTGGCGACGCACCTGACGGCGGGCGGGCTCGTCGCTCAGTCAGTCAACATACTGTGTCAAGTATGCTTCCTTCCTTCTCGGCTCCGCGCGCCCGTCTCGCGTGGCGTCTCAGCGGTTTCGTCGCGAACTCTCGTGGATAATGCGGGCTGGTTCAATTTCCGCCACCATGACACCATCTTTGTGCACAACCTGGTTCTGGGCGTCACGTTGTGATCGATATTCGCAGGATAGTCGCGTTTCCTGCATCCCTGCCATGGGTGCAACTCTTGCACAGTCCGGAGAGCATTTCCCCGAAAGGATATGCGTGCCACGATCATCTCCGCAGAACCAGCTCAACTCCCCGCAGAATGATGTCTCAGGATCACCCCTTCTCTCTTCCCCCGACTCTGGCATGATCGTATTTTCCTCATCCGCTCGCATCCTGCACATGAATGGACCAGCCCGTGCACTGATGGCGTTGTTCGGTAAGTCCCATGAGCTCTGGCCACAGATGGCGCCCGAATCCATGCCGTCCATCTTCACGGAGTTCTGTTACGACGTGCTGGCACAACTCCAACGTCGAATCGAGGCGCAGGACTGGGCACAATTCGAAATGCGCCGCATCTGCCACATGGTCACACCCTCCCTCCTGCTCACAGGGTTTGGTGTGCCGAACTCGATCAACCATGAGCTCCGGGTCATCCTGACCCTCAACCCCCTTCACTCCGCTCCTTGTGCAGCCGCGAATTCACAACATCTCCACCCGCCGGCCGACGTACACGCTCCCGTCAGTGGCGCAATTTCGTAAGGGCATCGCCTTCCGAGTCACTGTGGTGGCGGCTTTCGCCTTGACTCCTCGTAGGCATCATGTTATTCGCTCAAGCTAATGATGCATTCCGCACATACAGAGACTCATCCCCCTGCGGTTCGCGCTAACCCGAAGCCCCCCCAGATGCGCGATTCCTCTCTTCGCAGGTTGCAGCAACGTGCGATCGAGACCCTCTGCGCCGGGGTGATCGTCGTTACCCTCCTCGGTCCCGTCCGTGCCGAGGAACCACCTGGGCCAGACGGAATGCTCTCGCTCCCATCCG
>CAZPWD010000013.1:0-11362 GCA_964590025.1 uncultured Nitrospira sp.
GGAGGACTTGGAAAAGGCCTTCATGACTTCCGCGGTCATTTCGGTCGACTAGTGTTCTGTTACATAAGTAAGTGACACATGACCCTTGTTATGGTAAAAGGGCTCATGTTCACTGCAAAGGAGCCGTTTTGTTTGCAACCCCAGGAGCGTGCCCGCAGTCATCGGAAAGTGGATTCTGCAAAACGAACTCGGTTATCTATTGCAGTGACAGGACCTAAGCCCATTTCATCCGGTCTCCGCGTCGCAGCGGAACACGAGTCGCAAGAAGCATCTTATGGGACTAATTGAGAGCAGCCAAGGGCTTTGGTCCAACACGGGCTGATCGTGATCCGGTGGTCAAGGTCGTAGCTTTTTCAGAGTGGTTCCTTTCTCCCACTTCCGCTGGCGGCGAGCAATCGTAATTGATCATTCTTGGCGTCCCCGAAGTTTCCCAAATTCGCGTCGCCAGATTCATGTCTCAAGAGCGTCCCAGTCCACCTCCCAGAAGTTCTCGCAGTCGGTAAACTCTAGGCCGGCCTCAGACTGGCCTCTTCGTTTCCGCCGATACCACGCCACGCGGGCTTGTGCCTCTCGCCCATAATCCATACGCACCACGCGTAGCCTTTCGTTGATTTCGACGGGGTGCTGGAACTCCACAAAGGCGCCGTGGCGGCTAATGAGTCGCGTTTCCGTCTCTTCCTCCCACTGCTTCGTGGAACCTTTCGATTGCACTCGAATGCGAATCGAGGCGGCCCTCCGAGGGCTACGCCGCAGGTGACAGCCTAGCGCGGCGCCGGCGAACAGCAGATCGATGAGCTTGCTTCGCTCTTCATCCTTGAGGCCTTTCGCACTCGTCTCAATTCTGTCCGCCTGCCGCACGCATTCGTGGATGAAGCGCCCCACCGAGCCGGCCTCCTCCTCGCTCAGGCGACGCTCGCTTTGCAATTGGGCGTAGCCCTCGAGCCGAGCTTGGCAGACGGAAACAAAGTGTTCCCGGCATAGGGAGCGGCCCTCAAGCAACGCAGCTGTGGGCTCTTTGCAACCTGCAAAACCGCACTGCTTTTCATCATTGGCGGGCATCAGGGTGAACCCGAATTCCCAAGATTCTAGCGCGCTTGTGTGGAGAAGTCGAAGCTCCCGGCGAATCCGACAATGGCGCGCCCAGCAAGCCGCAGCCGCACGCGCTAGTGGGCCATTTTGCGTACACCTGAAACCGCTGTGAGGTAGGCTCCCGCAAGCAACATCACCCCAACCAGAAGAACGAAGGCCGTCGCCGGGCCCAGATCAAACGGCGGTCGTCCGCTGAACGCCTGGAAGGCGCCCACCACGACGAGGACGCAATAGCCAACAGCGCCAGCAATGACAATCCGCATTCGTCGCGTTTCGCTCCAACTTGCGAGCGAGAGCAGCCACGCGAGTAGCGGTAGGACCTGTGCCCCGTGCAAAGCGAGCGCATGCGGCACTTTCATGTTTCCCGCTGGAGCAAACGTATGCCCCCCAAGTTGAATCATTGGGATCCCGAAAAATTGACCTAGAAGGAGAAGTGCCAAACCGACACGGATTGCCCAGACAAAGCTCGGGGGCGTTGATCGAGGCCTGGGCCAGCCAGAAGAGTTTCCGACCGAAGGGCGAGAAGGAACCACCGCCGAGCGGCGACGGGGGCGAGGTGAACTTTCACGGCACCAAGCGCAGCAACGAAACGCATCTGTCCACCAGCGACCCGGAGGCGCGACTGTACAAGAAGTCGAAAGGCGCGGAGGCCAAGCTGGCGTATCTGGGGCACGCGGTGATGGAAAACCGCAACGGGCTGCTGGTGCGGACCTGCGTGACTCAGGCCACCGGCACGGCCGAGCGCGAGGCGGCGCTGCGAATGATGAGGAAGATCGCGCGGACGCGGCCGGTGACCCTGGGGGCGGACAAGGCCTACGACGTGCGCGAGTTCGTCGAGCAGTTGCGAGAGCAGAAGGTGACCCCGCACCTGGCACAGAACCAGACGCGGCGCGGAGGCAGCACCCTGGATGAACGCACCACCCGGCATCCAGGCTATCGGATCAGCCAACAGAAGCGGAAACGAATCGAGCAAAGCTTCGGGTGGCTGAAGATGATCGGGATGCTCAAGAAGGTGAAGTTGCGAGGGCGCGCGAAGATCGGTTGGCTGTTCACGTTTGTGGGTGCGGCCTACAACCTGTGCCGGCTGGCGCGGCTCGAAGCGGCGGCCACCGCCTGAAACACTGCGCCGGCCCGACTGCCGCGGATCGGTGCGAAGCGCAGATCGGCCCAAGCGAACGATTTTCCAGAAAGCAAGGACACGGACCATGGGAAAGCCCGCTCCAAAACCGAATTCTTCAACAAACTGCTAGGATGGAAAACTCAACCGGAAACAAGAAAAACACGAACACAAAAAACGACAACAAAACAAAAAACACAAACGCGAAGCATGAAGTCGGCTCTCCCGATTCGGGATGTGTGGTGGCCCCGCGCCGCAAATACCACCCACACCCTTGACCCCTGGCCCCCGCGCGGTCGCCCGGAATGGTCGAAATGTAATCAGGGAAGAAAGCGAACGAAGGGGAAGCACACGGCGTCGCACAATTCCAGGCAAGCAAAGACTTGCCGCACGCAAGCTTCAATCCTCGGGTCAGCCTAGTGAGATTCGCCGTCCGATTCGCTCGGGGGCGATCCCAAGGCAGGCGAACCACCGCATTCATCAGCTGCGCCAGCGGGGGACCGATCACTAGGCCAAAGGGTTGAGCCTTGTCGCGACTCCAGTGGCTCCCAGCTATCGCTGCAAATGCCTATTCTTCGCGGACACAAGCCGCGTGGAGGCACGATCTCCTGTTGCCTCGGCAATGGGAGGCCTGTTGTTGAGTCTTATGCTGCATCTTGCACCGCTCCAGTGTGACGTGCTTTGTGCCATAACCCTGCCTTGCTAGCCCAGCTAAGTGCTGATTTCTAGTGGTGCGTCTAGCCTACGTCTGTGAGCCGCTGTGGAGAGCCATCTCGCGTTGCGCCTGTCAGTTGCGCTCACTTCCGCTCACTCATGCTCGCTGCTGCTGTCGTCGGACTTAGAACTGTCACGCAGGAGGTCGCGGGTTCGAGTCCCGTCGGCCCCGCCAGTATCCACGCTAGGAAACCGGCACAGTCCGCATAGACCTCCAAATCAAGGGTTCATTGGCTCAGATTGCCTTCTTACCTTCCAGGACTTCGCGCACCGTTCGTGCCAGGACTTCCCGGCTGAAGGGCTTTGGCAAGAGGACAGCGCCTCGTTCAAGCTCTCCTTGCTGAAGGACTGCATACTCAGTGTATCCAGACATGAAAATGACTTTCAGATCTCGGCGTTCTTCACTCAATTGTCTGACCAGCTCCCGACCCCCAATGCCGGGCATCACCATGTCCGTCACCAATAAATGGATGGGGCCCGGATACTTTTTCGCCAGCTCACTTGCTTCTGAGCCATCTTTCGCCTCGAGAACTGTATAACCGCTCATACCCAAGAATTCCCGAGCCACTTCACGGACTTCGCGTTCGTCCTCGACAAGCAAGATCGTTTCGGTCCCCACGGGAGCCTGCGAGAGATCGCTCGGCTGCCGCACCTCCAGCGCCTCGCGGACCAGTGGGAAGTAAATCTTGAAGGTGGTTCCCTTTCCGACCTCGCTGTAGACCCAGATGTAGCCTCCACTTTGTTTTACGACTCCATAGACCGTAGCGAGGCCGAGCCCCGTTCCCTTCCCTTTCTCCTTGGTCGTAAAGAAAGGCTCGAAGATCAATGCTTGCGTATCCGCGCCCATTCCGACCCCGCTGTCTGTGACTGCCAGAAGAACATAGGAACCTGCCTGAAGCGGAGGATGCCGGCGTGCATACGCTTCCTCAAGCTCCGCATTGGAAGTCTCAATCAGCAATTTGCCACCCTCTGGCATGGCATCTCGCGCGTTCACGGCTAGATTCAATACTACCTGCTCCATTTGTCCGGGATCGGCCTTCACCTGACCAAGCGAGGGCTCCAAGCGAACAAGCAACTCTATGTTCTCACCGATCAGGCGGGGCAGCAGCCTGGCTATTTCAGAGACTACGCTATTCAGATCGATGACCTGTGGTTGAAGAACCTGCATCCGGCTGAACGCCAGAAGTTGCCGTGTCAACCCGGCGGCCCGATCAGCGGCCTTATGCACTTGCTCTGCTTTTCGATGTACCCATTCGCCCGCGTCAGCGCGCTCCAAGAGAAGCCTCGTGTGACCCAGGATGACCATGAGCAGGTTGTTGAAATCGTGGGCAACGCCCCCGGCCAGGCGACCTACAGCCTCCATCTTCTGCGCCTGCCGCAACTGTTGCTCTAAAAACCGCCGCTCGGTCACGTTTTCGGCGATCATTTCATAGCACGATGCCCGCCCCGAGGGATCCCTGACGGGTCTACCGCTGATCCGCACTGTAATCGAAGTGCCGTCGCGGCGTTTCCAGCCAACTTCCTCACCGTCGAATCCGTTCGGATGCTCGAGACAGATGCGCTTGCGCTCATTCGGATCACGGAAAATGTCTCGGTCTAGATTCGCTGAAAGCAATTCCGAAGGGGAACTGTATCTCATCATTTCCACAAGTGCCGGGTTGGCACTCAACAAGCGGCCGTCGTCGCTCGTTTGGAAAATACCGTATGGAGCACCTTCAATTAGCGAACGATAATTGGCTTCCGAGCACTGGAGCGCCTCCTCGGCACGCTTGCGTTCAGTGATGTCGCTGGCAAATACAAGCACGCCGATAATGTTCCCTTCTTGGTCGCGGTAGGGGATCTTGTCTGTTCGCGCCCAGCATTTCTCGCCTGAGGCTGTTTGGTAGGGTTCAATAATCCCTAACTTGGGGCTTCCCGTTCTGATCACGTCCAGGTCATCCTGATGGTATTTTGCCGCTTCCTCAGGGTACAGATCGTAGGTCGAGAGGCCCTCCACCTCCTCGACCTTAAGTCCGACCGATTCGGCCGCTTTCCGATTGGCCCGAAGGATGCGGTTTTCCGTGTCCTTGTACCAGATCATCAGCGGGGCGGAGTGGAAGATGATCTGCTGCTCTTCTTGCTGTTTCCGCAGGTCATCCTCAGTCTGTTTCCGTGCAATCGCGAGAGCGATTTGGCCACCCACCGACGCCAGGAACTCAAGGTCGCGGTCCGTGTACGCAGAATCGTCTTCGTAATGCTGGACGACAAGCACTCCGATTGTTTCCGTTGGGGTCCTGAGGGGAACGCCCAGCCAAGTGGGGGATGGAGTGCCAACCAATTCCACCTCGCCCTGGGCGGCAAGCTCGTCAAATGTATCCTGCCGGATAATCATTGGGCGGCCGGTACGAAACACATAGGCGGTGCAACTCTTTCCAGCCTTGACCGGCGGCGGCGCGGTATCGTGCTGGTCCACGAAAAAGGGGAAATGAAACATGCCCGTCTTGCGCTCATACAGGGCGACGAAACAATTCTCCGCATAAACAATCTTCTGTAAGGATTGATGGATCAGGCGGAGGAGCTCGTCCAGGTTTGCCGTGACATTGATCCCATGAATGATCTCAAATATTGCCTGCCGCTCTTCCTCGGAGCGTTTTCGTTCAACCAGCTCGAGTGCGACCCCGATGGCTCCGGTGATTTCGCCCCGGTCGTCGCGGAGTGGCTCAATTTTGATTTGAACCACCTGTTCCATCCACACCATCTCGAAACTGGAAGTCTGCCCCTCCAATGCGTCGCGGTGTGCCCGGAGAAGAGGCTCGTAAGATCCCTGAGATCCAAGATACTCATCAAGACTGATTCCTCTCAGATCTTCGGGAAGGAGGCTCAGTCGAAGCAGGCCCGTTCCCTGCGTTGAAGTGACTCGCAGTCTCTTGTCAGTCGTCCAGAACAGTGAAAGGGCGGGCAAGGCCAGTTTGCGGACTGAGGCCGTCGGCGAAGACAACAAACCGGCGACAGGCGAATCGACTTTCCTCTGCATATCGTTGGGCCAGAACACCTCAAAGTGATTGTTTCCATTTTATCGGGCAGACCGGATTCCGAAGCAGAGAAGATTGGGCCTGTTTCCATGCCCGCAATTTATAGCCAGCGCCTATCTACTGTCCTTGCAGTCGGTTACGAGAGGCCAAGATTTCGGAGTTGGATGACTCTGCGGATAGTTCAACCAGACTCTCCAGGCACGACCTGACTGTGAAATCGATATTCTCAGGCGTGTGGGCTGCAGATACAAAAACAGCTTCAAACTGGGACGGCGGAATCAGGATACTTCGATCTAGCATCTGAGAGAAAAATGCGGCATACAGAGCTGTGTCTGACGACTTTGCGCCGGCAAATTCCTGCACAGTGTGGGAACTAAAGAACAGTGTAAAAAGCGACCCCACTGCATTCACACGACCCTTCACTCCACTCTGTTCCAAAGCCGCTCGAATTCCCGTTACCAGACGATCCGCTTTCTTGTGGAGATCCTCATAGAATCGGGGCTGCTGCAAAAGTCTTAGTGTCTCGATCCCAGCCCGCATCGCCATGGGATTGCCTGAAAGGGTGCCCGCCTGATACACGGGGCCTCGTGGTGCGACCATCTGCATAATCTCACGCCGACCCCCGTAGGCCGCCGCAGGCAGCCCTCCGCCAATAATCTTGCCCAGCGTTGTCAAATCAGGATTGATTCTGAACAAAGTCTGGGCCCCACCATAAGCGAGTCGGAAGCCTGTGATGACTTCATCAAAGATCAGCAGAGCACCATCTCGCAGCGTCAGCTCCCGCAAGTCACGAAGAAACGTCGCCGACGGTAGAACGACACCCATGTTGGCGGCGACTGGTTCGACGATAATTGCGGCAACTTTCCCCTGATTTTGAGCGAGAGCGCGTTCCACAGCGGCGCTGTCGTTGTAGGGAACAGTGATCGTCAGCTCCGCAACGCTCTGCGGGACTCCAGGACTGGCAGAGATCCCTAGCGTGGCAAGACCCGAACCTGCCTGTGAGAGAAAGCTGTCTGCGTGGCCGTGGTAACAGCCTTCGAACTTGAGAAGCAGGTCTCTTTTCGTGAAGGCTCGTGCCAGGCGAATCGCACTCATGGTTGCTTCCGTGCCCGAGCTTACGAACCGAACCATTTCCATGCTAGGAACGGCGCGCACGACCATCTGGGCCAGCTCCACCTCGAGTGCGGTGGTCATCCCGTAGCTCGTGCCCTTCTGCGCCTGATCGATCAGCGCTGATGCCACGGCGGGATGGGCATGGCCAAGAATCATTGCGCCCCACGAGCACACATAGTCCAAGTAGGCGTTGCCGTCCGCATCGAAGAGTCGAGCGCCCTCTGCTCGATCCACGATGATCGGATGGCCCCCCACTGCGCGAAACGCGCGGACGGGGCTATCGACGCCACCGACGAGTACGCTCTCGGCTTGCTCGAAAATGGCCTGTGATTTGCCTCGGGGGCGTTGCTTCAAGGCGAGCTCCGAATGGGATGACTTAGCAAGCTTTGAGCCACCGAGCGATGTCCTTGGCATGATACGTTAGGACGATGCCAGCGCCCGCTCGGTAGATCGATGTCAGAATTTCCAGAACGACGCGCTTTTCGTCCAGCCAGCCGTTGCGGACGGCCGCCTTGACCATGGCGTATTCACCGCTCACATTGTATGCAGCCACTGGAAGCTCGAAACGCTCCCGCACCGCGCGGATTACATCCAGATAGGGTAGAGCAGGCTTGACCATGACCATGTCTGCCCCTTCTTCAATATCCAGGGCAACTTCCCGTAGAGCCTCCCGCACGTTGGGGGGATCCATCTGATAGCTTCGCCGGTCTCCGAACTGTGGCGCAGACTGAGCGGCCTCCCGGAACGGCCCATAGAACGCCGAGCAGTACTTCGCGGCGTACGAGAGGATTGCCACTTCAGTGAAGCCGTGTTCATCGAGCTTCCGTCGAATGGCTGCAACGCGCCCGTCCATCATGTCCGATGGGGCCACGATGTCGGCACCGGCCCGCGCATGCGACAGGGCAGACTGCGCCAGATACTCCAGCGTCGGGTCATTGAGAACCTGGCCGTCCTTCACCACTCCGCAATGTCCGTGGCTTGTGTACTCACACAAGCACACATCCGTAATGACCAACAGATCTAACTTCGCTTTGCGAATGGCTTCGACGGCACGCTGGACCACACCCGCAGGATCCCAAGCCCCAGAACCCAGCTCGTCTTTCTGCTCCGGCAAGCCGAAAAGAATAATTCCCGGGATTCCCAGTTCTCCCACCTCGCGGCATTCTTCGACCAGTTGGTCCACGGATTGCTGATATACGCCAGGCATCGAAGGCACTTCGGTTCGCACCTGGCTGCCCGGGCACACGAACATCGGATAGATCAACCCCTCGGTGCTCAAACGTGTCTCCCGCACAAGGCTTCGCAGGGCCTTGGAGCGACGTAAACGCCGGGGACGCTGGGCGGGATAGCTCATTTCGCCCGCTCTCCTGTCGGCGAGTGTTGGGCACAATACTGCACAAGAGCCTCAACCAGGGCAGGGGTTGTCGCCTCCTCAGCCTGGATGGGGACGGGGAGTCCAGTCTCACGGATTGCCTGGGCCGTCACCGGTCCGATTGCCGCGAAACACACCTTTCCGGCAAGAGATTGAAGGTGACTGAGATCCACGAGGTCGAGTAAATGGTGAAAGGCAGATGGGCTATAGAACACAACTACGTCCACCTTGCCCGTCTGAATGGACTTGATGGCGGCCACGTCGGCCGAATCCAGCCCCAATGTCCGGTAGGCAATGACTTCTGCCACAATAGCCCCCCTCGCCCTAAGTTGACGAGGAAGATCCTCGTTAGCGCGTTCACTCCGGGGCAGCAGAATTCGCTTATGCTTGATCTCACCCTCCAGATCCCTTGCCAGTACAGCTCCGCGGAACTGCTTGGCCACGTGAGCGACCTGAAAACCCTGCCGGCGGGCGGCCTCAGCCGTTGCGGGGCCCACGGCCGCAATCTTGGGCGTAATTGTGGATGGCGGAATCCCGCGTGCCTGGCAGCGTCGCGAAACAAAATCCACCGCATTCTGGCTGGTAAAGAGTATCCAATCGTACTCGGACAGTGAATTCAAGGCTCGATCCAGGTGACTCCAGTCCAACGGATCAGCAAACTTCACCAGCGGCAACTCCAGGACCTCGGCGCCCAGGCTGTTCAGTTGATCGACAACACCGCGAGCCTGGTCCGTGGCCCGCGTAACGACAATACGCCTGGCGGCAAGCGGCAGTGGGTCATTCGTCGGCAACGGCGCGCCCTAGCAAGCGTAAGATCCGTCCGGCACCCGCCTGGAGCAGCTCTTGTGCCATGTCCCGGCCAAGCTTTTCTGGATCTGCGGGCCAGCCAAAGAGCCGCTCACGAATATGGTCCACGCCGTCTGGTGAGCAAACGCAGGCGTCGAGAACCAGCTTGCCTTCATCCATGCGTGCCCACGCCCCCAGGGGAACCTGACACCCACCTTCGAGTTCTGCCATGAGCGCTCGCTCTGCCGTCACCGCCGCTCGGGTTTCCTTGTCATCGAACTGGCTCAAAAGTTCATAGACGTCCGTGTCTGCCACTCGCGCCTCCAGGCCCAATGCTCCCTGCCCAACAGCAGGCAAGCTGACCTCGGTCGAAAGCGTTTCCGTGATTCGGTCCGTCCAGCCCAACCGATCGAGGCCGGCTTTCGCAAGCACGATTGCGTCGTAGTCCCCTGTGGCTAGCTTGTGCAAGCGAGTGTCGATGTTTCCGCGCAACTCCCTTATCTCCAGATCCGGTCGGCGATGCAAGAGCTGGGAACGCCGTCGCACGCTGCTCGTCCCCAGACGCGCGCCGGCGGGGAGCTGGTCGAGGCTTTCACCACTTCGTGACACCAGGCAATCGCGCACATCCTCCCGTTGACATATGGCCGGAAAAGCGAGCCCCGGCGGTACTTTCGTCGGCACGTCCTTCATGCTGTGGACTGCTAAATCTGCCCGCCAGTCCAACAGGGCGTCCTCCAACTCCTTGATGAAAACCCCCTTGATGCCGATCTGGCTGATGGCCTGCTGAACTCGGTCGCCTGAGGTCTTCAGTATTACAAGTTCGGAGCGCCAGCCCAACCGGGCCAGTTGACCGCGAATAGACTCGGATTGCCACCTTGCCAGAACGCTGCCCCGTGAAGCGATGCGAAGTCGCCTCAAGACCTCTCCTCTCCATAGCCAAATAGAATACGGAGAGCGCGCATGCTGCTCCTCATGCGTCCAGGTCGACCGGATGCGTCCGACCGGTCAACATCCCTCTCGGCCTCGAGAAGAGCCGAAGTCTGTTGTATCCAGCGCTGCCGATTCTCCAGCGAAACAGGGTGGATTTGTTCTGCACGAGCCTCGATGAGCTTCACCTTTTCTGCCTGGCTCAATCCCGCCCATGTGGCAGCCAGTTCGGTCGCTGCCTGCCAGGCTTCAAACTTGCTCACGTGCTGCGCGATGATTTCCTCAACCCGTGGTACCTCCATCGCCCGGGCTTTTCGATTCTCTTCTACAATTTCCTCCAAGTCTTCAATGTCATAGAGATAGACATTATAGAGCTCGGAGGCAGACGGCTCGATGTTGCGGGGGACGGCTAGATCTATTAGGAAAAGGGGGCGATTACTGCGAACTGCCATCGCTTGCGCGAGCATCCCGCGAGAGAACACACGCTCCGATGAGGCCGCCGAACAGACGATCACGTCCGGGGTAGCCAACACACTACTGAGCGATTCCCATGGAACTATCTCGCCACCAAAGCGCTGCGAGAGCTTTTCGGCGTGCTCGCGGGTCCGGCTTGACACCAGCAGTCGGGAGACTCCACGCTCCCGCAGGTGCTGGACAACCTGCTCCGCAACCGCCCCGGCTCCCACAACGAGGGCGCAGTGCCCCATAAAATTCCCAAAGATTCTCTCTCCAAGCTTGACGCCAGCAAAGGCCACAGACACCGGCCTAGCGCTGATCCCCGTTTCTGCGCGCACTCGCTTGCCCACTTCCAGGGCAGCCTGAAATAATCGGTTCAAGACCGGGCCGGTCACTCCGATCGCTACGGCGCGCAAATAGGCATCGCGCACCTGTCCCTGGATCTCGGCTTCACCCAAGAACTGCGAGTCCAGACTGGCGACCACACGAAATAGGTGGCGGACTACGTCGCCATCGTTCTGGCGATAAAGGTATCCGTTCAACGAAGCAGGCAACATACCATGGCTGGCGGCAAGACTGGATTCCAGGGCTCCCGTGTTTGCGGGACACGCTGCACTCTGAACGGCGTACAGCTCACTCCGATTGCAGGTGGAAAGGACGACAATTTCTGCAACCATCTGATTCGCCTGCAATTTCCTGGACAACTGCTCGGTCCGCGCACCATCGAAGGCCACCTGCTCCCGCAGTTCGACGGGGGCAGTCCGATGGCTGAGCCCA
>CAZPWD010000013.1:11462-24113 GCA_964590025.1 uncultured Nitrospira sp.
ATCGAAGGCCACCTGCTCCCGCAGTTCGACGGGGGCAGTCCGATGGCTGAGCCCAACAAGGACGAGCTCCCTCCTGGAATTTTTCTGACTCATCATTTAGCGCACTTCCGGCCGCACGACCCTAGAAATACCTGTGATAATTCGAAAGATAGATATTTACGATGGTGTAGCTGAAAAGCACAACCAGAAAATTGAGCACGCTCAGGTATGAGGCACGCGCACCCCGCCACGCTGTGGTCTGCGACAACCACCAGTACACACAGTAGATTGTCCAGATAAGAAGTGATGCAATCTCCTTGGCGTCTGCCTCCCAGATCTGGCCCCGTATCCTATGCACCCATACGAAACCAAAAACGATTCCGATGCCCAGTGCGATGATTCCCACCAGGACGCTGCTCCGGCTCATCCGTTCCAGCGTCTCCAGTGAAGGATACCTCCAGAAAGTCGCACCCGGCCGACGCTCACGTAAGACATGATTCTGGATGAGAAAGATCACATTCAGAACAAAGGAAATGGCGAACGCGGAGTAAGCAAGAATGTTCAGGGTTACGTGAAGGGCAAACAGAGAACCACGAGCCGGCGGGGGCGATGAAGGCATGCTTGGGCCCATTTCAGCAACCAGAAACAGCACGAGTATGAACGGCAAGACGAAGGGCCCGACGGACCTCTGCCGGTGGAAGACTTCCAGTCCCAAATAGGTAAGCCCCAAGAGCCAGGCAAACAGGGACATCGATCCGTACAAGTCCTGATAGGGCACGGATTGGACCAATCGTGCCCTCTCCACCATGTTGAAGAAGTTCAGAAGAATCCCGCCGGCAAGGCACGCCGTCGCAATACGTCCAATCCGCGGCTTATTCGCGTATAGATATGCGACGTAGAAGACAAGACTGAGTGCGTAGAGGGCGGCTGTTCCGAAACCAATTGGCGTGTTCATCGGATTCCTTGGCCGGCACTCGGATTCGGCGCAATCGGCACGCTTTGGGCACCGCTGCGAACTCTGAAGTATAGCGGATTCCCAGTTGCGATTCACCTGCGACAGTCGCTTGTCCGTGCGCTGTTTGAACCAGTTTGCTATGATTGAGTTCGGCAGAAAGCTGCGATGACCACGCCTCCAAGACCACTCAATCGAAAGTCACTCTTCCTCAGTGCGTGTCGCTGCCAGCCAGTTGAGCGAGTGCCCGTCTGGTTGATGCGGCAGGCAGGCCGCTATCTGCCCGAGTACCGTGCAATTCGACAGAAGCACTCTTTTCTGGAGGTCTGCAAGACCCCGGAGCTTGCTGTCGAGGTTTCTCTGCAGCCGTTTCGCATCTTGGACGTCGATGCCGTCATCGTCTTTTCGGACATCCTGATCCCTGCAGAGGCCATGGGCATGCCCCTCGAGATAAGCGACTCAGGCCCCGTACTAATGAACCCGCTTCGCGACAGGAGCCAGATTGAAGCTTTGATCGACTTTGATCCCGAGGACAAAACCCGATTTGTTGGAGATGCGATTCGATTGCTCTGTCATGCACTCGGCCCCGAAGTGCCCGTTATCGGCTTTGCTGGAGCGCCCTGGACACTAGCATGTTACATGTTGGAGGGCTGCTCGAAAGATGGCTTCCCCACGGCAAAGAAGCTTTTGTACGAGGACCCACATCTCCTGCGAGTCCTCTTGGAGAGAATCGCGCGAGTGACCGCGCGCTATCTGAGCGCGCAAATTGCCGCTGGTGCCTCTGCTGTCCAGTTATTCGACACCTGGGCCAGCGAGCTCGGCCAGAAGGACTATGAGGAGTTTGTCCTGCCGACAACGCAGCTCTTGATTTCAGGCATCGAGCCAAAGGGAGTTCCCGTGATCCTGTATACGAAAGCCTCCAGCCACCTCCTTTCTGGATTGCAGCGTGCCGGGGCGGACGTGCTGAGCGTTGACTGGCGGATACAGCTCTCCACACTTCGCAAGCAGCTTGGAGGCCGCGTGGCTTTGCAGGGCAATGTGGACCCGTGCGTTCTGCTCGGGCCGGAGGAAAGAATCCGCCAAACGGTGAGCGAGACGATTGAACAGACCGAGGGGCTGGGGCACATCTTGAACCTCGGGCATGGCATTCTGCCTACGACGCCGGTTGAGAACGCAAAAGCTTTTGTTCAGTCCGGACAGAATTGCCGACTTCCCATGCCTGCTGCCCTCCGGTCATGAACACAGAGACATCCAGATGTTCTCAATTCTTCATTCCGCAATGATCAACCAAATGGCGTTCGAGATTTCTGAGGAGTTCCTTGCCAAATACAATCGGCCTGGCCCCAGATACACCAGCTACCCCACTGCACCTGTTTGGCAGGACCACTTCGGGCCTGAGCAATTGGAAGAGACCTTCCACATCGCGGAAGCCAAAGCCACGCCCGTTTCGCTCTACATGCACATTCCGTATTGCCAGAGTTTGTGCCTGTTCTGCGCTTGTAATGTAGTCATCCAAAAGAACAAAGAGGCTGCGTCGCCGTACCTTGCAACTCTGGAGCGAGAAATCAGTCATGTGTCACGGTTTGTTTCGAAGTCGAGACCGGTGATCCAGTTCCACTGGGGCGGGGGCACTCCGACCTATTTGAGCCCCGCTCAGATGGAAGAGCTATTCGAGTATACGAGAGAGAGGTTTACTTTCGCAGGTGGAGCGGAGATTGGGATAGAGGTGGATCCCCGGGTGACTAGCCGGCAACACCTGGAGACGGCTGCCCGGCTTGGCTTCAATCGCCTGAGCATGGGCATCCAAGACTTTCAGCCCGAGGTGCAAAAGGCCGTCCATCGCATTCAGCCGTATGAGATGACTCGCGATCTCATCCTGGCCGCACGCGAACTGACCTTCGTCAGCATCAATGTGGACCTGATCTACGGGCTGCCGTATCAGTCCCCTGCCAGCTTTGCGGCAACGGTGGAAAGGGTGCTTGAGCTGAACCCCGATCGCGTGGCTATGTTCAGCTACGCACACGTGCCCTGGCTAAAGAAGCATCAGGGCTCGTTCCAGAAGCATCTGCCGGAGGGCATGGAAAAGTTTCACATTTTTCAGACAGGCCTTAAATTGTTCCAGGAGGCGGGCTACCTGTACATTGGGATGGATCACCTCGCTCGCCCGACCGATGAGCTCGCCATCGCGCAAGAGAACCGCACGCTGCACCGAAATTTCCAAGGATACACTACCAAAGCGGGCGCTGACCTCTATGGCATGGGAGTCAGTGCCATCAGTGGAATCGGCCGCACCTATGCCCAGAATCACCGTGAGTTGTCAGAATACCAGGCGCGCGTGCACCAACGCGGCATCGCCACGATGCGCGGGTATGTATTAACCGAGGACGATGTCGTACGCAGAGACGTGATCAGCCGCCTGCTGTGCCATACTGTAATCCCCAAGGCGGAAGTGGAAAGGGCCCATTCCATCACTTTTAGTGCGTATTTCGAGTCAGAATTGGATCGGCTTCGCGAGCACGCAGCCGACGGCCTGGTGCAGCTGGACGATGACGAGCTTCGCGTGACTGCCTTAGGACGGATCTTCATTCGCAACATTGCGATGGTCTTCGACCCCTACCTGGAAAGGCACAACTTGGGCAGCCGTCCCTTGTTCTCCAAGACCCTGTAAACCGCCATTCACCACCTTGCCCAAACCGCTCGCGTCGTAGTAATCGGGGCCGGCATTTCCGGGCTAACCTGCGCTTTCCAGCTACTGAAGAAAGGTGTCCCTGTCATTCTTCTCGAGCAGGGAAAGCGTGTTGGCGGTGTCATCCAGACTGTGCAACAGGATGGATTTCTATTTGAGCTGGGCCCACAGAACTTTCTAGGAACTGCTGCGCTGCACACACTCTGCGACGACTTGGGGTTACGCAGAGAACTAATCCAGGCCAATCCACAAGCGCCACGTTTTGTCCTTGCCAACGGACGCCTGCAGCCGCTTCCCATGTCTCCGCCCGCTCTACTCCGCACACAACTGTTGGGCCTCGAAGCTAAGTGGCGTTTAATCACCGAGCCGTTTCGAACGACGCGGCCTCCCGAGGCCGACGAATCCGTAGCCGATTTTGTGCGCCGGAAGTTCAGCGAACAGGTACTGGAGAACTTCGTGGCCCCGTTCGTATCCGGCGTGTATGCCGGTGACCCGGAACAGCTAAGCCTTCGCAGCGCCTTCCCTTCTGTCTTTGAATGGGAAGAGCAATACGGCAGCGTTCTTCGGGGGGCGCTTTTTTCGCGACCAACAAAGAAAGGACCTCGGCCTTCCTTGAGCACGTTTCGCGGAGGGCTTGGAGTACTCACCGATGCACTTGCAGCCAGGCTGGGAGATAGTTGTGTCCTTGGAGTGTGCAATCTGTCTATCTCTCGCGCGCACCATGGTGGGAAAGAAGCCTACGAGGTCCGTTTCACACTTGGGTCTCAGCCCGAGGTACGCATCGTTGACGGCGTTGTCTTTGCAACACCCACACAGTCTGCCGCGACTCTTCTATCCGGCGCGGCGGCTGACTTGGGCAGTGCACTTTCTCGGATCAAGTATGCACCTGTCGCAGTGGTCGCCATGGGGTTCCGCCGCGAACAAGTGGCCCACTCGCTCAGCGGCTTTGGATTTCTTGTCACGCCGAAGGAACATCGACAAGTCTTGGGCACGGTCTGGAATTCGTCGCTCTTCCCGGGGCGGGCGCCGAATGGAATGGTTTCAATGACCACATTTGCCGGCGGGGCAACAAACCCTGAAATCTGCTCCTTGAGTGATTCCCGGATTGGTCAAATCGTAGGCCAAGAAATAGCTGAACTCTTGGGAATCACTGGCGCTCCGGTGAGTCAACTGGTTTGGCGACACGAAAGAGCTCTTCCTCAATATAACCTGGGGCACGGTGAGGTGGTTGCAGCACTGGCGACCGAATCGCGCCGCCTGCCCGGACTCTTCCTCACAGGCAACTACTTGCGAGGCCCCTCTATTGGAGCTTGCATTGAGGAGGCGGAGCAGAAGGCTCAGGCAGTCGCTAGGTACTTGAAGACCGTGGACGAGGGCTCGTCTTGAATTGCCGCTGCCTGGGCATCAAGAAACGCAGTGTGTTAGGACGCTAGTGAAAAGGGACCGAGTAATGGCTCTGTTCATCCGATCAGCACAAAACAACGTAATACCTTTAGGAACGAGGCCAGACTGACGACCGTGTTCCGGGCGGCTATCCATGACCGACCAGAAGTCGAGCCGCCCTCCGACGCGGCGCTGATGGAGCGGCTTGCCCGGCGGGACACGTCGGCGCTGGAGACACTCTATGACCGTTACTCGCGCGCAGTATATGGCCTTATTTTTCGGATTGCGCAGCAGGCGGCCACGGCAGAAGAGATCGTCCAAGACGTTTTTCTCCAGCTCTGGCGAAATGCACATCTCTATCAGTCGTCGCGTGGCCGGCTGGAGCCCTGGCTCTTCACGATGGCTCGCAATCGCACTCTGGACCACATGAGACTGAAGCGAGAGAAACAACGTCGCCGGGAAGACAGCCTAGAATTCCATCCGGTCGCCTTTGTTGCGCCGAACCCTGAGTCCCTTGTGGATCAGAAGCGGAGGGCCGAGAGAGTTCGCTCTCTGATGCAATCCTTGCCTGCTCAGCAGCAGAAGGCCATTGAGCTTGCTTTTTTTGAGGGAATGACCCACAGCGAAATTGCCCGGGCTCTCCAGGAACCTCTGGGAACCGTGAAGAGCTGGATCCGGGGCGGCCTGCTGCGGCTCCGAGAAGCTCTTGAAGAGGCATTGTGACCGGCTGCGAACAAATCAAAGAGCTTTATGAAGCCTACGCCTTGGGTGCACTCGACGCGCAGGACCGCGACCTTGTCGAAGCCCATCTAACGACTGGTTGCGCGGCGTGCGCGGCAGAAATCGACCGGGCGCGGTGGCTGGTGAGCCAGTTGGCCTACCTGGCGCCGGAACGTGAGCCGCCCGCCGCACTCCGTACCCGGCTTCTGGAAGCCGCTGGAGGGCGTGCTTTGAAAGAGCCCCGCGCCTGGATGCCTCTTTGGGCCTGGGCTGCTGCTGCTGCACTGGTGTTTTTCTTCCTCTTTTCGACCTATCAGGCCAGACAGTACCAAGGTGAGGTGGCCCGCTTGCAGACTGAGTTGGAGCGTGAACGCCAACGACAGAGGAGTCTTGAAGCCGAGCGAAGGACTTCCGAGCAGGCTCTTGCAATCTTGTCCGCCTCAGGCACTCGTGAGCTGAGTTTGAAGCCACAAGCGACCGCCTGGCCAAAGATCCGTGCCTTTTGGAATCCCAATCGCGGCGTTTTGATCGCCGGCAACCAGATTCCTGCGCCACCTGGGGACCGTACCTTTCAGCTCTGGGTCGTGCCCAAGTCGGGGGACCCCGTCAGCGCGGGCATCTTTCGGCCGGATGCAGCAGGGAAGGTGCTCGCGGTTTCTTCAGTTGTGATAGAGATGGCTGGCACTTCGGCACTGGCAATCAGTGAGGAACCCGCGGGCGGTCTGCCTCAACCCACGAAAGACAAGATTCGATGGGTCGGCCCCCTCACCTGAAGCAATCGTTCTAAATCCTCCCGCTTTGAAAGGTTGTCACTTTCCGCTAATAGGTTTCCGACCGACCTTGAAGCTGCCGTGTTTGTACCGGTGCGCCAGGCGAATTTCTCTCCTCAGCGATGCTTCTCGATATCTGCGTCTCTCCTCAGCCGTCTTGATACTCACAGGAGGCACGGCCTTGGGCTGCCGATCTTCATCGATGGCCACAAACGTGACGTAGGCGCTTGTGGTGTGTTTTCGTTCGCCGGTCAGCACATTCTCGGAGAAGACCTTGACGCCCACCTCCATCGATGTCCGAAATACTCGATTGACGCTGGCCTTGAGAATAATGAGCTCTCCCACACGGATAGGGTTTCGAAAATCCACGTAATCTACCGACGCAGTCACAACATAACTGTTACTGTGCCGGTGCGCAGCAATGGCGGCGGCAATATCCACCAGGTGCATCACGCGGCCACCGAGAATGTTGCCAAGAACGTTTGCGTCCTGTGGAAGAACGACTTCGACCATCTCCACTCGAGAGGCGCTCACGGGCTTTCCCGGTCCCTGCAGACCCATACTCCTCTGCTTGTCTGTTCTCTTCATGTGCGTAGATTCCCTCACCGCTCCTTTGTCCTTTGTCGGCAAGCCGTTATAATACGCGGTTTACGACTATGCCCCAACAGCAGAAGACGCGCCGGCAAACACTGGAAGAGGTCGTCGGCTCCAACCCGGACAATGCATTTGCGCGCTATGGTCTGGCCATGGAATGTGTCGTTGCTGGAGACGATGAGGCAGCAAGGGACCATTTTTGCACACTGCTCTCCACGCATCCGGACTATCTCCCTGCCTATTACCACTACGGGCTGCTCCTTATGAGGCTTGCTCACAGCGAAGAGGCCCGCGATGTCCTGCGGGCCGGAATTACCGTCGCCCGCCAGGCCGGCAATGAACACGCCCGTTCGGAGCTGGAAGCTGCACTCGAACAACTGTCCTGACCGCCTCTTGCCCTTGCCAACCTGACTCCATGATCGAGCACCCACTCATCTTCTGATATCATCCGCTTATCCTACACAGATGAAGCCTGAGCGCATTCCACTCTTCCTTTTGGAAATTGTTCTCTTCCCCGGCATGACCCTGCCACTCCACATCTTCGAACCTCGCTACCAGCTCATGGTGAGCCGCTGCCTGGAAAAGCACATGGTGTTCGGGGTTGTTCTGAGCCAGAAAGATGACATTGCCGCATTGGGCTGCACCGCCGAGATCGTAAAGGTTGTGAAGAGCTATGAAGACGGCAGGTCTGACATCCTCGCCGTCGGACGGAGTCTATTCCGGATCCTGGAACTCTTTGAGGATCAGCCCTACTTGACGGGGGTTGTGGAATACCTCGAGGACAGGGTAGAGACTGCTGCGCCATCGACCATCCGAGAGTTGCTGAATCTCTACAAAAAGTGTCATACAGTTTTGTTCGGGCAGCAGCCGGCCGCAATCGATGCTGATGCGGAGAGCCTCCTTTCTTACCGCATTGCCAGTGACCTACCACTGGACCTTGAGACCAAGCAGGAGCTTCTCGAGTTGCGAGCGGAGACAGAGCGCCAGGAGCACATGATTCGACGCCTGACCGATTGGCTACCGCAAATCGTTCGAGCCGACCATGTGCGCACAAAGGCGGGTGGCAACGGTCACGGGCTGGCCTAGTGCCAGGACCGCTTTTTCTCGAACAACACACACCACCCCGGACAGCCACAGTTCATCTATAATAGCTTGAGACGCTAAGAAAACAGGGCCAACACGGTACCCGGAAACCTCATGACCTCCAAGCTCGAAACACTCGGCCAGCTTCGAAAGAGCCCGTGGGCGGAGTCTGCCCTTGCCGAACGCAGCGTCAAGAACGAATTGAGAGAGAATCTTCTTCGGCGCATTGAGCGCGGAGCGACGCTGTTTCCTGGGATCCACGGATATGACGATACGGTGATCCCTCAGATCATCAACGCCATCCTCTCGCGCCACAATTTCATTCTGTTGGGTCTGCGGGGACAAGCCAAGAGCCGAATCCTGCGAAACCTCGTTGAGTTTTTGGATCCCGAAGTGCCGGTGGTAGCTGGGTGCGAGATTCATGATAGCCCTTTCCGACCCATCTGCCGCGCTTGCCGCGATCTAATCGCCGAAAGGGGCGACGCAACACCAATCGGCTGGCTAACACGAGAGCAACGATACGTCGAAAAGCTTGCCACGCCCGATGTGACCGTGGCGGACATCCTGGGAGACGTGGACCCGATCAAGGCCGCGCGCGGCGGGCGCGATTTGTCCGATGAGTTGACGGTGCATTACGGCCTGCTCCCTCGTGCCAACAGGGGCATTTTTGCAATCAACGAGCTGCCGGATCTTGCCGGCAAGATTCAGGTGGGCCTCTTCAACATCATGCAAGAGGGCGACCTCCAGATTCGGGGCTATCCCATCCGTTTGCCGCTCGACCTCCTTCTGGTCTTTACGGCTAATCCAGAGGATTACACGGCGCGAGGCAAGATCATTACGCCACTGAAGGATCGTCTTGGCTCTGAGATTCGCACTCATTACCCCGCGACCCTAGAAGAAGCCATGGCAATCACATCCCAGGAAGCCTGGACGCAGCGGAACGGCAACCGGCTGCGCGAAGTCCCCGCCTACCTCCGCGAAGTGATCGAGCTCATCTCCTTCCTGGCGCGAGAGGACAAGCGGGTGGACAGGCGCTCCGGAGTCAGCCAGCGTCTTGCCATCTCGTCTCTGGAAAGCGTAGTCAGCAATGCGGAACAGCGCGCAGCGCGCAACCATGAGACCGAGATCGTTGCGCGGATGACAGACGTGTACGCGGCCATTCCGTCTATGACCGGCAAGATTGAGCTCGAATATGAAGGAGAACTCCGTGGCGCAGACAACATCGCTCGCGAACTGATTCGCGCCGCAGTCGGAAAGGTCTTTGACCGGCATCTCGAAGGAGCACTGTTGCAGCCCGTCGTGCAATGGTTTGAAATGGGCGGAGAGCTCAGGGTCGAGCAGACAACTCCCGCCGACGAAATGCTCCCCCAACTCAAACGGATTCAGGGGCTGATGGACAATGTGGACCGCCTGGGTGTCCGCAATCACGGCGACGCCGCCAGCGTTGCGGCTGCCGCCGAATTCATCCTGGAAGGGCTGTATGCGCACAAACGCATCAGCCGAAATGAAGAGCGCGGCTTCTACGCAGAGAAGCCCAAGCCGGCCGAGCCACGAGACCCGGCCGTCCGTTCACCGCGCCGCCAGTTCAACTAGGCCATGCGATGAAGTTCACACGATACACGCGCTTCGTTGGCGAACCAGCCGATGCGATTGATCTTCAGGAGCTCGTCCAGCGACTATCGGATTTCTTTCTGCAGAGTGGCTTCGAGTCTCAGTTCTACGGTTTCCATGAAATGGATCCGGGGCGCACAATGGACCAGCTGCGCGAGGCAATTTTTCGGGCTCTTCAGGAGAGCGAGCTGATTCCCCAGGACCTCGCCGAGGAGCTCCTGGGGAATCCTGATTTGTCACATAACGAATCTCTGCGCCAGTTGATCGACCAATTGATTGAGCGCCTTTCTGAAGAAGGTTTCATCTCATCTCAGGCTGCCCAGGTTACTCCACCTCCTCAGACCAGTGCCCGTGGGAGCCTTGTCCAGCGCGAGAAAGACCAGCCCCTGGCACGGTTTGAGCTGACGGACAAAACATTAGACTTCCTGGGATTCAGGACGCTGAAAGACCTGATGAGTTCTCTGGGCCATAGCAGCTTCGGACGCCACGATACTCGCGAGCTCGCGACGGGCGTCGAGTCCGGCGGATCCTCGCGACCTTATGAGTTCGGCGACACGCTAAACCTTGATATTAGTGCCACGCTCTTCAGTGCCGTTCGCAGGGAAGGAACTCGTGTGCCGATTGCGCTCGATTACCCCGATCTGATGGTCCATCAGTCTGAATACCAGAGCTCCTGCGCCACCGTACTTCTGTTGGATTGCAGCCACAGCATGATCTTGTACGGAGAAGACCGATTTACACCGGCCAAGCGCGTGGCCCTCGCCCTTTCGCATCTGATTCGCACCCAGTACCCGGGTGACTCACTTCATCTGGTCCTGTTTCACGACAGCGCCGAAGAAATACCTCTCTCCGAATTGGCGCGGATCCAAGTTGGACCGTACTACACAAATACCCGGGAAGGCTTGCGACTGGCCCGCCGCATTCTTGCTCGAGAGAAAAAGGACATGCGGCAGATTGTCATGATTACCGATGGCAAGCCTTCGGCCCTCACGCTCGACGATGGACGTATCTACAAGAATGCCTTTGGGCTGGATCCTCTCGTGGTCAGCCAGACCCTGGAGGAAGTGGGACGATGTAAGCGCTCAAGCATCCTGATCAACACTTTCATGCTGGCCAGCGACTACTCGCTCATCCACTTCGTGCAGAAGGTCACGGAACTGTGTCGCGGAAAAGCGTATTTCACTACACCTCTCACACTTGGTCAGTACCTGCTCATGGATTACATGCAGAAGAAGACCCGTCACATCCACTGAATCTGGCATCCCTCCGGAATGCAATAGTCAGAGGTGCTGTGGCGCTCGGATAAGTCTTCTATAAGGCTTCGGGATCAGCCTCTCAGAACGGGGGACCGTGGGTTTGTAGAGCGCTCCAGTCCTGGTCTAGAATGAAAGGATGGCAACGAATCCGCGCAATTTGAACGATGTCGCGGGGATCAGATGACCCGGATTGCAGCCGGCCACAATGCACCTCCTTTCTGCCTTGCCGCGCCGGACGGAACCTTGATCTCGCTCGCCAGCGCCTTACACAAAGGCCCCGTCGTTTTGACGTTCTTTAAGATCACATGCCCCGTCTGTCAATTCGCCATCCCCTTCCTCGAACGACTTCACAAGATCTTTGGCGAAAACGCCAGTGTCTTGGCCATCTCGCAGGATGACGCTCGCGATACCAAGGACTTTTTGACAGAGTATAACGTTAGCTTCCCTGCCCTGCTGGACCAAGACGGCTACCCGGTCTCCAATGCCTACGGCCTGACCAATGTGCCTACGGTGTTCCTGATCGATTCGAGCGGAAAGGTCTTGGTCAGCAGCGTGGGATTCGTGCGCGCAGACTTGGAAACAATCTCGGAACTATTGGCTCAGTATTTCCATCATTCCCCCGAAGCCCTCTTCCATCCGGACGAGGTCATCCCTGCCTATAAGCCCGGTTGAGCGTCAAGGAATTAGGCTCCGGCGGAGCCCAAAACGATTGGTCTACTACTGAACCTCGTCCTCAAGGACGGACTTCTTGTGCTTTGGGGGCTTCCTGCGCTTGTCTGCTATCACTCGAGAGACAGGAGGAATGCCCGTCCTCTCGCGCGCGCGCCTGCGCGCTTCCTTTGCAACTGTAGGCCGTTTGGGCTTGCGCAGCGTCATGAGAGTTAACCCGGACTCTTGGCGGAAGCGTGTGGGAGTGGAAGCCCTTGCTGCCGCATTTTCAGGCACTTACGCGGAGCACAGAGTAACGCAAACACAGGACTTGGAGCAATGAGGATCGCTTAGTGTTCCCTTATTGTTCCCTCGTTCTGAGGGCAGTCGAAACTTCAAAGTGTGTGGGAATCTCGCCCACCAACTTCAACCGAAACGTCGGCTCGGGACCAAAATCTAAGCGGCCCGGATGGCAGCCGACATCAAGCCAAGAGTTGGGAGAATGCAGTTTGACGCTCCTGGACGGGCACACCTCGATGGTTGTGCGGGCTCGCACTGCACCGAACCTGGTGGCCTTACACCTTCCCTTTTCGCTGGACCTAAACCATGCAGCTTAGGCCCGTGTTCTAATGGCAGGCAGAGCGACCGATTCTTCCGTCGCACTCCTAAACAAAAAACAGTGGACAAAAGCAAGGTCTTCCGTTCTAAGCTCTCTTTGAGAATCAGGCGCAATCATGAAGAAATCGGACCAGAAGGCCCATGTTGAAAACGGTGGCAAAACGGCGCTCGGCAGGACCGTGCACCCGAAGCCAGCGGCAGCAGCAACGTCATCCAGCGAAGCCGATCGTATCCATGAGAAGCCCTCCGGGGAGGGTCAGTTATCTGTGACACGAAAGTCAAGTCCCGAACTAACTGGGCACTGTCCAGCCATTCTGTTGAAAGGGGAGTTGGGGGTGCTCCGGGTCCTGG
>CAZPWD010000014.1:0-14226 GCA_964590025.1 uncultured Nitrospira sp.
TAATCTGTAGCCAATGTGTCTGAACCTCTCAGACTACGTAGTTTGGGCGGAATATGCCTAAGTCGGCAACATATAGCAAGGGAAATATACTTTTTTTAAGAACGGACGAAACATATGTTGTTTTTCCCAACATCGCCCCCCTCCCGGCAAGAGGGAGGCCGCTCATTACCAGGCCTGGCTTCTATATACTGAGAGGAACGATAATCACACTAGGCATCTCCCTAGGTACGTGAGGCAATCTCCCTAGGAGTCTGTCCGACATTGCCTTCGTGACGAGGCGAAGGAGGTGCGGCCAGATGTGAGGCCGCAGCTCCGAGGCTCACCCTCGTTTCACGGTTCTTGGGAGCGGGCCGAGAGCGACGCAGCTGGTCGCGGATCGTTCGCCGCAGTAGAACGGTCAATGTCGGACAGGCTCCTCGCGTGGATGCCCCGCCAGATACGTCCGCCAGCCCCCCAGGGCGGTGATTTCTTCCGCCCCCTCGATCGCATAGCCCTCGCAGATAAATCCCTTGACCACCTGGCCATCATCGAGCTTCAGCGATCCGATTCCCAACGGAGGCGGGACCCGCACCATAAAGCGACCAAAATTTTCTAAAGGAATATCCCAGACTTCCACTTCAAGCGCAGCGCCACTGCCGTCCCTGACGAAGACGGCACCGGGCTTTCGCGCCCCCTGAGGGTCGGTAATCACGTAACACCGGTATTCCGGTGCGGTTCGGCAGGTCCGCCGTAATCGAGCTCCCAGCTCGGTGAGTTGGAAGTTGAGCGGCTGCCCTGTCAGATGCAACCCCAACACGGCCAGTTCCATTCGTTCGCCGTCCTGGTTGTTCGACAACTCGACATCCGGGGTAACGTTGGGCGGTAAGGTCCATCCGGTAGCCCCCATGGTACTGCTTGACTGGTGATGAAACTCCGCGGCCAGTCCTCCCAGATATTCATCCTGGAATGCGGGCGCCATCAGCGTAATCCCCATCGGAAGGCCATTCTTGAGAAATCCATTGGGAACGGCCCAGGCACAGAGATCCAAGAGATTGACGAAGTTGGTGTAATAGCCCAGGTTCGTGTTCAACTGCACCGGATCGGCTTCCACTTCGGCAATCGTATAGATGGTGCCGGTGGTCGGGAGCAGAAGCACGTCAACGGTGCGCCACAGGGCCCTGACTCTTTGTTGATACGTTCGCAGTTGATAATAACTTTCATAGGTGTCTATGGCGGAAAAGCGCGCGCCTCCTTCGACGATGCGCTTCGTGACAGGATGCAAGGCGTTGGGCTTTTCAGCTAAAAAGTCCTTGATCGCCGCTAACCGTTCAGCGACCCATGGCCCGTGATACAGCAGTTTGGCGGTCTCGAGGAACGGCCCGAA
Organism: uncultured Nitrospira sp.; assembly: GCA_964590025.1. Classification (GTDB taxonomy): domain Bacteria; phylum Nitrospirota; class Nitrospiria; order Nitrospirales; family Nitrospiraceae; genus Palsa-1315. The sequence goes on from CAZPWD010000014.1 coordinate 1,364, forward strand.
ATCAATCTCCTGCTTCTGCCCTCCCAACTTTTCCAATCGTTCCACTGCCGAGGAGAACAGCGCCGCATATTCACCATTCCCGAAAAATTCCAACTGCTCCCGATACGGTACCGCAAAGCGGAATGGACGAGTCGCCGCATACTGTTTTTGCGGGAGATAAGCCGGCCTCTCGCGAGAAAATGGATCGGCCGGATCAGGCGCCCGACACACACTAAAGACAGCCTGCGCATCGGCGCATGTGAGCGCAAAGATCGAGACACAATCCAAGGAGCGGCAGGCGGGAAAGACTCCCTTAGTGCTGAGCAGTCCTTTGCTCGGCTTGAGGCCGACGAGATTGGTGAATCCGGCCGGGACTCGACCCGAACCGGCTGTATCGGTCCCCAAAGAAAAGCTGACCAGTCCAGTGGAAACAGCGACCGCAGAACCGGAACTAGACCCGCCGGAAATAAACCGGGAATCGAAGGGGTTTGGACTGATACCGTATGGGGAGCGAGTTCCCGTCAATCCTGTGGCAAACTGGTCCAGATTGGTTTTGCCGATCAACAGCGCGCCCGACGAGTTAAGCCGATTCACGACAGTAGCCGACTCCGTCGGCACGTACCGAAACTCCGGACAAGCGGCCGTCGTTGGGTGCCCCGCTGCATCAATATTGTCCTTGATAGCGTAAGGAATGCCATAGAGCGGCATTCCGGCCTTGTCGGACTTCCACCGGGCTTCCAGCTCTTTAGCTTGGGCTAACACCGCTTCACGGGGCAGGAGATAAATCCAGATATGCGGCACGGGACAATGCGCGACCCGCTCATACACCGCCTCCACGAGCTCAGTCGGCCGCAACGCCCCCGCATGGTAGAGCTTCTGCAGTGTGGCAATATCCAAACTGCCGTTCCGAAGAGACCAACCCATCCCAACACCCTTGCTCCGGTCCGAATCTTTTTCCGCACACAGGATAACCGCGTTCTGATACCTATTGGCGCTACCCGTAGGCTTGCCGGAGAGAGTCCTTCAGACGATTCGCCGTCGTCACCCAGCCGACAATTCCTCCCTGCGATTGGATCATGCGCAGGGTCGTGTGTTTAAATTCAGGAAAATAACTTTCGGTTCCATCTTCCACCAAGAGACATTCATACCCGCGGTCGTTGGCTTCTCTCATGCTGGTTTGGACACAGACCTCGGTGGTCACTCCCGTAAAGATCAAATGGCTGATCGACAGGGCCTGCAGACGCTCGTGCAGGTTGGTGGCGTAAAACGCCCCTTTGCCTGGTTTGTCGATGACGAGTTCGCCCGGTTCGGGACGCAGCTCCTTCACAAAGTCGTTCCCTGGTTCTCCCAACACTAAGATCCGTCCCATCGGCCCCGGATCTCCGATGCGAAGCGAGGAGTCCCCACGGCTTCTTTTGGCCGGAGGGCAATCTGACAGATCGGGGCGATGGCCTTCTCTGGTGTGAATAACCGGCAACCGCAATTCTCGAAATGTTCTGAGCAGCCCAGCGACGGTCGGTACGATCTTTTGCAGGTGTTCGACCTGATTGCCCAGCGCCGCGCCAAATCCGCCTGGCTCAATGAAATCGCGCTGCATGTCGATAATCACCAACCCCACGCGCGCACCCGACTCTCGCGCAGGCAACTGATATGGATAGGGAGATGCAATGACGGTGTTCATGCCGCATGTCCTGTCATGTGCCGTCCAATGAGCGCGAGGTCGGCGCCGGACGACGTCGTTTCATAGACCAGTTGACCGTTAAACATCACCACGGTACGGTCGGCCAGTTCCAGGATCTCGTCGAGGTCTTCACTCAACAGAAGGACAGCCGTCCCACGATTGCGCGCGGCGACAATCTGCAGGCGAATTTCTTCCGTGGCCAAGAAATCGAGGCCGAAACATGGATTCGCTATGATCAAAATTTCCACTCCGTCGGAAAGCTCTCGCGCCAGGACCGCACGCTGCACATTTCCTCCGGAGAGAGACCGGATAGGAGTATCGGGACTAGGGGGCTTGATGTTATACCGTTCAATCAATCCTTGCGCGCTGCGCCGCAGCGCGGGACGGTTGATGAGCCACCCGCCCACGGCATGGGGCTCCCGATCAAAATTGCGAAACGCCAGATTTTCTGCGAGGCTCATGTTTCCTACGCAGGTATTCAGAAGCGGTTCTTCCGGTAAACAATAGATCTTATGACGCACAATCTGTTCGCGGGTCGGCTCAAATGGCGTGCCCTGCACCAGAATATTACCTGCGATCGCCGGGCGTTGGCCGGCCAGGACCTCAACGAGTTCTCGCTGTCCATTGCCCGATACGCCGGCAACCCCCACGATCTCACCTGAATGGATGGTGACATGCAGCCCTCGAACGGCTTCTACCCCCGCGTCGTCATGAACTCGGAGATCGTGAATTGCGAGTTTGGGCGTCTTAGCGAGAGTTGCGTTGCGTTCCTTCGGTTTGGTTGTGAATTCAGATCCCACCATCATTTCGGCCATCTGAGCCACCGTCAGATCCGACACCAGTCCGGACCCTACGAATTGTCCTTTGCGTAACACCGTGACCTCATCCGCGAATGTCACCACTTCTCTCAGTTTGTGGGTAATAATCAAGACGCTGATCTGTTGCGCTCGCGTCATCGCTCGGAGATGGCCTAAAACTTCATCCGCCTCTTGCGGTGTCAGGACGGACGTTGGTTCATCCAGAATGAGAATGCGGTTTTGCAAGAATAGCTGCTTGAGAATCTCAACTTTTTGTTTTTCGCCTGCAGAGAGCGAACTGACACGAGCTTCGAGCGAAACCTTGAACGGCATCTTCTCCATGAACTGTGTTAGCCGTCGCTCTTCTTCCAACCAATTGATGATGGGGCTCAACTTCGCTTTGGAGATTACCAGGTTTTCGAGGACCGTCATGTTGGGAATCAGGGTGAACTGCTGGTAGACCATCCCGATCCCGAATCCTTGGGCGTCACGGGGACTACGAACCGTGACCTGTTGCTGATCCAACAGGATTTTCCCTTCGTCGGGATGGTAATAGCCCATGATGCATTTTACTAACGTGCTCTTGCCGGCGCCGTTTTCACCGAGTAGCGCATGAAACCGGCCGGGCCGCAGCCGAAAATTGACGTCCTTCAAGGCCACCAGCGGTCCGAAACGCTTGGTCATGCCGAGGACTTCCAGGTCTGGCGGAACAGGGTTCGTCATGAGAGTGCCTCTACAAAGGCATCGGATTTCGCCACGGCACCGAACACCCCACCTTGCATTTTGACCATCTTGATGGCCGCCTGGTGGTTTCCATAATCAGTCGCGCCGCAACAATCTTCCAGCAGGAGACATTCAAAGCCTCTGTCATTCGCCTCACGCATGGTGGTGTGGACACAGACATCGGTGGTAATCCCTGCCAGAGCAATATTGGTAATCCCGCGAAGCCGTAACAGCATTTCCAGATCGGTCGCCCAAAACGACCCTTTGCCGGGCTTATCAATGATGGGTTCGCCAGGCTTTGGAGCAAGCTCCGGAATGATGTCCCACCCCGGTTCCCCTCGCACTAGGATTTTCCCGCAGGGCCCAGGATCTCCAATGCCTGCCCCAATTCTTCGGCTGCGCCACCGCTTATTCTCCGGCAAATCGGCCAAGTCCGGCCGATGTCCTTCCCTGGTGTGAAAGACATGCATCCCAATATTCCGCGCCTTCGTGAGCACCTTGAGTATGGGGGCGATCGGCGCACGGGTCAGGGAGATGTCATAGCCCATCTTGTCCACATATCCCCCTTTTCCACAAAAATCGGTCTGCATGTCAATGATGATAAACACCGTATTCTCCGGGCGGAGATCTCCATTGTATGGATAGGGATACGGATCCGCGGTTACATACTTGCTCATGATTGACACCTCCACGCAGAAACATTCAAAGCTAACTCTTCGGGTTATCGAGTGACGGTCAGTTCATGGGGCGCCCCCAAGAGATTGCGTCGTGGAGAACAGGTCACAATCATCACCGCCAACGTCATAATGTAGGGTATCGCGTTAAAGATATAATATCCGTAAGTGATCCCCACGGATTGCAAGGAAGGCCCCAACGCAGCCGCTCCTCCCCACAAGAGAGAGACCCATAGACAGCCAAGCGGCTGCCAGCGGGCAAAAATCACCAATGCTACGGCCATTAATCCCTGGCCGCTCGAAAGGCCTTCGCTCCAATTGAAGGGATAGTAGAGCGAGAGATACGACCCTCCGATTCCCGCAAGAAATCCTCCCTGGGCGGTACTCAGGAGCCGTATTCGATTGACCGGCAATCCGAGGGCGCGCGCCGCATCCGCACTCTCGCCGACCACACGCACCTTCAACCCCCACGATGTATTTTTCAATATCCACCCAAGCGCAATCGCCACGACAATCCCGATCAGAAACAAGCCGTTGATCTGCAGGGCCGCTTGGAGTTGCGGCACATTACTCCAGCCTCCGAGATCGATGGATGGCAATCGAGGAGCGGATGGTTGAATGTACGGCTTCCCCAGGAAAAAGGCCAACCCGGTGCCGAACAGCATCATCGCGATCCCCACTGCGATATCATTGACCCGCTGGTAGCTGCAGAGCCAACTATGCAAGGCGCCAAGCACTGTGCCGGCTAACCCGGCGCACAGCACCCCCAGCCACGGAGACCCGCTTTGCAACGAGATGGCGTACCCCGTCATCGCGCCCATCACCAGCGTGCCTTCAAGGCCCAAATTGATGCGGCCACTTTTCTCGGTCAAGCACTCGCCCAGCGAGACAAAAAGAAATGGGGTGCCGATCCGAATCGCCCCCCCCAGCATGGCAATTAAGACTCCCCACCAACCGACTTCCATCACGAGGCTCCTTGTTTTTGAAATTTTGAAAATCGCCCGTAGAGCGTCTCGCTGAACAAAATCACGAGGAACATAATCCCTTGCATGACGAGCACCGTGGCATCCGGAAGGCCATGTACCCGTTGCAATAAGCCGCCACTCGCACGAATCCCTCCCAGGAGAACGGCTACTGGAATGATCGCCAGCGGGTTATTTCTGGCGACAAATGCCACGAGAATGCCGGCATACCCATAATTGGCATTGAGGGTATCATTGGCCCTGCCATGGATGGCCGCCACTTCCACCATGCCTGCCAATCCACCTGCTGCTCCCGCCACGAAGCAGACGATGAGAATCAACCGCCCGACCGGCAATCCTGCGACCTGAGCGGCGCGAACATTGCCTCCTGCAATTTGGGACGCAAAGCCGAAGACGGTGCGATGCATGAGAAACCACGCCAGGACACAAGCAACGACGCCGAAAGCAAATCCCCAATGGAGGTCTGTCCCGGGGATGAGGCCGATCATATTGGCCTCTCCAATATGACGCGTCGAGGGATGATTGAGACTTTCCGGATCGCGAAAGGTGCTAGTGACGAGGTGGTTCAGCACCGCAATGGCGATATAGTTCAGCAACAGACTACTGATGGTTTCATTGACCGCGCGATAGTGCCGCAATGCCCCCCCGATGGCGAGCCAGATCCCGCCAGCGACCATGCCGGCGAGCGCCATGGTGGCAAGGACCACCATGGGAGGGGCAGTGGGCATGGTCAGAGCCATTACCGCCGCGACGAGACCCCCTATCACCACTGCCCCCTCTCCCCCGATGATGATTAATCCGAGATAGCCCGGTAGTGCCGTGCAGAGGGCCGTCAGCATCAGCGGTGCGGCTCGTATTAACGAATTTTGCCACGAGAACGAAGAGCCGAAGGCGGCCCGATACATGGTGTGATACACCTCAAAGGGATTGGCCCCAGCCACCGCCACAAACCCTCCAAACAACACCATCGATACCAAGAGAGACCCGAAGATGATGAGGAACGGTTCCAGCGCTTTGTGCAGGTTTTTCGGCACATCCATGATTATGACTTGGTCGAACCGATTACCCCTTCCACCAGCCAACCCATACTCTCCAGCCAGATATCCGTTTGGATGTATTCCTTTCCGGCCGGAATGACGACATTACCTGTATTGTCCTTCATGGGGCCCTTGTATACGACCATTGCCCCACTCATAAATTTTGCCTTGGCCGCGTCGGCTTGCTTGCGAACGGATTCAGTCACCACCTGGTTATAGTCCGACACCTTGACAATGCCTTCCTTGAGGCCCCCTCGTATCAAATGCGGGACTTCTGTCCCTTTACGGATCATCTCCGCATAGTCCATATACAATTTCGCCCAATTCCATTCGGCTCCGGTGAGGTACCCACGCGGGGCAAGTTTCGACTGGTTGACGTGATAGCCGGTGCAATAAATGCCCCGCTTTTCGGCCATGGTCATGACGACTTTGGGGCTGTCTACATGGCAGGTGATCACGTCGATCCCTTGATCGACCAAGCTGTTAGTGGCTTCCGCCTCACGGACCGGCAGTGACCAGTCCCCGGTAAAAATCACATTGGTCGTGCAGTTCGGTCTGATGCTGCGGGCCCCGAGGGTATAGTTGTTAATATTGCGCAATACTTGTGGAATAGGCTTGGCCGCTACAAACCCCAGCTTTCCGCTCTTGGTCATCCCGCCGGCCACGATGCCGGCCACATACTCCGGTTCGTCAATGTAGCCGAAGTAACTCCCGGCGTTCTTGGGATGTTTGCCCTCTTGATAAAGCCCCCCACAGTGCAAAAAGAGAACGTTGGGAAATTGGGGTGCGACCTTGAGAATGTGAGGATCAAAATAGCCAAAGGACGTGGGGAAGAGAACCTGGGCCCCGTCCAGCTTGATCATGCTCTCCATGGTTTTCTGGACCTCGATGGTCTCCGGCACCTTCTCTTCATCGAAGGCCTTCACCCAGTCGAGTTTGGCCAGGGCCGATTTACCTTCAAAATGCGCCTGGTTGTAACCATAGTCGTCTCGCGGCCCCACAAAGATGAACCCCATCTTGACCTTGTCCTGTGCCCCCCATGCTTTGCCGAGCCAGCCTAAGCCGCCCAACATTCCCAGCGCTCCAACAGCCGCGGTTCCTTTCAGAACTTGGCGTCTGGTCAGTTTACGTGATGTAGTCATATGTCCTCCTTAATTGTGAAATGTGAATGATGGCACACCTTCCCGCACAATGAACGTTCCGGTTTCACCGGCCAGGGCGCGACCAATATTGGGAGGATTGGTGATCAACCCCATCCCCCCGCCTCCTTCCAAGAATTCGATCACCGCCTGAATTTTCGGCCCCATGCTGCCCTTGTCAAATTGATTGTCAGCGAAATGCCTCTTCGCTTCAGCCACCGTCATGCAATCCAACCATTGCTGATTGGGCCTATTGAAGTTGATGGCGACCTTTTCGACCGCAGTCGATACCAGCAACAATTCAGCACCGATTTCGCGTGCCAGTAGGCTCGAGGCAAAGTCCTTGTCGATCACCGCTTCGACGCCGACCAAATTGCCCTCGGCATCTTTGACGACAGGGATCCCGCCCCCACCGCAAGCGATGACCACATACCCCGCCTTGGCCAGGCAACTGATCATCTCGAGTTCGACGATGGTCCTTGGCAACGGCGAGGGCACCACGCGCCGCCAACCATGCCCCGCATCTTCTTTGATGGTCCAGCCTTGTTGAGCGGCAAGCCGGCGCGCCGTCGGTTCGTCCAATTGAGAACCGATGGGTTTGGTCGGATTGGCAAATGCCGGGTCATGACGGTCGACAATGGTCTGGGTGACCACGGCCACAGCCTTCCGATCAATCCGGCGCTTGCGAAATTCGTTATACAGTGCCTTGAGGAACATGTAGCCGATGCCTCCCTGCAAGTCGGCACCGGCATAATCCATGGGCACAGGAGGCACTTCATGAAGTGACAGTTCCGACCGTCGCAGGACGAAGCCCATCTGTGGGCCGTTTCCGTGCGTCACCACCACATTCCAACCGGCTTCGATCATGTCGGCGATAGAGTGCGCAGTAATCGCCGCTTCCTCACTCTGGTCTTGTATGGACTCATGCTGTTTGTCTCGAATCAACGAGTTTCCCCCTACCGCGATAACGGCAAGTTTATTGGCGGCTGTCATCGGGAACATCCTCCGCGTTCACTGACTGCCGCTCATGGCGCTTGCCAGCGCGGACACCGCCTGCGTGAAACAGGCCAGGGGCGCGCGTGTAATACCGGCCCCGATCTGTCCGACTCCGGCCTCACGGTGGGCAATCCCCGTATTGATAATCGGTTGAATGCCGGTATCAACGACCTTACGGACATCAATTCCCGCCGGCGAGCCGGCAAAGTTCATCGCCGGCAACGTGAACGCACCATTCCGGCCCAGCGTGATATAGGTCATCGCCGTCGTATTGTCGATCGCATCCTGCGGCGTGCCGCCGACGAACTTGACGATCGCCGGGGAGGCGGCCATCGCGAAGCCGCCCACACCCGCTGTCTCAGTGATTGCGCTGTCCCCCAGATCGGGCGCAGCGTCCGCCTTGGTGTAGCCGGGGAAGAAGAGTCCGTCGACCACCGGCGCCCTCGTGGTAAACCACTGATCCCCCGTGCCGCTGACACGGATACCAAACTCGACGCCATTACGGGCCATGGCCGTGACCATACTGCTCCCTGGAACGCCCTGGGCGGCATCGAGCATGGCCTTACAGGCGGTCATGGAGAGATTGAGAAAGAAGTGATCGTTGCCGGCGATAAAGTCGACGGTGGCGGCGATATCGGCCGAGGGTATTGCTGTCTTCAGCAAAGCCGAAATCAGCCGTTTCAGAAACAGGGACGACGCCGCGATGTTGCGGTTGTGCACCTCGTCGCCCATGTGCAGCGCCTGCGCCATCAACGTTTTGAGATCCAGTTCGCCGAGAGTCTCCAGTCCAGCCCGCAACGTCGGCCCGAGTACCTTTCCTATCCATTTGAGGCGGTCGATCACATCGGGACTGTTGGCGCCGAACCGGAGCACTCGGCCGACTCCCTCGTTGAAGTTACTGAAGGCCTGATTGCCATGGGTGGCATCGACAACCATCCACACGGGCATGGACGGGCTGATGACACCAGCCATCGGGCCGACGGCGGCATGATGGTGACAGGGCTCGAAGACAATCTCACCACTGGAAGCCAGGGCAGACGCGCCAGCGGTATTTTTCGCCCATCCTTCATAGAGGATGGCGCCGATGATGGCGCCCTGCATGGGACCGCACATGTTTTCCCAGGCGATGGGAGGACCTCCATGCAGGATCATGCGCTCCGCCATATTAGGGAGAACCTTCCCGGCAATCCCGATACCTCGAAGGACCGGCTGGGCTGAGAGGTATGCATCAAAGGCCTTTTGGTTGGCCGCCTCGACGGCCGGGAGGTTCACGAGCTGAGCCAATTCACGACACACGGTCTGATGCCCCTGCGCAGGCGGGGCCCAGTCTATCTGTAAAATCGTTCCGCCAGCCCGAGCGACCGATTCGGCAAACGACACCAGGCCGACGTTCAATACCTGTAGTTTCTCCTGAAACAAGGCCTGTATCACGGCAATCCCCCAACCCTGGCCGGCTCTGACACAACGGTAGCTGCCAAGCGGACTGCCTGGGCATTGCTTTCGGCCAGGGTTACCCCTGCGTCTCGCAGGGTGGCTTCCTGTTTAGACAGATCTTGGGGGTCCAATGATGTGCCGCAAACAAAGCCGACAACGGCCAGATGTCTGCCCGCCTTGTCGGCCAACGCTTTGGCCTTTTGAATCACCGGCGCCATTTCGCTCGCCGGATCTGGATGAGAGCCATATCCGAGCACCACATCCAACAGAATCACAGCCACCTCGGGATCTCCGGCTTCTTTGAGAATGCGTTCATTGCGCAGCCGGTGATCGATCATGGGATGGGGACGCCCACGGGTGAAGAGATCGTCGCCCAGATCAATGACCGTATGCCCCTTGCTGGTCCAGACGTCGTCCAGGCGGTCTTTGGGATCCACCGGAGTGTTTGAATAGACCTGCCCCAAGTTGTTCTTCAGTAGAAGCGAGGCTTCGTAACAAAACGTTCCCCCACTGTAAAGACCACGAAGGTATTGTTGCCCGGGGGCCAGCTTGAGGGGCATCGCAAAAGGCGGGCGCTCCAGCCTGTCCTCTTCAGGCCGCCGGCCGTCGGCGAGCGCCACTGCTGCAGCGGCTGCGTCCTCAAGAGTCGCAGCCGCGAACACATTCGGGCGCCTGATCCCCGCTGGGTCCGCGCCGAGAAAATTCACCACCACCGGTTTTCCGGCCCCACCCGCAACCTCCAGAACGCGTTTGGCAACTTCGGCCGACGGAGGCTTGGAAATCAGAACAATGACCGAAGTGGACTGATCGGTGGCCAATGCCTTCAGCCCCTGGAGCATAGAAATGCCCCCCACATCCCTGTGCAAGTCATGACCTCCGGTTCCGATCGCCTGCGAGATACCCTTGCCCCATCGATCGATCAGGCAGGTGACCTGCTGAAGACCGGTACCAGAGGCAGCGACCACACCGATATCCCCGCGCCTCACGACGTTGGCGAAGGCGAGCGGGATGCCATTGATGATGGCGGTCCCGCAATCCGGCCCCATGACGATGAGATCGTGGGCCTGAGCGTAGCGTTTCAGTGCAATCTCATCTTTCAACTCGACATTGTCACTGAACAGCATCACGTTGAGGCCAAGACGCAAGGCCTTGAATGCTTCGGCAGCGGCGTATTCGCCGGGAGTGGAGATCAATGCCAGAGTGGCGCCAACCATGTTTCCGAGCCCCATTTCTATACTGCGGGGAGCCATGGCAGATTGCTTCCCGTTTCCGGACATTGGAGGCGGGTTTTGGTTCAAGGCCGACTCGGCTGCAGCCATGGCAGCAGCAAGGGCGTCGTCGTCTCCCTGAAGCGCGATGAGCAGGTCGTTGGCACCGGCCTCAATAGTCTCTCCGAGCAAGCCGGCTTCTTTGAGCAAACTAATGTTGTTTGCAGAGGCCATGATTGCCGAGGCTTGTTCCACGCCAGGCAACTTGGCAAACGTAGAGGAGAGTTGCATCAGCGAGACCGAATCACGGTAGAAATTGCGGAGAATTTTGGTCGCCCTGGCCATGTTCACGGTCTTCCCATTGCCGCCTTCGCCTTGGCCGGTTCGTGGCGTTGAACGTCAAGCGGTTGGGAACTTCCCCCTCGGTGGCTGATCTGGCGAACGTCAATTCCTGCAGCATGGTGTCTCGTGGGATGACTGCACGAATCGCCCCAAGAGAGATTCTTAGCTTGCGAGTCTTCAGATGTCGCGCCGTTTATTTTTCGAACCCGAACTTGAGCACCGAATTGTAAACCAAGTCAAGAACAAAGTGCGGGCTGAGTCATTTTTTTACTGAAATACGTTCATGAAGGCGCCGCCCAGGCGATACAGCCAAGCAACAGCCCCTGGACGCCATCGGTTCCTGAGGTGTTGCCCACCTGCAGGGCGGTCCTTGTCGCTTCTCGGACGCTGTCCATGCTTTTCGCTTGCCCAAAGCGTTGCGCCAGAGTCGCAATCGGCTCGGAGACATTGCCGTTGACCGCGGATTTAATGTAGGTGCAGCTGATCGCGTTGGTACCTGCTGCGGCCTGAGACAGCCAGGCACCTAGGGATGACATGAACCTCAACCGGGATGAATCACTGCCCGCCGTGCTCCACAATCCAGCCAGATACCCCACGATGAAATCATCGCCCGAAGGCGTTAAGCCTGGCCCCAGCCCGATCAAAGGTCTGATGGCGGTGATGGCGCCGTCAACCTGAAGGTTGCGTGTCGCATCTATCAGGGCCGGAACGGTTTGACCCGCCATTTCGACAAGTGTTTTTATCCCGGGCGATGTCACGGAATTCTGTCTTGGCACAGGAATGGCCGCGATCATTGCGGATATTCCGTTCCCACGCCGATGTTTCCCCAGTTCCAGCCAGGCGACCGCCCACGCTTGAGCCGTGTCGCGCTGACGTAGATCGACTCGCAATCCCTTGAGATCGATGTGCCAAAGGCTTGCGGTTCGCAGATCAACGGACAGCTCGGACCCGCTGATTCGGAGAATCCCTCCTCGGCAAGCGAACGGTTGTCCCACCCGGAGCTGATTCAGAAAAGTGAACTTGGGGGGAGTCCCCAAGCGGATCCCTTGGGAGAGGTTGCCTTTTTCCGATGAAACAAGGGTGAGTAATGCATCGCTTTCAAGACTGACATTACAAGCCTGGTGGAAAATACTGTGAATAACCCCGCTGAAGCACACGGTCGGCGTTTCAACGCCGGCCGAGAGAGCATTGAGGCGCATTGGGTACACTCCCAAGTGGCCTCGATGCTATGATGCTGGCCACATAAAACCTGACCTGCAGCGTTTCGCTGTTAGTTGAGTGTCCGGCCTTGCAATCATACATGCTCACTCTTTGTTCCTACCAACTCTTCGCACTCATCGTGTCCGCGTCGCCAGATCTATCAACACACCCTCTCGCAACCCTCGATCACTGACCAGTACGCTTGGCATCCCGAATGTCTCCATGATCGTCCGGATGATGATCACGCCGGCGGCGATGGCTTCTTTGCGGCCTTTCTCTAAGCATGGCAGGCCGGCTCGGTCGGTTTTCTTGCGGCTCAATAGCGTCTGTTCGAGTTCTCCAATCGTGCGTAACGGGTCGTTCATAGGTCGTTCTGAATCTCCGTCATCTCGGATTCAAGATTCCCGCGTGTGTCTTTGAGCTCTTGGATCTCTTTGACGAGTCGACCGACTTCAGCGTCGTACAGGACCCGTTCAACCGGTTCGCCTGCCTCGCACAGGCTGACTGCTCGCTCGCCGATATCCCGATAGAGCTCGTCCAATTGCTGGTCGAGCTTGCGGATTTCGAGCCGGATCCGCAGCAGTTCCGTTTCTTCCAACGCACGGTTCGCCGCCTGCGCCGTACCAAGACGCAACGTCACCAACCCCGCCTTCAAATCATGCTTCAACCG
>CAZPWD010000014.1:14326-20224 GCA_964590025.1 uncultured Nitrospira sp.
CGCCGCAACATCGTCTCTCGCAAGGCCCGGTGCACCGGCGCCTTCAGCTGTGGGTCCTGCTTCAACAGTGCAAAGGCCTCCTGCCGCGCCTGCGGGAGGATATCGGCATCCCGCACCAGGTTTGCAACGCGAAACTCCGGCATGCCCCACTGCCGGAATCCAAAAAACTCGCCGGGCCCGCGAATACGGAGATCTTCCTCGGCGATCACAAACCCGTCGGTCGATCGTACGAGCGCGTCCAGCCGCTCCCGGGCCGCCGATGCCGGTTCGCCGGCCGCTTGGGGCTTCGCCGATCGAGACAGTACCCCACCCGAGGCCATCAGCAGACAATAGGACTGGTGTCCGCTTCGCCCGACGCGTCCGCGCAATTGGTGCAATTGCGCCAGCCCGAACCGCTCGGCATGCTCGATCATCATGACCGTGGCATTGGGCACATCGACCCCGACCTCCACCACCGTCGTGGAGACCAGTACCTGGATCACCCCCTTCTTATACGATGCCATGACCTGTTCTTTCTCTTCCGACTTCATACGACCGTGCACAAGCCCGACGCGAAACTCGGCCAACTCGTCCGCTTGCAGCTGCTCTGCGCCTTGCATGGCCGCCTGCAGATCGGTCTTCTCCGATTCTTCGACGAGCGGATACACCACATAGGCCTGCCGGCCGCTCCGCAGTTCATCGCGTAGAATCTGATAGGCCCGCCCCCGCTGGCTGTCGCTCATGAGAAACGTCCGCACTGGCTTTCGCCCCGGCGGCATCTGGTCGATCACCGAGACATCCAGATCCCCATACACCGTCATAGCCAGGGTGCGTGGAATCGGTGTCGCGGTCAGCACCAGCACATCGGGCCTATAGCCCTTCTCGATGAGCGTCTTTCGTTGGAGCACGCCGAATCGATGTTGCTCATCCACCACTGCCAGTCCAAGTTTCGCGAAGGTGACGCCTTGCTGGATGACCGCATGGGTCCCAATTACGACCTGCGCGGTCCCGGAGGCCACCTGCTCGCGAACGGCTTTACGCGCTGCCGCACGTCCACCACCGCTCACGAGCACCACGGAAAGCCCGAGCGGTTCCAATAGCCTCTTTATCGTCCGATAGTGCTGCTCGGCGAGAATTTCCGTCGGCGCCATCAGTGCCGCCTGGTAGCCCGATCCGCAGGCCAGCACCATCGCCTGCATCGCCACGATGGTTTTGCCGGAACCGACATCGCCCTGCACCAGACGGTTCATCGGTTTGCGCGACGTCATGTCCGACATAATTTCGCGAATCACCCGCTCTTGCGCCGCGGTCAACTGAAAGGGCAGCGCCCGATCCAGCTTGCCGAGGAGCGGTGTCTTCGAATTGAACAACACCTGCTTGACCTCTTCCTTCGTGACTCGATGCCGCGAGGCCAATGCGAGTTGGAGCACAAACAGCTCTTCGAACGCCAAGCGCCGATGCGCCGGCGTGAGACCTCGATCGAGCTGTCCCCCATCCGTCCCTGGCTGAGGGAAATGCACGTCCTGAATGGCTTGTTGAATGGGCAGCAATCGATAGCGGGCACGAAGCGGAACCGGCAACACTTCCTGCGCCTCGGCGACATGCGCGTCCAGCAAGCCTTTGACGAGCACGCGCATCTGCCGGGACGTCCACCCCTTGGTTTCGTGGTACACCGGAACAATACGCCCCACGTGTAACGGCGCTTCGGTTTCCGCGCCCACGACTTCGTATTGCGCCACCTCCATCCTCGTGTCCACCCACCCCTGCGCGCCGGCCACCATCCGCCCTGTCAGCATGACGCTCGTCCCGACGGTGAAGAGTGGCTCGAGAAACGGCTGGTTAAAGAACCGCGCCTGGAGGCGCCCGGTTGAATCCTCCACCACAATGTCGAGGATGGCGAGGCGGCGACTGCGGGCGCGCTTCGCCTCACTTCGGACGATCGTGCCGCAGATCGAGGCCTGCACACCCGGCGCGAGTTGCCCGATCGGGGTCATGACCGAGCGATCCTCATAGCGCCAAGGCACGGTCCACAGGGCATCCTCAACCGTCTCGATCCCGAACCGTTGCAGCAACGATGTGCGCTTCGGGCCGACTCCCTTCGCGAAACGGATGGGCTGCGCCCACCATGACCGCGATGGGTGTTCATTCATGACAGGCTCACGCACCACGACAGGCTCCGGTTCCTGCCACGCCCGGGCCGGATCGCGAACTGCCTGGCGCAAGACCCCAAGAATGACCGCGGCTTCCTCCAGCCGACGCTGCTGGTCCTCTGCCGGGAGCCGCTGCTGGTCTTCAAGAAACAGCTCACGCAGCTGGAGCAACGCCGCTTCAATCGCCCGTGGATAGACGCGATCGGACAGGGCCTGCATCACCTGTGAAGAGACAAAACGATTCAGATTCTTGACGGTGGGCAGATGTGCGAAGGCATCGCGAGTCGCGAATTCGATCGGACGCGCGACACGGTCCAGCCATTGCTGAAACTGTTCAGGGGGGTTGGGCTCGGAAGAGCGCCGTATCACAGGGCGGATCGTATCATAGCCTCCGCCCCTCCTCAACGGCTACACCAGCGCCAGTGAACGTGGTGCGTGAAGCGCGAGACGGGCGAGACGAGCGAGACTCGGGGGCGAGTGAGACTGGCTAGACGGGGAAGGGTTCGAGGTTTCCGGAACTCCAAACCCCGAACTTCGGGTCATACCTTTCTCGCCCGTCCCGCCTTTCCAGCTCGTCGCGCATCGCTCGTGTCTCGCCTGTCCCGCCCGTCCCGCCAGTCTCGCGTGGCAATTTGCCGACAATCCTTTGTCTCGCCTGCACAAGGTGATACAGTGGTTTCATCCGAATAGGGCCCGTATGTACCGTCGCAACATTTCTCACATTTTGTATCCCATCGCCTGCCTGATAGGGCTGTTCATCGTCTATCAAGCCTGGTTCAAACCGACCTATCTGCCTACGCCACCACCAGCTCAGCCCAATGCCGTCGTGGAAGACTCCCAGGACGCGCCGCCAGAACCGCATCATGATGGCCTACCGGAACAGGAGTCTAAGCACGCTCGCCTGATCGATCCCAGCGTGGTCCCAGACACGACGCATCGCGCACTATTGGAGACGATCCGCGACGAGATCGAAAAAGGGAACGTCAAAACCGCGGAAACTAAGCTGTCCGATCTACCGGAAACCATCACAGACGACAAAACCACGCGCCCCTATCTGTCTATCCTCTGGAATAATCTGGGCATTCAACAGGAAAAAGATGGCGGGACCGCTGTCTCGATTAAAGCCTTCAAAAAAGCCGCGTCACTCGATGCCAAGAATCCCGTCGTCCAACTGAACCTCGCCCATGCCTACTGGGAACTGCGCGATCCGGCCATGACGCAAGATTTTCTAGAAAAGCTGGTCGCCCTGGCTCCGAACGAGCCCTTCCCCCATCTGGCGTTGGCCAATCTCTTTCAGGAACGGGATCAGCTTGGCGAAGCGGCTCGCCATCTCGATCACGCCACCGCCCGCGCGGGCAAAGACCCGGCCGTGCAATCCTATCTGCGGACCGTCACGGCCAAAGTCCGCGGAACTGAAAAGAGCGAAGGGCGCCTCACCAGCCGAGACAGCGAGCACTTTACCGTGAAATTCGATGGGGAAGCCGATCAGGCTATCTGGGCCGCTGTGTTGGAGATTCTTGAAGAGGCCTATCGAGAGATCGGCCAAAAATTCGGGCACTTTCCGTCGAAGACCATCGTCGTCGTCCTGCACGCCAAGTCCACGTTCCAAAGCGCGACCGGTAGCCCGGTGTGGGCCGATGGGCTCTTCGATCCCGTGCTTGGGCGCATCCAGGTTCCTGTGCAGGACGCCTTGGCAGACCGTGCCTGGCTCACACGCGTGCTGCGACATGAGTTTGTCCACGCCCTCCTGCACGACCAACTCGGCCCTGCCGGCAGCGCCGTCCCGACCTGGCTCAATGAAGGCTTAGCCATGGAATTGTCCGGGGATCGCTGGCCGGATCTCGATCAGATTCTGAAGCAGCAGTTTACACTGATCCCTCTGCCTGCCTTAGAGGGGGCGTGGGGAGGATTGTCTGGTGATGCCGCGACCGTGGCCTATATGGAGGCGAACTCGGCCGTGCACTATCTGATCGACCGCTTCGGCATGCCTCGGGTGCAAGAACTTCTCGTACACCTCAAGGCGAGGCAGGCGCTCTCTGCCGCCATGCAATCGCAGCTTTCGCTGTCGTACGAGCAGTTCCAGTCCAGGTGGGTGGATCAGTTACAGGAGCACGGAAAGAAAGTTTAATTAGATCGCTTCTCTTTTTATCTCCTCGGGCCCCCCGCCACGCCAAACCGGCAGCTTCTCTGCTGCATCATCGTGCCCGGCTACCATGTCTGTCTCCTCCACGGTCGGCTCGATCGTGTCTTCCCACATTATCTGCTGGTCCCGATCATCCATCATTCGGATGCAAAACTCGATCTGCTGAGATAGGGCCGCCAGCCCCTCTGTCTGGCCAACGGCGGCTCTGCCGACTCGTTCTGCACGCGCAACCGTGCCGGCCCCGGCTGAGAATTGATCGGTCCACACAAGCTGTCCGGTTACCGAATTGACGGCACGAAGAAAAAACTGTGGTTGACCATCGATGGCACCTTGGCTGCGGACCTGGGTCACCGTCGCCTTTGGCGCAACAAGATGGGCCACGACTCGGTGGGTGGAACTGGATTCTTGATCGCCGGCACTGAGATTCAGGAGACCCTCCCAGAGAAACCGGCCTGTGGCCGAGTCATAGACACGGAGCGTGAACGCTGAAAGTCCGTCAGCCCCCGGGCCAACTCCGCCCGCAAAAATCCTCTCCCGCGGTTGACTGCCCGCTGACGCTGCGTCCTCTCTCACGTTCAACTCATACGTTTCATCAGAGAGAATCGCGCCATTCTCGGCATCGTAGGTTTTCACAGTAATCGTTGACGTCTCAGCATTCTCATACCCAACACCAGCTGCCACGACCGTCCTGGGTTTCACCGGCACGAGAGACGACAGGTCTGCAGTCCAAGCTGTCAGCGGAAGGCCGGAGCTGATCATGGCACAAGCGATCAACGCACCGCAGAAAGCCCTCCTCGTCCGCCCATCGATCCGCCGCTCCTCATGCACCGGCACACACTCACGCCCGATCAGCCTGAACCACTCCCTCACTTCACCTATCGTCTCAGGTAGACACTGGATGATCGCCATGTGCGGTTCTCCCTCGCTTGGACTGAAGTCTCGCACTGACGCCCTACAGCGTACATTCCCCACTATGGGGAGAAACCCCATCGAAAGAGGGGGGCTAAATAGCTGCGCGAGACTGGCGGGACGAGCGGGACGGGTTGATCAGGTTCGTCTGGTCTATCTGGTTTGTCTCGTCTGTCTCGTTTGTTTGGTTGAACCAGAAAGACCAGATGAACCAGATGGACCAGATAGACCAGACAACGATCTCGCTAGGGCGGTGTTTCTCGACTCGGTGTATCGGGATGCTTGGAAGCCCCCGCAAGCGGGACTTTGCCAAAGATGGAATACCGGTACCGGGCCACAAACCAATACAGCAGATAGCCGAAGGGCTTGACCAGTGGAAGGCTCAAGAGGACTGAGAGGACCCGCCCACCCTTGAGGCCCGGCAGGAGGGCCAGAAAGGCATCGAGCCCACGGGCAATCTCCCCGTTAGGACGGACCAGGAAGGCGGCGTTCGGACGACCTGGCCGATAGCTCTCCCCCAAGGCCTGCTGGGCCTCTTCGCTCTGATACGGAACCATCCGTATCGGGGTGGCACTCGCGTGAGTCCCCAGTCGCTCAAGGCCCTCCTTGGCGGTGACACAGAGGCGGCATTGACCGTCGTAGACCAGAAGACAGGCCTGAGACGCTCTGTCGGATGGATCTGCCATCGCCGTAATCCCTCGCGATCACCCACTCACC
>CAZPWD010000014.1:20324-23557 GCA_964590025.1 uncultured Nitrospira sp.
TTGCTGTGCGCAGCAGAACAGCGCTATCATCCCATCCATGCGACACACCTGGACACTCGTCGGCCTGCTCGCGGGGCTCTGCCTTATCGGGGCCACTACGACCCAACTCATACCGACTGCGACGGGGGCCGGCCGAGTCGGATGGATGCTCTATCTGATCGCATTTCCTATAACCCTCGCGGGCCTCGTGTGGATCGGATGGACCTGGACCGCCATGGCTTGCGTCATCTATGGAACGGTAGGATTGGCTTTAGACCTTGCCACAGTGACGAGCATCCTGGGCGGGCAGGGCGAAACTGGGGTCCTGTTCCTCTTCAGTGCGATGAGCGGGATTGTGAACTTTTTACTGATCCTGTTCGGCGGGCGCGCGTTTTTGCATTCGTTCCAGGGGACCGCGCTTCCAGAATCCCGTCCTCCCAGTCCTCCATCCCCTTCTTCATCCGCAAGACCTTGATCTGTTCAAATCCAGCATCCGTCAACCAGGCCCTCGTCTCGGCTGCCGAATAGGTATTGCCCCTCTCGGTGAACAGCAACATTGAGACCGCAAAGAGACTCGCCTCTTCGGGAAACAGACCGTTTCGGTCGTGGAGAAAGGCATCCTGAATCAGCAGGCGGCCTCCGGGATTCAACGAGGCCAAAACGCGCCGAAACAGCGCCTGATTGTCTTTCGGCGAATAGATGTGCAGCACGTTCGAATACCAGATGACATCGTAGGTGCCGGGAATGTCTTCCGTCATCACATCCAACGGCAGATAGGAGAGTCGCGCACCGGACTTGTGATTCGACGCAATCTCCTTCGCCACGTCGAGGGCTGTGGGACGGTCGCACACCGTGGCGAGGAGCATGGGATTCTTTGCAAGGAAGGCCATCGCGTAGGTGCCGGGACCGCCTCCAAGATCGAGCAGGGTCCGCGCGCCACGCAGGTCGATCTGGGCCGCAATCTTCGGAGCTATTTCCAAAGTTCGGTGATGCATCGCCCATGTGAACCGACGACGATAGTCCGGCTCCTCCGGCTCATCGTGATCGAGCGGCAATCCACTCTTCACCGATTCCAGCAGGCGTCCCCAATCAGCCCAATGGCTCGTGATCAGCCGGAGATAGTCCCCCCGATAGGCCGGATGCTGTGCGTTCAACGCTGTGGCGCCCAACCGGCTATTCCTATAGATCTCCCCCTTTTTCTTCAACAGGCCGGCCATCGCGAGATTCCGGCAGAGAATGGCCAGCCCCCGCTCACTGACCTTCATGTCACGAGCCAGATCAGGAATCGTCCATGCGTCCGTCCCGATGGCCGTGAAGAGGTTCAGTTCAAGGGCGGCGATCAGGACCCGCGGCAACCGGTATGCCATAATCGCAGCGCGCAAGTCATCGAACGTGGCGATCCGCCTGCTCACCGGGCTGAGCCAATCGTCTGCACGCACCAGCGCATCAAGTCCTGCACCGCTATGGGATTCGTCAGGTCTACATTCCGTTCAAAGCGAGCGGCCACATACTCATCGTTCATCTCGGTCTGTTCTGAAAATCCAGATTGCAACAGCAGCGCACGATACTTTGAGACTGCCGGTTGGATGTAATACTTGGCCTGCTTCGCGATCTCGTCGGTGCCAAGATCCTCCGGCGTTCCCTCGGATAGAAGGGTCATTACATCGTCCAGCGCCATGCCATACTGGCAGAGTAGCAGTCCGTCCGGCGTCAGCTCCAACACCCAGCCATCGGAGCCAAGATCCATCACCAGCGCCCCGCCTGCTTCGAATTCCTGCAATTGGGGGAATACAGGGGTCAGCGAGGCCCTGAGAGAGGTCCAAACCGGCGAGGCTCCGTCACTCATGTGTGCGTCTTTCGATGAGGCGGTGCTCCACCCTGACCCAGGAGGCCGGCACGCAGGGCTGCCAAACGTTGGGTATTCTCTTCAAGTTTAGGCAGCTGATATTTGCGATCCATATGCACCACCAGTTCAAGGAGATCCGCCGCCTCACGCAGCTTGCCGGTCTCTTCATAACATTGGACCAGCACATAACGAGCGCCGCCTGCCCTCAGCTCATCGCGCGATCGCTCGGCAATGGACTGGCTGGTTTGGCAACAGGCAATGGCATCGTCGTAGCGTTGCTGGAGCAAAAACGTTCGACCGATCATGCGCCAGGCATCAGCTACGCCGCCTTCATTTCCCAATCGCCGCATCAGGACCAGCGACTGTTCATAGTATCCAATCGCCTGCTCGTACGCTTTCGTCTCGCGTGCGACCAAGCCAAGATCCGAAAACAGCACCGCCTTGCCGGCGTCATCGTGAGTCTTACACATAAGGTCCAGCGCTTCGAGATAGTAGGCCTTGGCGCGATCCCATTCGCCCGCATCGGCTCTGAGATTTCCTAAATTGCCCAACGTCGTCCCGATCCCCTTCTCATCCCCAAGAATCTTCTGGAGTTCCAACACCTCTTGATAGTAGGTCTGGGCCGATTCCCGACGCCCACTGACCGCACAAATGTTCCCGAGATTTCCCAGCGTGGCGGCCAACGCCCGTTGATCCCCGGTCAGCCGGTCGCATTCCAACGCCTTCGCATAGCAGGTATAGGCATCGGTATAGAGCCCGTGCGAAAAATGCTCGTTTCCCTGGCGGTTAAGTTCTTCGGAGAGTCCGTTTCGTAGCGTCATGATGAGGGCTGGAGCAACCGTTCGACCGCCTGCTTGGCGCCGGTGAGAATCGAGGCACCGTCGCCGACTAGCAAACTATCGAAATTATACTTGAGGAGACGACGCAGTCCCTCATGGGCCTTCGTCACATCGGCGTATTTTTCTGCGGGCAGAAAACTGACGGAGCCGGCCGGCTTCCCGATCAACGCATCGCCGACAATCAGCACGCCCTTCCCCTGTTGAATGAACAGGGCTGATTCACCGGGAGACTTCTGGTCTTTCAGCTGGATCACCCAGATTCCGCCCGTGAGCAATTCTCCGTCTTTGAACGTTTTGGTCGGCTTGAGATCCATCTGCGGCGCGTCGGGCTCCGGTACTTGCAGCTGGCAGAGAAACTCGTCTTGGTACCTCGCCGCTTCACGAGCATGGTCGCGATTCGTCACGATGATGTAATCGACGGGGCCGTTGCGGAGGATCACGGAACTGGCTTCGCCTGTCATCGGCGGAGGATCGATGAGAATCTTGTGTTCCCCAACCGTCAGGAAGAGCCCGTTGAAATCGAGTTGCTTCTCTTCGGAGAACCAGGACCATTGCCAGATGCCGGGAAG
>CAZPWD010000015.1:0-23386 GCA_964590025.1 uncultured Nitrospira sp.
TGCGTCCGCCTCTCCGCCCCCGTCGTCGAGCCCCCCTCGCGAGGGCGTGGGACCAAGTCTGGGAACCGGAGTAACGGCGCAACCGGGCCGACCGAAGAGGCCCGTCTCCGACGAACGCCCCCGCATCGTCGCCTTCGGCAACAGCCTGACGGCCGGCTTAGGCGTGCCACCGGATCAATCGTATCCCGCGCATCTGCAGCGGACGCTGGACGCAGCGGGCTATGCCTATCGAGTCGTGAACGCGGGAGTCAGCGGCGATACGACAGCCGGCGGAATTCGGAGGGTCTCCTGGGTCCTGAACAGCAGGCCGGCGATCGTCATTCTGGAACTCGGCGGCAACGATGGGCTCCGCGGCCTCAGCCTGCACGAGACGCAAGCCAACCTTGAACGGATCATTCAACAGCTCCAACAGGCCTCGGTCACCGTCGTGTTAGCGGGGATGAAACTCCCCCCGAATTATGGACAAGACTATACCGCGGGGTTTGAGGCGCTCTACCAGACCGTCGCGCAGCGGTATCACCTGACGCGGATTCCATTTTTTCTCGATGGTGTGGCCGGGTCCTCCTCGCTCAATCAGGCCGACGGCATTCATCCGACGGGAGAAGGCTATCGCCTGATTGTTGAGAAGGTCTTCCCGTCGCTTGAGCCACTGCTGGAGCGGACCCAGTGAGGGCGGTCCAGGGAAAGGGGAACGGGGCAGGTCCCTGCTCAGTAGAGAATTACATCGGAGAGGGGCCGATGTCCAACTGATGAAGCTCCCCGCAGCTTGCTGCGGGGAGCTTCATCGAAGAGCCGCAGCCTTTACCGGCTCTGTCTCTGAATCCGAGCGATGGTTTCATCGATCTTCTTCTCTGTGAGCAGCCCGCCTTTGACGTATTCCTGCACGCGCCCCTCTTGATCGATGAAGACGCTCACGGGTAATCCGAACACGCCGAACTGATTGGCCACTTTATTGTCGCGATCCATCAGGACCGGGAATGTATGGCCGTACTGCTTGATATGCTCGCGGACCTTCGCCTCGTCTTCCAATTCGTTGACGGCGAGGACTACGAAGCCTTTGTCACGCAACTTGTCATAAATCTTTTGCATGGCCGGCATCTCGGTCGTGCAGGGTTTGCACCATGTGGCCCAGAAGTTCACGAGCACGATCTTCCCGCGATACTGGCTGAGGCTCTGTGATTTGCCCTCCAAATCGGTCAAGTGAAAATCCTCTGCCTGCATGCCGACCGTTGGGACTCGCGAGCCCATGCTCCAGACCCACGGCGCCAGCACCATGCTGTAAGTGCAGGCCGCCAGCACCAGCCCCATGACTGCGACTTTTACTGTTTTCCTCATCGGCTCCTCCGTTCGCTCGACTGGCTGCAACGCATCAGGCCGCCGGCTTGATCGGCTGAAATGACCTGGTAATACCAAAAATGAAACTCGTTCCCTGCGAGAGATTGTTGTTCGCATCACGCGCGATGGGAATCTGGGTATAGAAATAGACTGCTGTCGCATCGGTCCAGGGAGAGCTCACCAGGTCGCCGAGGCTGACCTGGATTCCAGGCGTATAGGCAAAATAGGTCGAGCCGGTGCTGGAAACCCCGCGATTCATGACAGTCGAATCGAGCACGATCGGATCGGCCCCGGCAAACGGCGGCGCCGACTGTTCCAGATTGGCGCGCACATTGTCATGCACGAGGTAGCGGTAATTGAATTGATTCGTCACGACCAGCCAGGGCAGGGTCACAAGATTGACGCCGAAGTTAAAGAGGAACTCGTCGCCGAACTGATAACCGTCCCGATTGCGGAAGGTATGGCGATAGCTGCCATAGGCAAATTGATTCAATCGATGGGGCATCAGCTCATAGGTCTGATAAATCGAACCGATCAAGCCGACGTGGCCCCGTCCCAACTGGCCGGACGATTCCAGCACGTTGTTTAAGCTGTCTTTGGCACGCGTGTCGCCGGTCGGTATATCCATGCCAAAACCCAAAACCACCAAGTTTCTCAGTGTGGGCAATAGGTTGTACTTCGCTGTGATCCGCACGTCCCCGATCCCATTGTCGGCAAAACTCGCACTTTCACCAAAGTCGGTCGCTGACTCACCGATCTCATCGATGTGCCCATGCTTACGCCTTAAATAAGGCACGGTCACCTGAACGGCAACTCGATCGGTGACCCCGTAGTTCATGTCGAGCGTATAGGTTTGGGTGATCGTTCTGGTTTCTTGATGATGGTCCAAGATCAACCGCTGGTTCGCCTGATCCGCCGCCGGGATAATGCCGTTGGTTCCACTGAGCAAGCGCATGGGGGTGTAGTTGTACATGCCATTGATCGTCAGCATGCCTTCCTGCGGCACTTGCTGCTGAGACCCGATTACGACAAAACACGACACGGCGCCGCAAGAGGCTTGGGCGGTCTGAGCGCCGGGCCACGAGAAGACAACGAATGCTAGACTGAGAATGAATCCGAGTATGAACCGTTTCCCTGCCATGATGATGCTGGTCCTTTCTCTCTATAAGAATTGTCTCTGTCCGCCTATTCCTACAACCCACCCGTGGATTGCATGAGAGGCGGAATGTGCCCTGCTGCAAGCCGATGAGCAACGGAGACTACAGAGAGAAAGACGGAGGGGCGCGGCTGGGAGAAGTCTGGCACAGCTCGATCGAAGGCTGCGCAAAATAGGGGAGTGTGATGAGAGCAATAGGACTGAGTTCGGCCTGAAACGTAACCACCGCCGTATCGAGAACCGTCCCCGCGGCACACATCCAGGAGCAGAGCACGGTGCCATGCGTGGCAGCCTGATGATGGGCATGGTGCCCGGCATGCTCGACCGACTGCGCCTGAGCCAATCCGCCGACGGAAAGGACACAGAGCACCAGGAGGATCGACACGAATTTGAGGACTGTGTGGTTCATCAGAAGACGACACAGGATGATCTTGTTAAATGCTAATGGACGCCCACTAGGCCTGTCAAGCCGGCTACTAGCACCAGCCCTCTGCTAATTATAGGATTCATGGAAAAGATGCTGTATACTGCGCCAAATACTCTCGGAGACATCGGCGTTCGTTCCAAACGACAGTACCATGGTCACACAACTACTCAATCAGATCTTCGGCAGTAAAAACGATCGTGAAATCAAGGCACTCCGCCCGATTGTGGAGCGGATCAATAGCCTGGAATCCGACTTGACTCCGCTCTCCGATCACGCCCTCGCGGACAAGACCCAGGAGTTCAAGAAGCGTCTTGCGGCCGGGGAGACCCTGGACGACATCCTGCCTGAGGCCTTCGCGGTCTGCCGTGAAATGTCCCGCCGCAAGCTGAACATGCGCCATTTCGATGTGCAGTTGATCGGCGGCATCATTCTCCATAGAGGCCGCATCGCTGAAATGAAGACCGGCGAAGGGAAAACCCTGGTGGCCACGCTGCCGGTCTATCTGAATGCGCTCGAAGGGAAAGGCGTGAACCTCGTCACCGTGAACGACTACCTCGCCAAGCGCGATGCGCAGTGGATGGGAGTTCTCTACCATGCGCTGGGACTTTCGGTGGGCATCATTCAACACGATGCCTCCTTTTTCTTCGATCCGACCTATAACGCCTCCGACAAGCGGCTCCAGTCTCTCCGCCCTTGCACGAGGCCTGAAGCCTATCGTGCCGACATCACCTACGGCACCAACAACGAGTACGGGTTCGATTACCTCCGCGACAACCTGGTCGTCACCGATTTGGCCCAGTGCGTGCAGCGCGAATTGAACTTCGCCATCGTGGACGAAGTCGACAGTATCCTCATCGACGAGGCCCGCACGCCTTTGATTATCTCCGGTCCAACGGATGAAACGACCGATCTCTACTACCGCATCAACGCGATCATCCCGCAGCTGAAACCGGAGCACGACTACACGATTGAGGAAAAAACGAAGACCGCGTCGTTGACCGAGGACGGCAACGTCCGGGTCGAGAAATTGCTCGGTGTGGACAATCTCTACGATCCCGACCATATGGAACTCGTCCACCACGTCGTCAAGGCGCTCCAGGCCTATGCCCTCTACAAACGGGATGTGGACTATGTCGTGAAAGAGGGTGAAGTCATCATCGTGGATGAATTCACCGGGCGACTCATGCCGGGACGCCGCTGGAGCGACGGCCTGCACCAGGCCGTCGAAGCCAAAGAAGGCGTGAAGATCGCCAACGAGAATCAAACGTTGGCCTCGGTCACCTTCCAGAACTATTTTCGGATGTACAAGAAGCTCAGCGGCATGACCGGCACGGCAGACACGGAAGCGGCGGAGTTTGCCAAGATCTATAATCTCGACGTCAACGTGGTCCCGACCAATCGCAACATGATCCGGCTGGATTACGCGGATGTCGTCTACCGAACCGAGAAAGAAAAATTTGCCGCGATCGTCGAAGAGATCAAGGAATGCCACGAGCGCGGCCAGCCTGTCTTGGTCGGCACGATTTCCATCGAAAAATCGGAGCGGCTTGCCGGCTTCTTGAGCCGGACCGGCGTGAAACACAACGTCCTCAACGCCAAGCAGCATGAGCGAGAAGCCGAGATCATCGCCCAGGCCGGACACAAGGGCGCCGTCACCATCGCCACGAACATGGCGGGGCGCGGCACCGACATTCTCTTGGGCGGCAATCCCGACTTCATGTTCAAACAGATCCTGTACCGGGAGGAGAACCTGCCGGATGCACGCAAGCTGGAGATCTTTGAACAGATTCGGGCCGACTGCGAGAAGGACAAACAAGAGGTCATCGCGGCCGGCGGACTCCACATTCTCGGGACCGAGCGCCACGAAAGCCGCCGGATCGACAACCAACTCCGAGGCCGCGCCGGTCGCCAGGGCGACCCTGGTTCGTCACGTTTCTATCTGTCGTTGGAAGACGACCTGATGCGTATCTTCGCCTCCGAGCGGGTCTCCCAACTGATGCTCAAGCTCGGCATGGAAGAAGGCGTCCCGATCGAGCACGGTATGGTCACCCGGGCCATTGCCAACGCCCAGAAGAAGGTCGAGGCTCACCACTTCGACATCCGGAAACAGCTGCTGGAGTACGACGACGTCATGAACAAGCAGCGTGAGGTGATTTACCAACACCGACGCGCCGTCTTGGGCGGGACGAATTTGAAAGACGATCTTCGCAACATGATGGACGGTCTGGTGGACTCCGCGCTGAACATCTATTGCCCGGCTGAACAATACCCCGAGGAATGGGATATCAAAGGGCTTGCTGAAATCATGCATGGCCAGTTCGGTCTCGACATCACCCAGGGCAAGAACGACGGCGGCGAGCCACTCCGTACCATGGGACACGACGCGTTGCTTGAAGACCTTCGCGCGCAGGTGCGCGACGCCTATGACCGGAGAGAACAGGAACTGGGCTCGGACTTGATGCGCTTCCTGGAGAAGAACTTCATGCTCCAGGTCATCGACCACCACTGGAAAGACCACCTCCTCGGGATGGACCACCTGCGCGACGGGATCGGACTGCGCGGCTACGGGCAGAAAGATCCGCTCATTGAGTACAAGCGCGAAGGCTACGATCTCTTTGCCGGCATGATGGAACGGGTCAAGTCCGACTCACTTGATCGGCTCTTTCATGTGCAGGCGGTCCGGAACGAGGAGCAACCCACCGCCCCACCGCCATCACCCGTCATCTCACGCCCCCAGCCCCCACTCATCCTCAATCGCGGAGAGGAACCAGTCGCGCCTCAGACTGTTCAGCGAAGCGACAACAAAGTCGGCCGCAACGACCCCTGCCCCTGCGGCAGCGGGAAAAAATACAAGAAGTGCCACGGAGCGTGAAGAACACGACACTGAGGCTCTCGCTCCCCCGCCTCTGAAGCGACCCTTCCGGATTCTCCTGGGTGGAAACCTTCTGGAATTCCCTCGGCTACGACAGGAGTCGCAGTCCTCGGTCAGTTCCAGCTTTCCTTCCCAGGAGAATCTCGGTGGGTCCCCGCTTCTCCGGCAAGGTGCGCGAGGAGCGTCAGCCTCGTGAAAGGAAGTGGGGGAGAAACTCGCAGCCAAGGATTCTGCGATTCGCCTAACCAGGACCCAACGAGCTGGCTGATGAAAATGATCCTTCCAAGCTCGCTCGTTATTTCTTCAGGGATGGGGGCTGAATGATCTTCCCCTGCGCGCGTCGAGATCAGGCTTAGCTCGACTCTTCCTCTGCATTTAGCGAGGTGGCTGGTGTGGTCTCCATTGCGCGCATCGAGCGACCACCGTTTTATCGTGGGGGCTCTGCGAGCAAGAAGGGCACCTGGCCGCTCCCTTCCCATCCTCTGCTCCGGGAGCAAAGGATCGGCACTGATGTCATTCCTCCCCCTCAAATAGGGAGATTTGCCTGAGTTTCCAATACTCTCTGCCTTGACTTGGCGGCGACCCCGAGGCTAATCTACGCCACTTCTGGCCCTCTGTTCGCCCTTCAACAGGGAAGGGTGGAGTGTACCCTCGGCTGTTCGTTTCACTTTTCGTGTGATGTCGATGGGATGAAGCTCCCGGCAGCAAGCTGCGGGGGATTCGGCGAAGGAGAATAAGAGGAAATAAGAGGAATTGCTTGTGACAACCGGACACCCTGAACTCGTCGCTGCTATTTCGTCCGAGATCACCAGAAGCGGACCAATTCCCTTCGTCCGCTTCATGGAGCTGGCGCTCTATCACCCTCAATTCGGCTATTACATGCGCCAACCTGACGGTGCGGACCATGAACGTATCGGCTGGTCCGGCGATTTCTACACCAGCTCCGATGTGTACCCGATTCTCGGCCGTGCACTTGCCGCGCAGGCCAGGCAAATGGATGAATTAGTAGGCCGCCCCACTCCCTTCATGATTGTCGAAATGGGCGCCGGCAAAGGATTTTTAGCCCGAGATTGTCTGGCGGCGATCCATGCCGAGCAGGATGACTTCGCATCGCGTGTCCGCTATGTCCTGATCGAACGGAGCCCTGCCATGCGGGAACTGCAGCGCCAGAACCTGGCTCCCTGGCTCAGCAAGTCGGGCCTTGTCACTTGGGTGGATGGCCTTGATGGGCTGGCCCCGCAGAGCGTGACCGGTCTGTTCTTCAGCAATGAGCTGGTCGATGCATTTCCGGTGCACCGGATTCAAGTCACGGCCGAACGAACCGAAGAACTCTGTGTAGACTATCGAGACGGACGCTTTGTGGACTGCCTCAAGCCCCTGTCGACGGTCGCGCTCGCTCAATATCTACAACAACTGAACACCACGTGGCTGGAAGGCTACCGAACCGAGGTGAACTTCCAAGCTATGGACTGGATGGAGCAGGTCGCTCGGCGGATGGATCGTGGGTTTGTCTTGACGATCGATTACGGCCATACGGCGCAGGATCTCTATGGGCCTGAGCGGAAGGACGGCACGTTCCTTTGCTACTTCCAGCAGCGGACGAACGAAGATCCATTCATTCGCGTCGGCGAGCAGGATATGACCGCACATGTAGATTTTTCGAGCCTGGCTTCTGTCGGTGAGA
This sequence comes from uncultured Nitrospira sp., assembly GCA_964590025.1. Classification (GTDB taxonomy): domain Bacteria; phylum Nitrospirota; class Nitrospiria; order Nitrospirales; family Nitrospiraceae; genus Palsa-1315. The sequence continues at coordinate 7,475 of CAZPWD010000015.1, forward strand.
AGCAAGGACTCCACGTGACGGGGTTCACGAACCAAATGAGTTTTCTGATGGGCCTCGGCGTTGAAGAGATGATCGGGGAATTGGAGCCGGAGAGCCCTGAGTTTCGCGCCGCGATTCATCTCCTGAAACCCGATGGCATGGGCAGCACGTTTAAGGTGCTCATTCAACACAAGGGAATGAGTCATCCGGAACTGGACGGTTTGAAATTCAAACCCTTCTTCGGCTCGGCGCTAGCGCCGGACTTGTCGAAAGTCACAATGTCTTAATGTCATCATGTCAATGATCGAGACTTTATGACCTTATGACTTGAGAGACTGAAACTATGGGTAGCGAATCGGTTCCGCTGAATTATCTGCCGATCCTGCTGTTTATCGGCATTGGCGTTGCCTTCGGCGCCGTCGCGCTGCTCGCCGGCCGGCTTGTCCGGCCGAATCGTCCCTATCGAGCCAAGCTGGCCCCCTATGAGAGCGGAAGCCCACTGTTTTCCGACGCGCGCATCCAGTTCCCGATGCGCTACTACATCATCGCGATGCTGTTCGTCATTTTCGATATCGAGGTCATTTTCATGATCCCCTGGGCCGTCCGGTTTCAGTCGCTCGGCCTGCTTGGACTCATCGAAATGCTCGTGTTTATCAGCATCCTGCTGACTGGATTTTGGTACGCCTGGAAGAAGGGGGCGTTAGAATGGGACTAAAAGATCGTAAGGCGTTAGGCGTGAAACGTAAGGGGTCTCCCATTTCACCTTACGCCTTACGCCTCACCCCTCACGCGAGGCAATTATGAGTTTTCTGGAGAGACAATTTGAGGCGAATATTCTGACGACCAATCTGGACGCGGTCGTGAATTGGTCTCGGAAGTCGGCTTTGTGGCCGATGACGTTCGGGCTCGCCTGCTGCGCCATCGAAATGATTGCGACTGTGTCGTCGCGGTACGACCTGGATCGGTTCGGCGCCGGGGTCTTTCGGGCCTCGCCACGGCAGGCCGATCTCATGATCATCGCCGGCACAGTGGCGCGCAAGATGGCGCCGGTGATCCGCCGCATCTACGACCAGATGCCGGAACCGCGGTATGTCATTTCTATGGGCTCCTGCGCCACTTCAGGCAACCACTACAATAGTTACGCGGTGGTCCAAGGCGTCGACCAGATTATTCCGGTCGATGTCTATGTGCCGGGCTGTCCGCCGCGTCCGGAAGCGTTGCTCGATGGATTGCTGAAGTTACAGGAAAAGATTCAGCGGGAAAAAGTGTTCGTGAGATGAGCCGCGAGACGAGCGAGAAAGGCGGGACAGGTGAGTCTCGCTTGTCTCGCAAGTCGCGCCCGTCTCGCGAACTGGAATTATGCAAGCCCTGCTCGACAGCCTGAGGACAAGATTCCCGGACGCGATCTTCGCGACCAGCATTGACGCCGCACGTGCCGAGACCGCTGTCTCCGTGGCCGCCGCGCGCCTGCTGGATATTGCGCGCTATTTGCACGATGCGCCGGAGGCAGCCTTTGATCATCTCACGGATATCTGCTCGGTCGACTATCCCGAAGATCAGCTGCGGTTCGAAGTCGTCTACCACTTGCACTCGCTCCCCCTTCAGCAACGGCTTCGACTCAAGGCGCGCATCACGGAGGACTATCCGACGATTGCGTCGGTCACCGGAATCTGGAAGGGAGCCGAGTTCCTGGAACGCGAAGTGTACGACATGATGGGCATTCACTTTTCCGGCCATCCCGATCTCCGGCGCATTTTGTTGCCGGAGGATTATGCCGAGGGATACCCGTTGAGAAAAGACTTCCCGACCGAAGGGCGTGGCTGGCGCAGCCAGTTCGACTTCATCCCGAGATTGGACGAGCCCCCGCTCGACACCACTGAGAGCGAAATCTCCGAGGAGCAGAAAAACGCCTTTCGCGCCGAGCCTGGCGAGCCCGGCTCCCGACGGAAAGAGGAATTGCTGCTGAACATGGGGCCACAGCACCCGAGCACCCACGGCGTGTTGCGTGTCGTGCTCGTGCTGGACGGCGAACGGATTGTGAAAGCCACACCGGACCTCGGCTACCTGCATCGAGGCGTCGAAAAATTATCCGAGGGGTTGACCTACATGCAGATCATCCCGCACACGGACCGGCTCGACTATGTCTGTGCCATGTCCAACAATTACGCGTACGTGCGTACCGTGGAAAAACTCCTCGAGATCACGGTGCCGGTCCGAGCCGAATACATCCGGACCATCGTGGCCGAGATGCAGCGCATCATCGGGCACCTCTTTTGGCTCGGCACACAGGCCCTCGATATCGGCGCCATGACCGTGTTCTTCTGGACCTTCCGCGAGCGCGAAGTACTGTTGGACATGTTCGAGAAGCTCTGCGGGGCCCGTCTGACCCTGAACTACTATCGCATCGGCGGTGTCGATAGCGATTTCACCCCCGAGTTGGTCCAACGGATGAACGCGTTCCTCGATACTTTTCCTGAGAAGGTCAAGGAATACGATTCGCTCATCGCGTCGAATCGCATCTGGCTCGGCCGCACGAAGAACGTGGCCGTGCTCTCGGCCGAGGACGCGATCAGCTTCGGCTGCACCGGGCCGGTATTGCGCGGGTCGGGCGTCGCCTACGATGTCCGCAAGGCCGAGCCCTACGGCATGTACGACAAAGTCGATTGGGAAGTGCCGATCGGCAAGAACGGCGACACCTACGACCGGTACTGGATCCGCATGGAAGAAATGCGGCAGAGCGCCAGGATCATCGCGCAATGTCTCGATCAGCTGCCGCCGGGGCCGATCATGGCCGAGGCGCCGCAATATATCCCGCCGCCCAAGGAGCTGGTCATGCGGGACATGGAAAGCTTGATCCATCATTTCATCATTTACACCCAAGGCATCAAGCCACCGAAGGCCGAGACCTACTGTGCAACAGAGGCGCCAAAAGGCGAATTGGGATTTTTCATCGTCAGCGACGGCAGCCCCCGCCCTTACCGACTGAAAATTCGCTCGCCTTCATTTGTACACATGGGCGCTTTCGACCACATGGCGCGAGGCTACCTGATTTCCGACATCATCACGATCTTCGGGACCTACGACGTCGTCATGGGGGAGTGCGACAGATAGCGTTAGGCGTGAAGCGTAAGGCGTCAGGCGAGAGAAAAGATCGCTCCCCTCACGCCTCACCCCTTACGCCTCACGAGGGATCACCGAAAAGGACACAATGTTGAAAGAGAAATACGGAACGGAAATTGAACAGATATTGAGTCGCTATCCGGTGAAGCGCTCGGCGTTGATTCCATTGCTGTACCTGGCGCAACAGGAGGAGGGCTTCGTGTCCGAGACGGCAATGAAGGAGATTGCGGGGCTCTTGCGTCTGACCCCGCCCCAAGTCTATGAGACGGCCACGTTTTATACGATGCTCAATCTCAAGCGCGTGGGGAAATTTCATCTTCAAGTCTGCAAGTCTCTGATGTGCGCGCTGGCCGGGTCGGATACAGTCATCGGGTGGGTCAAGACGAAACTCGGAATCGGACCTGGTGAGACGACAGCCGACGGACTCTTCACCCTCAGCGCGGTCGAATGCCTCGCCGCCTGTGGCACCGCGCCGATGATGCAGGCCAACGAGGACTATTACGAACGGCTCACAGAAGAAACATTCGACCGAATCCTGGCCGATCTCAAAAAAGACGGGACCTGTTCGCTCAAGACCGGCCCGTTCATGTGGCCTGAACCCAACGGGGTAAAAACATAGGAGCATATGGCGTATGGCATATAGCCCGGACAGGTCAGGAACTTTCTTACCATACGCTATACGCCATCAGCTATAAGCTCTTAGCTTGAAAGCCATGCCCAAGTACGAACTGATATTGCTCAAGAATATGATGCAGCCAGGCTATACCGGCTCGCTCCAAGACTATGAGCGAACGGGCGGCTACCAGGCGCTCCGCAAGGTCGTGGGGAAAGTGCCGCCACTCGAGGTCACTGCCACAGTGTTGAAGTCGGGGCTCCGGGGGCGAGGCGGCGCAGGCTTCCCGACCGGTGTGAAATGGGGATTCCTGCCCAAGGGCTACCAGGGCCCGCGCTATCTCTGTTGCAACGCGGACGAGAGCGAACCAGGCACGTTCAAGGACCGGCAGCTCATTGAACGAGATCCCCATCAGCTATTGGAAGGCATCGTGCTCGCCTGCTACGCGATCGGAGCAGAATCCGCCTACATTTACATACGAGGCGAATTCGTCCTCGGGGCCAGGATCTTGGAACAGGCGATCGTCGAAGCACGGACCGCCGGCTATATCGGAACAAACATCCTGGGCACAGGAGTCACCGCCAATGTGTGGGTGCACCGAGGCGCCGGCGCCTATATCTGCGGAGAAGAAACAGCCTTGCTGGAGTCGCTCGAAGGCAAGCGCGGCTTGCCGCGCGTCAAGCCCCCCTTCCCGGCGACACAGGGTCTCTACAACAAACCGACCGTGGTGAACAACGTCGAGACCCTGGCAAACCTTCCTCACATCATCAACCGGGGCCCCGAATGGTTCGCATCGATCGGCTCCCCGCCGAAGAGCACCGGCACCAGAATCTTCTGCGTCAGCGGCCATGTAAAACGGCCGGGGAACTACGAAGTGCCGATGGGGATTCCCTTCCGCGAATTGATCTACGAGCAAGCCGAAGGCATGCGCTCCGACAAACCGCTCAAGGCCTTCATCCCGGGGGGGGCGTCGGCGCCATTCCTCACGCCGAACCACCTCGACGTCAAACTCGATTTTGAGTCCGTTGCCGCCGCCGGCTCCATGCTCGGCTCCGGCGGGGTGACCGTGATGGAAGAGGGCACAGACATGGTGTGGGCCGCGCTCCGCCTCATGGAGTTTTTCTATCATGAGTCCTGCGGCAAGTGCAGCCCCTGCCGCGAGGGAAGCGCCTGGCTGGTGCAAACCATGCGCCGAATCGTCGCGAAGCGAGGGCGGATGGAGGACCTTGAAACCTTGGTCGATCTATGCAAGAACATCGAGGGCCGAACGGTCTGCGCGTTCGGCGATGCGGAAGTGGCGCCGATTATGAGCACGCTCAAACATTGGCGACCTGAGTACGTCACGCTGATTCACGCAGCGGAGGCAGCGAATCTCATACGACTGGAACCGGCCGCGGCGAGGCATTAATTAATTGGTCAATGGTCATCAGTCAACGGTCAATGGCAAGAGCATTGTCTCTCCCCAAGACTACTGACCCTTGACTAATGACTATTGACCTCTGACCTCTGGGATTGACCAATGACTAATGACCAGTGATTTTTCAAAATGACGAGTGACGAATGACGACCTCACCAACTGACATGATCCGCTTGACCATCGACGGCATTCCCATCTCGGTGCCGAAAGGCACACTGGTGATCGAAGCCGCTCGCCGGGTCGGCGTGATGGTTCCGCACTTCTGCTACCATCCGAAACTCAAGCCGGATGCGAACTGTCGCATGTGCCTGGTCGAAGTCGAAAAGATGCCGAAACTCCAGACCTCTTGCAGCACCGTGGCAACCGAGGGCATGGCTGTTCGGACCGCCACGACGGTCGTTCACGACGCCCACAAGTCGGTGCTCGAATTCATCCTGGCCAATCATCCGTTGGATTGCCCGGTCTGCGATCAGGGCGGGAAATGCGACCTCCAGGATTTTTCCCATGAATACACCGCGACTGCCAGTCGATTTGTCGAGACCAAGCGCATTTTCCAGAAGGAATATTTCAGCCCCCTTATCGAAACGCAGATGAACCGTTGCGTGCAATGTTTGCGTTGTGTCCGCTACTGCGACGAGGTAATGGACGTCAAGGCCCTCGCCCCGGTCGGACGAGGCACGATGACCGAGATCAAGCACTTCGGCGCCCATCCCTTGGACTGCGAATTCTGCGGCGGCTGCGTACAGATTTGCCCGGTCGGCGCCATCGTCAGCCGGCTCTCGATGTACGAATACCGTCCCTGGATGCTCAAACGCGCCGACACGGTCTGCACCTTTTGCGGAGACGGCTGCCAGATCACGGTCCAAACCAAGGACCAGGAGTTGATCGAAGTGAACAGCGCCCAGGGTGCCGGTCGGAACAACGGCGACCTGTGCGCGCGCGGGTTTTTTGGATTTCACGCGACGAGCCATCCCAGCCGAGTGACCCATCCGTTGATCAGACGGAACGGCGCGCTGGTCGAAGCCACGTGGGAAGAGGCGTTGGAGTTTGTGGCCGAACAGACCAACCGGCTCAAGTTAGCGCATGGCCCGCAGGCCTTCGGCGGGCTGATCTCCGGCCGCTGTACCAACGAAGAACTCTATCTGTTCCAGAAGTTCATGCGCCTCACGATCGGGACCAATAACCTCGATAGCAGCGCGCGGTATGGCCATGTCAACGGGGTGCAGGCCATGCGATTGGTGCAAGGCACGCATCGCTGGACCGTGACGTTTGAGGACATCACGCAAGCAGACGTGCTCCTCCTGGTCGGCACCAACATCACCGAAGCCAATCCGATTACCGGACTTAAAATAAAAGAAGCCGTCAAGAAACACGAAGCGACATTGTTGACGATCGAGGCAATCCAACCTGCAATCGGCACGATCAGCAACATTACCAACCTGTCGCAGCAACATCTCTGTGTGGCACCGTCCCAGTTCGGAGCAGCCGTCCTGGGCCTGCTGAAGGCTGTGGTTGAGGGAAACCATATCGACAGTACAATCCAGCAACGGGCGTCAGACTACGTCTCGGCCGTCTCTCAAGCGGTCCAGCAACTGGCCTGGGACGATCTGGCTCTGAGCACAGGGATATCGCGTGAATCGTTCGCTCACATGGCCGCCTCCGTGGCGGGAGGACGCCGTGTCGTGGCGCTCGCCGGCCAGACCCTATTGCGCAGCCAAGGCGGCTATGGCATCTGTCTCAATCTCCTGGATCTGCTTCTCTTGTCCGGAAAGTTGACCGCACAGGGCTGCGGTTTTGCTCCCTTGGCGGAAGAGAATAACGATCAAGGGGCGGTTGAAATGGGAGCGGTCGCGGAACTGCTGCCTGGCGCGCTCGATCTCACCGATCAGGACGCGCGCGCCCAGATGACTCGCTCCTGGAAAGAGGAACTCCCTCTGGCGGCAGGAGCCACACTCATCGAGATGATCGACCGTGCGCAAGCCGGGATCATCAAGAGCCTCTTCATCATCGGAGAAAATCCTGTCGGGAGCCTTCCGCCCCAGACCGGAGTCAAAGAGGCACTGGGCAAACTCGATCTCCTTGTGTGCCAGGAACTATTTCTCACGGAAACGGCTGCGCTCGCCCATGTGGTACTGCCGGCAGCCTCCGCCATGGAAAAAGCCGGGACCTTCACCAATACCGAGGGCCATGTCCAGGCCGTTCGGCCCGCGATCGATCCGGTGGGGGACAGCCGCCCCGACTGGGAAATCCTGTCGGCATTCTCGGTCTTCATCGGCGCGCCGTTGGAATATGGCGATTCCAAGGAAATCCTCAAAGAGATCCGGGCGGTGATTCCCGGTTACGGCTCGCTCGGCCCATCGCCGATCCCTCCCACAGTGAATCTTGCCGCCGTCGACCGATACGTGAACGGTGGATATCGCCAGAAATTTGCAACTCGGTATACTCTGCCCGCGCAAGCCGTGCGTCCGGAGGGAACGGTTCAGCTTGGGCTGGTCCAGAGCCTGTTCCATTCCGGGAAGCTGTCGACCCATTCGAAGGGACTGCTGCAGATCGAACCGAGCGGGTTCTTGCAGATGAATCCAGCGGATGCCGCTCGATGCGCCCTCTGCACAGGAGATCGAGTTCGCCTCTCGAACAGCCGGGGCGAATTCACGACCACGGTGAAAGTGCTCGATCGCGTACCCGAGGGATTGGCCTGGTTCCCCGATCACTTCGCGCGAGAGGCCCTGCAACTCTTTGACTGTGTCATCGATCCAGACACGAAAGCCCCATGCTGTCGGGAGGTGTCCGTGTCGCTGATGAAAACAACGTGAGAGGATAACAACCAATGGGTTTTTTCACTTGTCATCCGGGAGTGCTGTCGTGACTGAACTGAGTTTGCGACTTGGGGTTTCGCTCGCCCAGATACTGGCGGAGATGGGCATCGTGATGATAACGGTCGCGACCATGACCTATTTCGAGCGGAAGGTGCTCGCCTGGATGCAGGATCGCATGGGCCCGATGGAAGTCGGTCCCTATGGAATCCTCCAACCGGTGGCCGACGGCATCAAATTATTCTTCAAGGAGGACATCACGCCGGCCGGCGCGAACAAGGCCATGTTCGCCCTGGCGCCGATGTTGACCATGGTCGTCTCCTTGATCGGATTCGCCGTCATTCCCTTCGGCCCGAACATAACCATGGACATCTTTGGGATCACGATCAAACCGTTCGTCGTCGCCGACATCAATATCGGGATCTTGTACATCCTGGCGATTGCCTCGATCGGCGCCTACGGCATTATCCTGGGAGGCTGGTCATCCAACAGCAAGTATTCACTGCTGGGAGGCTTGCGCGCCGCGGCCCAGGTCATCAGCTATGAGTTGAACGTCGGGCTGGCCATCGTCGGCGTGCTGCTGTTGGCAGGGTCTCTGAGCCTCGTGGAAATCACGGAAGCTCAGGCAGGCGGCTTCTGGCATTGGTTCATCTGGGGAGCACGCCCCGACGGATTCTTTCCTATCCATACCCAAATCTTCGCCTTTGTCGTCTTCATCATTTCTGCCGTGGCCGAGACGAATCGTATCCCGTTCGATCTGCCGGAGGCAGAAAGCGAACTCGTGGCTGGATTCTTTACGGAATATAGCGGTATGCGGTTTGCCTTCTTCGTCAGCGCGGAATACGCCAGCATGACCCTCGTGTCCTGCGTCGCCGCCTCGTTGTTCTTGGGTGGCTGGAACGCCCCCTATCCTGGCACGATCTTCGGGTATGTCGGCCTCGAACAGCTGGCCTGGATTGAACACATCGCCTGGTTTGCGGCTAAAGTCTATTTCTTCCTCTTCGTATTCGTTTGGATACGCGCCACGTTGCCCCGACTGCGCTACGATCAATTGATGCGGTTCGGCTGGAAGGTCATGTTGCCGATCGCCCTGGCCAACATCATCATCACGGCCATTACCGTGTATGTCTTTCCGAGGTGAAGCAAAAAGCTGTCAGCCATCAGCCGTCAGCTTTGGATGTGAATCTCGGTGAAGCTGACTGCTAAAAGCTGATCGCTGAGGGTTTGGCAAGAATGACTTTCAAGACTTGGATCAAGACCATCACTTTCTATGAAATCCTCATCGGGATGAAAGTGACGATGTCGCACCTGTTGCACTACAGGCCAATCACCCTGCAATACCCGCACGAAAAGCGGACGCTGCCGGACAACTATCGCGGAATGCTGGCCTTGTTGCGGTACGACGACGGGACGGAAAAATGTGTCGGCTGCGATCTGTGCGAAGCCGCCTGCCCGTCACGAGTGATTCGCGTGGTCAGCGCGGAAGTGCCGGGCGAGCCGACGAAGCGCTACGCGAAAGAATATTACATGGACATGACCCGCTGCCTGTTTTGCGGGATGTGCGTCGATGCCTGTCCGGTGGATGCCCTCGGCATGACGCGCGAATACGAGTGGGCGGTGTACGACAAGCGGCAGCTGGACCTCAACAAGGAACAATTGCTCGCCATCGGCGACCGGTCGTTCCCGGTTCGCGAGAAACAGTTGGAACTCCAACACCCGAATGTGGCGTTCTTCAACGTCGCGTTCAAGCACCTGCCGCAAAAACCAGGCTGAATCGCCCGGGCTTGACGCGCCACGGTCTATGGGACCGGCAGACGTTGCCGGTATCCTAACTAGCGGCACAGAGGAAGACGTGTGATGGAACAGGTGTTCTTTTTCTATTTTGCATTGGTGATCGCCGCCGCATCGATGCTCGTCGTCGCGGTGCGCAATCCCATCTACAGTGCGCTGGCGCTGCTGATCATGTTTTTTCATGTGGCGGGGCTCTACGTCACACTCCACGCGGAATTCCTCGCAGCCGTTCAAATCATCGTCTACGCCGGCGCCATCTTGGTCCTGTACCTCTTCGTTGTGATGTTGCTGAACCTGCGACAGGATGACCGTTACCATCGGCAATGGCCCATGGCTGCCACGGTGGGTGTGACGCTGGTCATCGAGGCCGTCATCCTCACGGCGATGAAGGGCTGGACAACCCCGGTCGTGGCAACCGGCACAGAAACCACCGTCGGAGGAACCAGTAATTCCGAGGCGATTGGTGACGTACTCTATTCCACCTATTTGTTTCCCTTCGAGGTGGCGTCCTTGATTCTACTCGTGGCGATGATCGGTGCGATCATGCTTGCCAAGAAAGACATCGGAGAGCGTGAAGCGTGAATCGCTATTCGTTAAACGCCTCGAATCGGCTTCTGTTTTTTTACTTCCCCCGTTTCACGTTTCACGTTTCACGTTTCACGAGGCGCCGATGATCCCCCTGTCATATTACTTGATCCTCAGCGGCATCGTGTTCCTGACCGGAGTCATCGGAGTCCTCCTTCGTCGGAACATCATCATCATCTTGCTGTCGGTCGAATTGATGTTGAATGCGACGAATATCAACTTCGTCGCCTTTTCGCAGTACTTCCACGATGTCGCAGGGCAAGTCTTCGTCTTCTTTGCCCTCACGGTCGCCGCGGCAGAGGTCGCGGTCGGGTTGGCAATCATCATTGCCTTGTATCGAGCCAAGTCCACGATCAACATCGACGAATTTCAGTTGATGAAATGGTAGGGGAGAGGATGTCAACGGTCATTGGTCAACAGTCATTGGTGAGGGAATATGGCTCCAGCCTACTTTTTCTCCGTGACCCATTGACCAATGACCAGTGACTATTGACCGTCGATGACGTACGCACTGATTCCACTGCTTCCCTTCGCCGCCTTCCTGATTCTCGGGCTCTTCGGACATTGGATCAAGGACAAGTCCCATCTCGTCGCCGTACCAGCGGTAGTCGTGTCGTTGCTGCTCTCGCTCTTGGTCTTCTTCGACGTGGCAGGCGGCCACCAGACGAGCTTCCCTCTCTACACCTGGCTGACCTCGGGCATGCTCGATATTCACATCGGCTTCTCCATCGACCGGCTGACCGCCGTCATGCTGCTTCTCGTCACGACCGTTAGTTCACTCGTCCACATCTATACCATTGGGTATATGCACGGAGATCCGGGCTATGCCCGCTTCTTCAGCTACATCGCCCTCTTTACCTTCTCGATGCTGATGTTGGTCATGGCGGACAACCTGCTTCAACTTTTCATCTTCTGGGAAGCAGTCGGTCTCTGTTCCTATTTGCTCATCGGCCACTGGTACGATCGTCCGGCTGCCTGCTCCGCCGCCACGAAGGCCTTCATCGTCAACCGCGTCGGCGATTTCGGCTTCATGCTCGGCCTCCTGTTGGTCTGGTACAGCTTTGGATCACTCGACTATTACGAAATTTTTGCCCGCGCGCACGAATCCGCTGGCGACGTCATGAATGTCCTCGGTCCGTTCGGAGGAACCTGGGACGTCTCCGTGCTCACACTCATCTGCGTCTTATTATTCACCGGCGCAGTCGGCAAATCGGCCCAAGTGCCACTCCACGTCTGGCTGCCGGATGCGATGGAAGGCCCCACCCCCATCTCGGCGCTCATTCATGCTGCGACGATGGTCACAGCTGGCGTGTTCATGGTCGCGCGATTGGCTCCGCTGTATAACCTGTCTCCCGTTGCCATGGCGGTCGTGGCGATCACCGGCGGAGTGACGATGGTCGTTGGGGCGACCATCGCCTTGACCCAGACCGACATCAAGCGTGTCGTGGCCTACTCAACAGTCAGCCAGCTCGGCTACATGATAATGGCCTGTGGTCTCGGCGCCTATGCCGCAGGCATGTACCATCTCCTGACCCACGGCGCGTTCAAAGCCCTCCTGTTTCTCGGTTGCGGGTCCGTCATCATCGCCCTGCATCACGAGCAGGATATGCGGCGCATGGGCGGGTTAAAAGACAAATTGCCGGTCACCTATTGGACATTCGTGGTGGGCTCGCTCGCGCTCGCAGGATTCCCACTGACGTCAGGATTCTTTAGCAAGGACAACCTGCTCGTCTCGGCTTGGTCGGCCGGCCCGCTAGGTCAATGCTTGACGGTCCTGGGCCTCGTGACGGCGTTGATGACGGCGTTCTACATCTTCAGACTGGTCTTCGTCACATTTTGGGGCCCCTCGCATGTTGATCCTCATCATGCCGGCCACGTACACGAACCTTCGCAAACCATGACCCTGCCGCTGATAATCCTGGCTGTGCTCAGCATCGTCACAGGCTATCTAGACATTCCGGAGTTTCTTGGACCAATGTTCGAGACAGACGCAGGCGGCGCTGCTCACGAGGGAGGAGCCGCCATTGGCATCATGGTGGTGGCCACGGGCATGGGATTACTCGGGATCGCCGGCGCCTATTATGTCTATGTGCTCAACCCCGCGCTACCTGATCAATTCGCTCGACGGTGGCAGTCGTTGTATCAGGCCTCACTGAATAAATGGTATGTCGACGAGGCCTATGATCGAACGATCGTCCGCCCCACCTTTTCTGCCGCAACCGAACTGTGGAAGCGCGTGGATGTGAACGTGATCGACGGCGCGGTGAACGGCGTGGCCCGCGCGATCGCCTGGGGAGGGTGGCTCTTGAGGTTCATACAAAGCGGACAGACACAACATTATGCGCTGGGTATGGCGCTTGGGGCTGTGGTCCTTTTCACGATGTTCTTATTATTTTAAGGGGTGTCAATGGTCAGCGGTCACTGGTCGATGGGAACAACGCACACCTGTTCTCTTGCCAATGACAATTGCCTATTGACTGTTGACCAATGACCAGTTCTTTTCCCTGGCTCTCACTCATCCTCGTTCTTCCTCTTGCGGGAGCCATCGCGATGTATTTCGTGGCGGAATCGACCGCTCGATGGATTGCGCTGGCCGCGACCCTGGCCGACCTGTTCGTTGCCACCCCACTCTGGTGGCTCTTTGATCCACAGGCCAGTCAGATGCAGTTCACCGAACATGTCGCCTGGATCACGGCCCCTCCCATTTACTACAGCCTGGGTCTCGACGGAATCAGCCTGCCGCTGGTCTTAATGACCGCCGGGATCATGCCCCTTTGTGTCTTGGCATCCTGGGATGCGATCACCACAAGAGTCCGGGGCTTCATGGCCATGTTGCTCGTCATGGAAACGGCCATGCTGGGGGTATTCGTCGCGTTGGACTTCGTGCTGTTCTATGTGTTTTGGGAGGCCATGTTGATTCCGATGTACCTCCTCATCGGCGTCTGGGGAGGCTCCAACCGGCTCTATGCGGCCATCAAGTTCTTTCTCTACACCCTCGCAGGGAGCTTACTCTTATTGGTTGCCATCCTCGTCCTGTACTTTTATGGAGGGCACACGTTCGACATCCTCGCCTTAAGCCAGGGCACCTACCCTGCTTCGCTGCAAACGTGGCTCTTTTTGGCATTCTTCGCCTCCTTCGCGGTGAAGGTCCCCATGTTTCCGTTTCATACCTGGCTCCCGGACGCCCACGTCGAGGCCCCAACCGCCGGCAGTGTCATCCTCGCCAGCATCCTCCTGAAAATGGGCGCCTATGGATTCCTGCGGTTCAGTTTGCCGATGCTGCCGGATGCCAGCCGCGCCTTCACGCCCATGATGGTTGCCCTCTCTATCATCGCGATCATCTACGGCGCCTATATGGCGCTGGCCCAAGTCGATCTCAAGAAGCTGATCGCCTATTCAAGCGTGAGCCACATGGGGTTCGTGACCCTTGGCCTGTTTGTCTTGAACCAACAGGGCATCGAAGGAGCCGTCCTCCAAATGGTCAACCATGGGATCACGACCGGCGCGCTGTTCCTCTGCGTCGGCGTGATCTATGAGCGCACCCATAGCCGGTTGATCGCCGACAACGTCGGATTGGCCGCACCGATGCCTCAGTATGCCGTTCTGTTGGTGATTTTCGCCTTGTCCTCGCTCGGCCTCCCCGGCACCAATAGTTTTGTCGGAGAATTCCTTGTGCTCGTCGGCACGTTCCTATGGAGCAAGGTCGCGACCGCCTTTGCGTCGTTGGGCATCATTCTCGCCGCCACGTATCTCCTATGGATGATCCAGCGAGTGGTCTTCGGGGTCCCATCCCCGCACCACCTCCCGAAACTCAGTGACCTCAACCAACGGGAGTTTGCTACGCTGGTACCACTGGCACTGTTGATATTTTTGATCGGGCTCTTTCCGAATCCGCTCGTGAGTCGGATGCACCAAAGCGTGACCAACACGATTGCCTCCATGTCCCGCGCGAAGGTCGCGCCGACCGCCCACCCCTCAGCCGGAGGGACAGCGCCACTGCTGGCTGACAGCGGAAAGCAGCTGAAGACCCAAGGCACATCGCGATGAGTCTGTACGGCGCTGACCTCTTGGCCCTGCTTCCCGAACTCATTGTCGTCGTCACAGCCTGTCTCATCATCGCGTTGGATCCCATCACGCCGGCCTCGCGACGAGATCTCCTGGCCTGGCTGAGTGTGGGTGCCCTCGCCCTCTGTCTTGGGCTCACCGGCGGGCAGATTAACGTGCTGAATGTCCGGGTGTCTGCGTTTAGCGACCTCGTAGTGATCGATGCCTATGCCAGATTCTGGAAAATCCTCCTCTACGGCGTGACCGGCCTGACCATTTTAATGTCGCTGCCCTATCTGAAAGCGGAGCGCATACACCTCGGCGAATACTATGGGTTCATCCTCCTCGCCCTCTCTGGCATGATGGTCATGGTCTCCGGTGCCGACTTGCTCACGATTTATCTCGGCACCGAGCTCATGTCCCTCTCGCTCTATGTTATGACCGGACTCAACCGGTCTAAGCCTCGTTCGCTGGAGGCCGCCGCCAAATACTTCGTCCTGGGCTCCTTCTCCTCGGGGATTCTGTTGTACGGCATCTCGTTGCTCTACGGCCTGGCCGGCAGCACCAAGCTGGCATCGATCGCAGGCGCCATCGGGACTCGCGGGGCGGATGATCCCCTCGTGCTGATCGCCACGATTCTGATTGCAGTCGGCTTCGGCTTTAAGCTCGCCGCGGTGCCGTTCCATATGTGGACGCCCGACGTCTATCACGGCGCCCCGACCTCTGTCACGGCCTTCATGGCGGTGGCCGCAAAAGCTGCCAGCTTTGCCGCATTCATGCGTGTCTTCGTCGAAGGCCTCGGCGGGCTTAAGGCAGATTGGTCGCTCCTGTTCCTGCTCATCTCCGTTGTCACCCTGGTGCTCGGCAATGTCGTCGCCATCGTGCAGACCAACATCAAACGGATGCTGGCTTACTCCAGCATCGCCCACGCCGGCTACGCGTTGATCGGCTTTGTGGCGGCAGGCCGTGGGGTCGGCGCGTCCGGAGGAACACCCGGCCTCGCAAGCATCATGATTTATCTCGCCCTCTATTCGTTCATGACGCTCGGCGCATTCGCCGTCATCGGCATGCTCAGGAAAAGCGGGGTCGAGGGAGAAGAGATCGAGGATTTCACGGGACTCGCAAAGCGCCAGCCGCTTGCGGCCTTTCTCATGCTGATCTTCATGTGCTCACTCGCAGGCATTCCGCCGACCGCGGGCTTCATTGGAAAATTCTATGTGTTCATGGCGGCAGTCGAAGCAGGATTGGCCTGGCTCGCCGCCATCGCCCTGATCTTTGCCGCCGTATCGGCCTACTACTACATGCGGGTGGTGATGGTGATGTATATGCGCGATCCGAATCCCTCTTCTGTCGCGCCGCCACGCCTCGTGACCTCGCCGGCCTTATCCTTCGTGTTGGCCTGTGCCGTCGCCGGCGTGATTCTATTCGGCCTCTTTCCCAACCCTCTCGTCAGCTTCGCGCTCCAATCTGTCCTGACTCTCAAATAATTCTCTGGCAGGATGCTGAAAAAGCCCGCCAGCGTCGTTCTCGCATCGCTCAGATCCTCAACG
>CAZPWD010000016.1:0-22578 GCA_964590025.1 uncultured Nitrospira sp.
CACCTTACTCGATTGACTTTATCCTTCGGTCGGGTGGAAACTGAACGCAGATCACAGCGGAGCTGCCATGCCCGTTAATATGGATCCTGCCAAGAAGCGAAAAAGACAGCAGTCGCCACAGGAGACAGATTCGTCTCCGTCCGAGAAGAAACCGACTGTGCCGACACAAGCGGCTCAGTTCGGTGAAGAGACGGATGAGGATCGGGTAAAAGCGCTGGCGGATGCTGAGCAGAAGAATCTGTGGGAGGCCACGGAAGTCATCGACATGGACAAAGTCTGAGACGAGGATAGCCTCGCGAGACGAGCCCGGTTTGTCTGGTCATCTTGTCTATCTGGTTTATCTCGCAGGATGCTCAAAAAGCCGGCCAGCAAGGCCGCAGCCGATGGAAGCACCGGAGGCGTAGCCTCTTGGGCTACGTCGAGGATGCTTTCGAGGTGAGAACGAAGCTGGCGGGCTTTTTCAGCATCCTGTCAGGCGGGTAGAAAGAAAAAGGCGATAGCCAGCATCAGGTACACGCCGACCAACATCACACCTTCCATCCAGTTCGATTCTCCGTCCATCGCCACGAATCCCACAATCAGGACCGAGATCGTCACCGCAGCCACCTCGAACGGTGTGAAGATCAGATCCAACGGCGTCCCGAAGAGATAACTGGCAAAGACGAGCAATGGTGCAACAAGCAACGCAATCTGCAAGCTAGACCCAACTGCGATACCATAGGCGAGGTCCATCTTGTTTTTCAGCGCCACCATCACGGCCGTGGAATGTTCGGCCGCATTCCCCACAAGTGCTACAAGAATGACGCCGACGAAGACCTGCGTGAGCCCAAGTTGCTGCGCAGCTGGCTCCAACGCCCCGACTAACATCTCGCTCATCAGGGCCACGAGACAGGTCACCACAGTGAGTACCGTGATCGAAGCGCCACGGGTCCAGGGTTGTTCGCCGAGGTCCGAGGCATTATGGGCCTCTCCGGCAAACAGATGGCGATGAGTCTTCAAGGTAAACAACAGGCTTGCGACATAAATGGCAAATAATACAAATGATATGGTGAGGCTCAACTCTCGTTCGATCACGACGCCACGATCGGCGGCGGTAAAATGGAATAGAGCGGGAATGATGAGCCCCACGGCAGCCAGGAGCAGGAGACTGGCGCCCATTCCGGCAGCGGTCTGATTAAACTTCTGCCGCTCGTACTTCATCCCGCCGGCAAACATGGAGACCCCGAGTACGAGTAAGATGTTGCCTAGGATCGAACCGGTCAGAGAGGCTTTGACGACATCGTGAAGGCCCTCGCGCAGAGCCACAAGTGCGATAATCAATTCCGCGGCATTGCCAAGCGAGGCATTGAGCAGCGCACCGATGCCGGCACCGACATGGGTCGTCAAATGCTCGGTGGCTCGTCCCAACAGGCCCGCCAGCGGAATAATGGCAAGTCCAGCCGACACAAAGACCAGCAGTGGATCGGCTCGAAGAACTTCGAGCGCGATAGTCGCCGGGACAAAGATGAGCAGGAAATCAAGCCACGACGTGAAGAGATATCGCACGCGCAAACCCTAGCATGACCATGAAACTTTGTCGATGAATCGACCCCGAGCACCCCACGCGCTGTTCTACCCCTTTCATCTATGCCACCCAGATACCTTGGCACGGCTCCTGACACGCTTCGCCACGGTCCATTTTCGCGACTTCATGGCGCTGCAATTGACCCCCATGTCCGGGATGACGGCATTCCAAGACCGGATGGGCATGAGCTTCCCTGATCTCATCGAGTCCGGACGCCTCGTTCAAGGCTATGACGTGAGTGGACCGCTTCCACCTACTGTGGCAGCCGCCATCGATCGCGACCTTCACGATCCTCTTTGGCGCGCGCGCTTTCACACCGCGCTTCGCCGGGACCGGCGTCTCCAACGTGGACTATTCGAGCCGTCCCACAGTCTTCGTATCGGCGACAGTCTCGTGCCAGTCCCTGCCGCACTCCTGCGCCTCATGGACGACTCGTTCAGACAGCAAGCCTATGATCTCGGTCGGGTGAGAGCACTATCGAAGAGTACCGTCACCCTTGAAGAGGGGTACTACTTTGAATATGGGCTCGCCCTCGTGAAAACATCAGCCTCACTCGCCTATACGCAGACCCTGGCCCTGGCACACCAGCTCCAACCAGTCACAGACTCCCCCGCTCATTTCGCGCTCTATGCGCAATCCTGTGTCCGAGAGAATTGGCTGCGAACCAATCACCTGCTCATTCGGGTTGGCTATTAAAAGTTACAACCAAGTCTGCTAGAATTCGTCGTCATGGCCGGCACGAAAACCCCCTTCGCACCCCCCGTCACGACAGAGACCACCAGCATCGATGTAGGTGCCAGGCTCGACGCGCGTGTGATCGTGTTCAACTGCGAGTGTCATACCTATGAGCAAGTCATTGCGCTTTTTTGCCAATTCATTCCGGGCATGACCAGCGCGAAAGCCTTCGAGCTGGCATGGAAGATCGACCATGATGGGGAAGCCATCGTGTTCGTGGGTGCGCTGGAACAAGTGGAAGAGATCGCCGCAAAACTGGCGGGAGGGGGACTACGAGTGGCCGTGCAATAATCGCAGCCTGGCTACTTCCTGTGTTTCTTTCTAGCTGCTTTGGCTGGTCGAGATTTTGATTTTGCCTTTGACTTAGTTTTTGACTTCGAGATGGCAGGACGCGACTTGGCTTTCGCCGGCGCGCGTTTCGCTGGAGCCGATTTCGCACGTCTGCGTTTCATTGGAGCAGGCTTTGCAGGCGCAGTCTTCTTGCCGTGACTCCCCGACCCACCCTTCACTGGTTTCCCTTCCGCGAGCTGAGCCTGGAGTTTGTGTGTCGCGGATGTTTTATTCATTTTCGTCACCATATCGCCACTGTAGATCCGCACTTGATAGAGCTCTAAGAGCTTGCCAATGGCCTTCTGATCGCCTTTCTTCGCGGCATTCAGCAACCGGCGGCGATGGTTCATCTCTTCTTCTTCCGTATGGGAAGCAGCCCGTCGTTCCATGTCCATCCTTTCTATACTAGGTACAGCAACGCGCCGCGCAGTATAGCGGAATTTGCGCAAATGCACCAGATGCTGCACAGGCTTGTCACAGACTGGGTACCACTTGAGGCTATTTTCATCCGGGGGTTATAATCCTGCTCACATTATTCTCCTTCGCCGAATACCCCGTAGCTTCCGGCCTTCGTAGCCGAAGTGGCTACTTCGGCGGAGTAGGCTGCTGCGGGGGAGCTTCATTCCTAGAAGGAGACCATCAATGGAACAACAGAAACAGGATCAGCCCACCGTCGCCGACGATCCGAAGGCCCGCGAGGTGCTTCGGCAAGCGTTCGAAAAGACCGCGCGGTGGCAGAAAGACTTTAAGGGGTTCACTGCCGACCTGACAGTGAATGTGAACGGGAAGGAAACCAGCGGACCCGTCATGGTGAAAGGCCCTCGTGAAGTATCGGTCCAACTGGGAGAGGCCGACGTGCAGAAGTGGGCGCAGGAACAGCTCGGTATGATCGCGGCGCACCGTGGTCCGAGAAGCTTCGAGGAATCGGACGGCAAGTACTCATTGACGATGGAAGAAGACGGGCACCCGTTCGGCACGAAACTTATCATCCACGGGTCGAACTCGTTTTATCGCCTCAAAGACAATCGCATCACCCAGATCAATCGCAAGATGGCGCACCCAGGCATGACTCCCTTTGCCTTTACGATTAACGTGGAAGAGAGCGTGGCGACCCAAGACCAGAAGAATCTGACAACGAAGTACAGCGTGTACTACTATTCACCCACTGACGGGAAGTTGACCAACGTAGAAAGCTTCACCGACACCCATGTGCGCATCGGATCATCGGATCTGCCGGCCACCCGCCGCATCATTACATACGAAAACGGCGAAGTGATCGTGAAGAACTTGACGTTCACGAATCACAAGTTGCTATGACAAAGGAGACGCGATAGCCCGTGCGATGAGATCGTTGCCCGCAGGACAGCCGCGCGAGACTGGCGAGACTGGCGGGAAAGGAAAGACACTCGGAATCAGGGCTAGCGCGTCACGCCTGTCGCGCTAGGCATGCCCGTCGCGCGCTTGAGCGGCTGGCGAGCTTTTTCAACATCCTGCTATGGATTTACGGAAATCATTCCCCCGGAGCATGCGCGACAAGCTAAAAGGTTATGTCCATCTGGCGCGGATGATCGATAAGTGCCGTGCCGTGCTGGCCGGCACCGAGGGCGAATACATCTACCCCTGCCCCATGGATGACCGGCTCATGGAGTTCGCAGGCATCACGGACGATCAGTTCACCACCTCCGTCAAACTCAATCCATCAGACGAAGCAGTGGCGAACTGGTTCGCACAGACGGCGAAGGCGCATCCTCCAGCCGAATTGGAAGCATGGAACCGAATGATGCTGAATCGCGAACCAAGCACCCCGGAGAAGCAGGAATACTTCAACAAGCTCAGAGATGCCATCGATCCCTCCCGAACCGACCTCACTAGCTGGGCAGATCTACAAGACCTCGAAGAAGGCCGGGCAGTTCCGAAAAGATAATCGGGCGCAGTCAGGATTGACTCCTGATACGTGTTATCGCTCTGATTTGCTACGTCAGAGCCTGCCTGAACTGTCACGGAGAACTAAAAGACGATCTCGATATCTCCGGGTACCTGAAGGAAGGAGTCGCGAAGGCGACCTCGCCAGAGCGATCATCGTGACCGCTCCGTTGGGTGGAAAACGTTAAACGTGAATCGCAATTCGTGAATCGCCCAGCCAGAAAAATTGTCTGCTCTAGCCGTTGAACGTTCACCTTTAACGATTCACGTCTTCAAGAGGGATTCGGCGCCATGAACACTATTACTTTGAGGCGCTGATCTGTGTGATTCTTCACGCCATGCTCTTCCCCGGCCGTCGCCATGGTACCCTGCCCTGGACCGAGCACCCGTTTCTCTGAACCGACCTGAAACGTGCCCTGCCCCTCAAGCACGAGATAGACTTTATCCTGTTCGCCGTGGCTATGCCCCTTCTGTTCCTGCCCTGGCTCAAAGCAGTAGATGTCGCAGAAGAATCGCGGCGTCTGAAACATATTGTTCTTCTTCATCTTCTCACTACTAAACTGCTGATAATCTGAGAGGTTCACCACGTTCATTCGCCGACTCCTTCAGGAAGGTTGCGGATGTGTTCGCCGACGCTCAAGCGTTGCCAGAATGGAATCGACCGAGATCACATGATGCGAGAGCCCCAAGTCCTTGGCCGGAAGGCCCATCGCCAGACCAAGTAACTGCGGCACATGCAAGATCGGTAAGTGGAGCTCGCGGTTCACCGCACGACCAGCCCGATCCTGATAAATATCCAGACTCATATGACAGAGAGGACAAGGCGTCACCATAAAGTCAGCCCCCTGCTCCTTGGCTTCATTCATGTGCATCCCTGCCATGGCCACGGCAATGGCTTCCCTTTCGAGGATGATGGGAAACCCACAGCATTTGGTTCTCCCGGCATAGGCCACCGGTTCGCCACCGACGGCCTTGATGACGCGCTCGAGGGATTGGGGATTCTCAGGATCGTCAAACCCCAGATCCCACGACGGACGCAGGATGTAGCAACCGTAAAACGGGGCGATGTGGAAGTCTCGCATCGGCACAGAGACCAGAGCGCCCAGGCGAGCCAGCCCGATGTCTCGCACCACAATCCACAACAGATGTTTGACTTGGACATGACCGTGGTAGGCCAGACCTTCTGGTGCCAGGAGAGCGTTGATGCGATCCAGAGTCCCTGCCTCCGT
Organism: uncultured Nitrospira sp.; assembly: GCA_964590025.1. GTDB lineage: Bacteria > Nitrospirota > Nitrospiria > Nitrospirales > Nitrospiraceae > Palsa-1315. The sequence goes on from CAZPWD010000016.1 coordinate 5,782, forward strand.
CTTCAATCGTCGATTGGCTGCGCTCATCACCCCTTGGCAGGTGCCGCAGATCGTCATGACATCCAGTCCGAGCGCCTCCGCTTGCGCAAACGTCCTGGCGTTAAGCGCCAGCGCCATATCAGGATGTGCTTCCGTCACCACACCGGCGCCGCAACAGGCCGCGGCTGTGAGTTCAACGACCTCGATCCCCAATCGGCCGATGATCGCCCTCGTCGATTGATACAGTTCCGGTGTCGCCCCTTGCGCCGCGCAACCGGGGTAGAGGGCATATTTCATTGGTCTACCGTGACGGGAAATGCGACAGGGCCTGTGTGAGAGAATCTCGAAGATCGTCCATCGCGGCCGAGGTTTTCGACTTCACCTGCTCCCAGGAAGAGGCCGTTGCAGAGTGAATGGCCTCGGCTTTTTTATTGGCCAGGTCTTTCTTCTTCTCTAATTCCCCGATCGCCTTCTGGATGTCCGCTCTTGCTTCCGCCGACGTATGCGTGACTTGTCCACGGAGCTGCGTGATACGCACTTGCATCTCATCCAGCTCTGTTTGAACCTTCCGCTGAAACGCATCTTTCTGCTGAATCGTATAGTCCTTGGTGGCCGTCACCGCCTCCTGCGTTTCCCGGATAACCGTGTCACCCGTCACCGGCTTATCTGACGCTCCAGCCGCTATGGCAACGGGCAAGGTGAGCAACCCTATTCCCACGATCCCCCACAACCCTCTGACATAATTCTTCATAACAATCGCCTCCACCTCATCGACGTGCACGCACCTTTCGAAGTATAACTTCCGCCTTTCGGAAAGTCACCGTGCATGGACCGCGACGGTGAGCCTGCCCCTCGACTCGGCTCGGGACCCTGAGCTTGTCGAAGGGTCGAACCGTGAAGCGCGAGAACCGACTGGTTGCTCTGGTGTGTTTGGTTTGTCTCGTGTTCTGGTTGAGTCAGACTCACCTAAGTCTAGCCCGGATGCGCAAAAAGGCCAGCCTCGTCGTTCGTGAAACGTCCGAATCCGGAAACGAGCGACGCTTCACGGGTTTCGAGCACGTCGCGCCGGTCCACGGCGACGGAATCGGGTCTTCAGCTGGCCTCTCGAAGATCGATGCGAGACAGCCATGTGGCAAACTCCTCCTCCGGCATGGGCCGGCCGAACAGGTAGCCCTGGGCGTGATCGCATCTCTGTTCGAGGAGCACCTTCCGTTGCGTCTCTTCTTCGACCCCTTCGGCAAGGACCACAAGGTCAAGGCTGTGGGACATGGCGATGATCGCCCGGACGATCGAGGCAGGTCCTGCTTGGGTCACGATGTCTCGGATGAACGATTGATCGATCTTAACCATGTCGAGCGGAAGCCGTTGAAGATAGCTGAGTGACGAATACCCGGTTCCGAAATCGTCGATCGCCAGCTGCACGCCCATCTCTTTCAATCTCCGCAACATCGCGATCGAGGCGTCCACATTTCTCATCACGATCGATTCGGTCAATTCCAACTCCAGCCAACGGGCGTACAACCCCGTCCGGCGGAGCGACTCTTCCACCACCGCCACCAGTGTGTTGCCATGAAACAGCGAGTTGGACACGTTGACGGAGACGCATACCAGGGACAACCCCGCCTCCTGCCACATACATTGTTGTCGACATACGGTCCATAAGACCCACTCGTCGATTTCACGAATTAGGCCGGTGTCGATCGCCGCCGGCATGAAGGCGTCAGGCAGGAGCAAACCCTGTTGGGCATGCTGCCATCGAACGAGGGCTTCCGCGCCCACGATCACAGCCGTCCGTAGATCCACCTTCGGCTGATAATAGACGACCAGTTCGTTTCGTTCGATCGCATGACGTAATTCGCCTTCCAGCGCCAATCGTGCGCCAGCGGCGGCATTCATCGAATTGGAATAGAACTGATAATTGTTTTGTCCTTGCTCCTTGGCGTGATACATCGCGCTGTCCGAGTTCTTGAGCAACGCGTCCACCGACTCGCCGTCGGCCGGATAGATGGCGATCCCCACGCTCACCGTCACGAAGATTTCCCGCCCCTCGATCGAGAAAGGTTGTGCCAACGCATCCAAGATGCGCCGTGCGACCTTCCCCGCATCCTGCACATCGGACAAATTCGTTAGCAGCACGGTAAATTCATCGCCGCCCAATCGTGCCAGCATTTGCTCGGGCTCCGACGCCACATCGCGGCTGACCGAGTCGCTGTGGCGAATGGAATCGGCTAGGCGATCGGCGAAGCTCTTCAACAGCAGATCGCCGACATTGTGTCCCAACGTATCGTTGATGACTTTGAAACGGTCCAAGTCCAGAAAGAGCGTGGCGAAGGTCGTGTGATACCGCTTGGCATGGGTCAAGGCTTGTGTCACACGATCCTTGAACAGCACGCGATTGGGGAGACCGGTCAGGCTATCGAAATAGGCGAGGCGATGGATCTCCCGTTCCGACCGTTTCCGCTCCGAAATGTCTTGGATCGTACCGACGATCGAATAGGACCTGATACGGTCGTCGTGGACGACTTCAGCCTGCACGTTCACGGTAAAATCTGCGCCCGTCGGCAGGACGAGGCGGATATCGATATCGCAGGGCGTTCGGTGCGTCACCATGCCCTTGAGCACCGTCTCGATCTTGCCCCGATCGTCTGGATGCACCGTATCAAGGAACGCCTCGAGAGTTCCTCCGAAATCCTGCGAGCGCATGCCGATGAGCCGGAAGGATTCATGGGACCCGATGAACCGGTTCGTGGGTGGGTGCCATTCCCAATTTCCGATCTTCGCGATCCGTTGGGCCAATCCCAGCCTCGTTTCGCTTCTCAACAGAGCGTTCAACGTACTGCTGCCGCGCAACAGGTACCACACCCGATGACAGAGAATCGTGTTGTTGACCGGCTTCGTGATGAAGTCGGTCGCACCCTGCTCATAGGCTTTGGCGATCAACTCGGCATCATCGAGTCCGTTCATGATCAAGATGGGAATCCAGCTCCCTCCGAACATCCCCCGCAGCGTCGCGCAAGTCGTGAGTCCGTCCATCCCGGGCATCAGGACATCGACTAACACGATGTCGGGGCGATCCGATCCAAATAACTCGATCGCCTGCGCCCCGCTCTCGGCTTCGCGGACGTCAAGGCCAGACTTCTCGAGCGCCTCGCGGACGAGCCGCCTTGTCATGCGCTCATCGTCAACCACCAGAGCCAGCGGCCGCGCTCGCCCCTGAGACATATCTATGGCACTGCCGACTTTCCCCACGATTCATCCCCAACGACCAATTGGCTGTTTGGAAACAGCCCCTACGCCGCCAACTTCCGGTGCGGTTCTGTTAGGTTACCCTTACGGCCGATTTGCTCCAACTCTTTCGTAATTTCCGACTGCGCCTAGCAGGCTGTGGAAAAACTATTTTTTGACATGAGGGCTTTGATGGTTCGCACGTGTGGGAAAACGAGCTGGACGAGGCGGAAATCTAATCTGTCCAAGTCGCGCCTTTCTCGCCTGTCTGGCGCTTCACGCGCCACGGTCTGTGGCGTTGGCGGACGTTTCCAGCATCCTGCTAGGTGCCGGGTTCTTTTTGCTGTTGCGCTCGCTGGTAGGGCTCCATTTCGATCTGCTTCACGGTGTGCTGGAGGCAGGCCCATTCTTCCGGAGCCATCGTCACAAACTCAAGGCCGAATTGCCGCCCTCGGCTCCACCGAACTAATGCTTGCTGAATCTGAATTGGGGGTTCGTGCTCTATCGCCGCGATTCGGACCTCTAGAGAAGCTCCTGGCTGAACCTCGGTGGGACTTTCGATGCGACAACCCCTGATGGAGAGATCGACGACGCTGCCCTCTCCGCCGACCATGGCGATGGAAGAAAACGAACTGCGAAATTGGACGTGAAACCGGAGGTTCTTCCGTTGCTCCATCATCCATGGCGCCTCGCAGATCGGTATTCTGCTATCCCTTTATATTCCCTACGGGACGCAATTCCAACACCTTTTTTGTAATTCCCGCACGCTCGACCGACTTCACAACTTCAGATATATTTTTGTAGGCCAGGCCAGCCTCCTCCGCGAGACCCGACATCGATACGGCCTTGACCAAAATGCCGCGCTTTTTCATTTGCTGCTGCAGCTGCTCGCCGCGAACCGTTCTCTTCGCTTGTGCGCGGGACATTGTTCTCCCAGACCCGTGCATCGTCGACCCGAACGTGTCGCGCACCGCTTGATCTGTCCCCACGAGCAGGTACGAACCGGTCTCCATCGAGCCGCCACAGATGACCGGCTGGCCTGTCTGTCGAAACGTTTCTGGTAGCTCCGGACTCCCCGGCCCAAACGCCCTGGTCGCTCCTTTGCGATGCACCACCAACTCCCCTTCTGTATACCGTTCTACCTTGGCGATGTTATGCGCCACGTCATATACCAACTCCATCCCCAATGCCTCGGCGGACCGACCGAAGACCGTCGCGAAGGCTTCGCGAATCTGATGCGTGATGACTTGGCGATTGGCAAAGGCCGTGTTCGCGGCACAATTCATGGCGGAAAAATACTCCTGCCCCTCGGGAGATCGAAACGGTGCACAGGCCAACTGCTGATCCTTTACTGTGATGCCATAGCGGCGCATGGCCTTTTCAAACACCTTGAGATAGTCGCTCGCAACCTGATGGCCGAACCCACGCGAGCCGCAATGCACCATTACGACGATCTGCTCGTGGCCGGTGATACCAAGCGCCGCTGCCGTGACCGGATCGAAAATCCGCTCGTTCGAGACCACCTGGACTTCGAGGTAGTGATTGCCCGATCCCAAGGTCCCCAGCTGGTTGATGCCACGTTGGATCGCGTGGTCGGTCACGATCGACGGATCGGCTCCCTCGATACAGCCCCCTTCTTCCATACGGACGAGATCCCGATGCCACCCGTATCCCCGCTCCACACACCACCCGGCCCCATGGGTCATCACGCGACGAAATTCCTCCCCCGAGAGCCGAACGAATCCGCTCGCTCCGACGCCGGCCGGCACTCTCCGAAAGAGTTCGGTCATGAGCTTCTCTAGATATGGCTGCACGTCCGCCAGCGTCAAATCTGTTCGAATCAGCCGCATGCCGCAGTTGATGTCGTATCCCACGCCGCCAGGCGAGATGACACCGTGCTCGACGTCGAACGCCGCGACACCTCCGATCGGAAATCCATAGCCCCAATGCCCATCCGGCATACAGAGCGCATACCGGCGAATGCCAGGCAGACAGGCGACATTGGTTACCTGATCGAAGACCCCGGAGTCCATGGCCTGAAGAATCTCCCTGGTTGCATAAATCCTAGCCGGCACTAGCATGCCGGGTTTTTCAGACAGAGGGATTTCCCAAATCTCGTCCGTAATCCGATTGACCGTCATGTCAGTGTTGAGATTCATATCAAGTGGTCATGACCAACCTGGCGAGACTTGCGGGACGAGCGAGACAAGCGTGACGTGTTCGAGACAGCTGCCTTACCTCACACTTCTCGCTCATCGCGCCTGTCTCGCTTTCAGGCCGCTTCAGACGTCGAGCACCACGCGTACCTTCCAGCAACTGCCTGTCTGCTTGAGCTCGTATAGATGTTTCGTGACCCCTTTCACATCGGCGTGGAGTTCTTGCGCCTGCTGATCCACCGGCGCGCCGATCAGATGTGCTCGCAACAGCCAGACGTCCCCCTCCCGCGTCAGGGTGAGCGGCGCCTCTCGGAAGACCACCCCTGCGGCGTCTTTCCAGTAGACCACCTCCGATAACCAATCGAACAACAGCATCGACGGGTCCGCATCGCTCCGTTCAATCACACGCTCCCATCCTCCAGACACCGTGGCAGGGTTCGCCATGCTCTCAAGGAGGGCCTGCGTCGCGCCTCGACACACCTCTTCGACCGACTCGCCTTCGGCTTCGAAGGCAATATCGGCCAGGGCAATCTCTTCAAGAAAACGAAAGGTCCAGGCCATGGGCGTCAGCCTGGCGGCATGGCACGTCGCGCTCGCCGGATGAGGGCCTGGAGGTGGCTGAGCCCGGGGAGCGCATGTCCGAAGGGATTGGGGATTTTTCCTTTAAGTAACATCTTGATGCCCAGGGGCAGGATACGCAAGAGGCCACGCGGCGTGAATCCCACCACTTTCAGCGGCATGATCGCTTCGTTTAACCGCCCTTGCTGTTCGACCAGATCGGTAAAGCCGAGGATGTGGCGCGCGCCGCCGGTCGCCGTAAATCCTCGTTCGAGCGAGGCCCGCCGTAACCGGACGATCGCCTCCATGGGTTTGACATCTTTCGGACAGACCTCCACGCAGAAGTTGCAGCGTGTGCAGTCCCAAATCCCATGCTCGTCTTGAAGCGCCGAGAGCCTGGCGCGTGTCGCCGAAGGGGACTCGCGTGGGTCGGAGAGGAAACGATCGGCCTTCGCCAAAGCTGCAGGGCCGGCAAACCCCTTCGAGACTTCATGCGTGGTACAAGCCGCGACGCAGGCGCCGCACATGATGCAGGCATCCACATTGTGAAACTGCGAATCCTTCGGAAGGATCGTCAGCTGCGCCATCGGCCCATAGCGTTGCTGCGGCTCGCGCGACGAGGTAAGCCACGGATGCACATCCAGAACTTTATTCCAAAAAGACGCCATATCCACGACCAGGTCCTTGATCACCGGCAAGTTGCGGAGCGGCGCGACCCTGATGTGCCCGTGCCGTTCAAGTTCTTTGCGGAGGGACGTGCGGCAGGCCAGCTTCTCGCTGCCGTTGATCGTCATCGCACAGGAGCCACAAATCGCAGAGCGGCAGGAATAGCGGAGTGCCAGACTCCCGTCGCACTCCTGCTTGATGCGAATGAGGGCATCGAGGACGGTCATCCCACGGCCGACGTCGAGCCGGATCTCTTGAGGTTGGGGTGTGGAATCGACTTCGGGATTGAATCGTTGAATCGTGAAGGTCAGGCGCATAGAAGACGTGAAACGTAACACGTCAAGCGTAACACGCGGGGAGACTTCTTGCCCCTTACGCCTGCCTAACGCCTTACGTCCTGTTCAGTCCAACTCGAACGTCTTGGGAGAGATCGTCAGATTACGGCACCCGTCTTTCGTGACGAGCACCATGTCCTCGATGCGGACGGCACCGAGACCGGGATAGTAGAGGCCGGGCTCGACGGTGACGACGTGGCCTTCTTGGAGCAGTGATCCGGTGCGGCTGATGCGCGGCATTTCATGGATGTCGAGTCCGACCCCGTGGCCGGTGCCGTGAAAGTAGCCCTGCATGCGCCCGTTCACCAAGCCTGTCTTGTACCCGGCTTTTTCAAACCGCGCGCAGATACTTTGATGAATCCTCTTCCCGTCCGCCCCGTCTTTAACTTTCGTGATGGCCTCTTCCTGTGCATCCAGGACTGTCTGGTAAAGCCGCTTCAGCTCGGGACTTGGGGTCCCACGTACCACGGTCCTGGACATGTCGGCAAAATACCGGTTGGTGGCCGAACGAGGAAACACGTCGAAGATAATGCTGCGGTGAACCGGCAACGGCCCACTGCCTTCGTTGTGTGGATCGCAGGCCTGCTCTCCCCCGGCAACAATGGTATGCTGGGCGACACAGTTGCACTCCATCAATTTCACATTGATCAGCTTCTTCACTCGCTCCGACGTCAGCGGTATCCCATCGAACCACAGGCGATCCTTATTGATCGAGGCCTGACGCAGCATGTCGTGGGCAGCCGCGACCGCCTGTTCGGTCGCGCGCTGGGCTGCTTCGATATAGCGGACTTCTTCAGCGGTCTTCACCACACGCTGTTCGTAGAACGGGTCCCGCTTCGGTTGCAGCTGATACCCCAAGGACTGGAACTTGATGGCATGGCCAAAGGCAAAGTTCGCCGGGACTAGGATCTGCGTGATGCCGGCTTCCCGCAGAAGGATATGGACGACCTCGACCGTGCCTGGCTCGGCGATGCCTTGTGTCTTGGCTCGCCCTTCGACCTCCGAATACGAGAGCACCCGATCGACGGACGATTGGCTCTTCGCCCGATCCATTTCGAGATCGCTCATCACCAGAATCCGCTCCCCTTTAATTTCCAAATAGATAAAGGGGTCCGGCGCAATAAACTTTGTGGCGTAATACAGATTGGCGTCAGTCTCGCTGGCAGCGATAAAGACCGTGGCACGTTGAGAGTGGGGAGTAGATGACGCCATAGTGAATGCCGGTCGGAATCTAGCACGGGGATGGAGGTCGGTCAAGGCGCGGATGGAACCGGTTCAGGCGCGGGTATGGTGTCCTTGTCGGCACCTTTCTCCTCATCAGGCGTCATCAGATCAATCGGCAGCATGACCGTGTTCTTCAAGATGTCGAAGGCAAGTTGCGCCAGGCCCGTCACGCCGGCGGCGAACGACTTCATCGGCAGATACGTCACCTCCGGATCCTCGATTGACCCTTTGACGGAGAACAGCGCAGTGGCAACGCCTTTGCGATCACCGGCAAAGATCCGTCCGAAGAGTGGAATCGTTTTCAGGAATTGCGAATACGACCCGAACGGGCTGACGGCCCAGACCATGTCGATTTGATCCGTCGGCAGATCATAGTTGCCGGCAGCGGTAATCTTGACGATCGGGCTATCGATGATCAGGTTCTCGGTTTCGAAAAGCCCGTTCCGCGCGAGAACTGTCGCCGAAATTTTGTTATAGGGCAACCCGTCTTTCTCCAAATCCACCTTCCCTTGGAGCACGGCTGGAAGATTCAAGATGCTGATGATTTTCCAGGTCACCCGTTCCGGCGATTTGAAGATGCGTCCGTTTTCAAGTAGGACCTCCACCTTGCCGTTCAACGTGGGATACAGCCCATGCGGGTTCTTCCCATGGCCGAGGATCGTCCCCGCCACTCGAGCTTCACCTGTGATTCCGCCTCCTTTCCCCCCCGCCAGCTTCAGCACATCTTCCACCAACAGGCCCGTCGCCCGAACCGCGATCTCAACGTCGGCTGGCTCCTTGCGCGGCAGTTGCACTACGATACGGCCGGCGACATCTCCATTGGTCGATTGGCCGGACACACGATCGAGATCGAGCACGCCGTCTTGAATCATAATGCGGGCGGAGAGGCTCCCAAATTTGAGATGCTTGTAATGGCCGCGCGCCATCGACGCGGTTGCCTGGACCTTGCTAGTGGCTGCTAGGGTTTCCAGAAATTCTCGAATCGGCGACCGTTGGCCTTTCGGGATGAGGAGGTCGAGATCCATCTGATTGGACTCGATCTTGGCGGTAATCGTGGGTTTCGCCGCCCAGTTGCGGATCGTCCCTTCCAGCGCGACGTCGCTGTCGAGCAGGCGAAACGACAACCGCTTGATCTCTGCGCCGTTCTTCACGAAGTGGACCCGCACATACAGATCCTGGATGGGTCCCTCGACCCCCTTGGCGTTCATCAGACCGTTGGTCAACGCGAGCCACCCGGTGGTCCTCCAGGCTTTCCAATCGAGACCCTTACCCTTCATGTCGAGCGACAATTCGATATTCCCCGCCTCAAACCCTCCCTTGGCAATCCATTCCGGCACGCGGGACAATAACAGCGTGCCGGTCGAAAGCGCCGCATCGATGGAGAATCTTTCACCCAGTTGAATCTTGCCCTTGACCGTCAGTCGGATCGGTGGCACGCTCAGCTCGAGCCGATCGAGCAAGACACCGGAGGCCTGTGGAATCATGCCCTCGAATTCCACCGTCGCCTGGGCGCCGATCGGTTTTTCGACCAGACCGGGAAGCGTCACTTTCGATTCAGTCAAGACGACCTCACCCCGTATGTGCGGCGACACGGTCGGCCCTGTCAACACCACGGCGCCGTTGACCAACCCATCGATCATCCCGGCTGGAATAGCTTTCGAGGGCAGCAACTTGGCCATATGGTCCGCATCGCCATTGACTCGAATCAGGAAATCCTGAAAGGTGCTGCCACTGCCCCCTGTGATGCCCCCACTGATCTGCAAGGCCAGATCGCCCAAATGTCCCGTCACATGATCGAACAGAGTCCCGCCATCCGACAGCACGAACCGGCCCTGCAGCGCCGTCACTCGCTCGGGCAACGACGGATGGGTCAGACTGACACGCTGCACGGTAATCTCTCCCCCGGCAAAGGTGACGCCGCCCGGCTGATCGAGCGGGCCGACCATACGAAACGTGGGAGCGGCATTGCCTTCGACCTCACGCGAAGCGGCCAACACACGCGACAGCTGTTCCGACTTGACGGTCTTCGCGAGAAACTGCAGCAAGTCTGCGGCGGCCATCTCCCCGGTAATGTCCATTTCAAGCCAGGGCCCCGCATCCAAAAATGAGACGAGCGCCTTGCTCTCATTCATGTGGATCGTGCCATAGAGTCCGCTCAGATTCGACACCCTGAGACGGCCAGCTTCAACCGACACCACCGCGGCCAAATCCTTGGCAGGGACATGACTGCCGCCGATCAAGGCTTGCCCCTGTTTCACGCGAAATTCCCCCGTTAACGACAGCTGCGGCCCCGCCACCGACGATCCCGTGACAGTCGCCGAAACAACCTCCAACATCCCGTCGATCTCCCGGTCCTGAATAATCGCCGGCAGCCGCGGATGCACCCATTCGGCCGGCACGGTCGTGAGCAACTGGCTCAATTGGATCGGGGATGCCGCAAAGGTGAACGCAAACGTGGGCTGAGGCGTCAACAGACCGGAGAGGCTCGCTTGGCCTGTGAGCCTCAGCTGTTCGAGATTCGCGGACAAATCGGACAAGACCACATCATAGCCCGCGACACCAGGCACCGCCCGAACATGACTGTGCATATTGACGGCGCCTTGCAAATGCTCCGGAACCGGGCGGGGCCCGAAGAAGTCCGCCACCTCTCGAAGGTTCAGATTGGCAGCTTCGAGTGTGCCATCGAATTGAAGTGTGGCCTGCGAAGCCGAGGAATCGTCGATCGCCATCATCTGCCGTTGGGCGGTGCTGATCGTTCCGGCCAGGGAGATGGTAGAGAGGCCTTTTCCGCCTGCATGACCTGCAGAAACGTGCAAATCCGCCTGTCCCCGCTCCGCTCTGATGACCAGCGACGCCTCCACCGACTCCAATGTCATCGATCGAGCCCCGTCAGGGCGTGCGTCGTCGATGATGATCAGCTTCCCGTTTACCAACGTCGCTTCACGGATGCGGAAAATTCGGCTGATCGTCTGCACGGCATCCTGATCGGCTGAGCCCCCCTGGACGACCTGATCGAGTAGATTCCAGTGGCCGCTGGGATTGCGCCTAAGCGTTAAGGTCGGTTCTTCGATGAACAACCGCTTCCCCACCACCTGCTTGCGCAACAACGGGAGAAACCGCAAGACCAAATCCAACTTCTTAACCGATAACAAGACGTCATCGGAATTCCGATCGTGAATTGCGACCTGCGTCAGTTCCAATCGGATGCGAGGGAACAGGACCAACTTGATGCGATGGACGTCAATCTTACGCCCGATACTCTGTTCCAGCTGCTGGAGGAAGAAATCTTTGAGATAATCGTCGCCAGTCAAGTAGGGCGAGAAAATGAAAAAGGCTCCACCGCTGACCAGCAGAATGACAATCAGGGCGACAACAACACGGGTTCGGACCACTCCTGCTCCCTGGATCGATCATCCTCGGTGGGTAAGCCGCATCGTTTCTGCGGATGCGTCATCTTACCGAATCACCTGCATGAAATCTACTAAGTCTCTGTCTTGACAGGGAATTCTCCGCTTCTCACGTTCAACATTCAGCAGGATGAGGAAATCGTCCGCATACGAACGACGGGCACGACAAGCGGGACTGGCAGGATGCTCAAACTGGTTTGTTTTGTTTATCTGGTTCATCTGGTCTGTCTGGTTCAACCAAACAAACGAGACAAACCAAATAAACCAAATAACGGTCTTCTTACGCTGGCGGACTTTTTCAGCGTTCTGCTACAGACGCGATAGGGCCAGAGACAATGTTCGTAAGATCGATCACGAGTTCGTCATTGGTGTTGGCCAACAACGTATCCCAGAGACTGTGCCGTTGTGTTATGGTTGCCTCACCTGGATCGAAGAACAAGTAAAATCCCTTGGCGACCGTCGGTCGCATGGGATAGAGCCGATCGTAGATCATTCCATAGGTTGGAATGCCATAGACAACCTGCCAATTCCCCAAAATGAAATGCAGTTCAGAGCCATGGATGTATAATCCGCCCGTGGTGATGACTCGCTTGACGGATGTTTGCGGTTGACTGAGGTAAAACGTCACGCGTTCGTCCGGTCGGGCCAGGGCGAATGCCTCTGCGATCTGCTGAGACAAGAGGGCGAGTTCCTCAGGACGAAACGCCGGCATCAGCGGTGCCTCGCCCTGCAGCCATTTCTGTAACCAGATCCGATGTTCTTTGACCAAGATGCCGCCGAGAATACGAGCAACTTCCTCGGCACGCATCGCTTTCGGATGCGCATGCGCGCTGGGAGGCCACTCCGGCAGGACGGCATCATCCACCTCCAGTCGAACATAGTTCACCGGATCTTCGTAGACCGCGCGATAGGGCACCATAGGAATTGCGCAACCGGCCAAGAACAGTACGGCGTAAGGCGTGAGGCGTGAGGCGATTGCCCAGAAAGAATCGCACACCGATTCCGACAGTCCATATTCTCTTCGGTCTAAACCCCTCACGCCTTACCCCTAACCCCTCACGCTATTCGGTGATCGTGACTGTCATCTCCACACGCTCCAGCGGATTGTCCCGGCCGTCCCGCTTCATGTTCACCACCTTGTCCGCCACGTCCATCCCGCTGACCACTTCACCGAATGCCGTGTACTGCCAATCGAGAAAATTCGCGTCCGCGACGCAGATAAAAAACTGCGAGCCGGCGCTGTCCGGGTCGTTCGAGCGCGCCATGGAGAGCACCCCGCGCTTGTGGGGCTTGCTGTTGAACTCGGCCTTGACCTTGTGCCCCGGTCCGCCCATGCCATGCGACGCACGGTCAGGATTCTTGCTGTTGGGATCGCCACCCTGGATCATGAAACCGGGAATGACCCGATGAAAGGTCGTGCCGTTATAGAAGCCTTCTTGGGCCAACTTCATGAAGTTCTTCACATGCCCCGGCGCCACATCATGAAATAATCGCACCACAATCTCGCCCAGCTGCGTCCCCTTGCTGCTGACGGAAATAGTGGCTCGTGTTTTCTCTGTAGTCTCTGACATCGTCCTCTACCCTTTCTTGGTTAGCGAAAACGGAAAGGTGCCGGAGCCTCCCCTCCCTCAAGACCCTGATTGATGGGATTCCACGTCTGTCCGTCGTCGTCGCTTCGGAATGCCCCGTCGCTCGTACCCGCATAGAGCACTCCGGCGCCGGACTCGATCAAGACTTGGATGGCCATACTCGTCAACCCCTTATTGAGCGGCACCCACTGACGCCCCTTGTCGGTCGTTTTGAAAATGCCGTGCCCCGTCGCCACAAAAAGCCCCCGGCTGTTGAACAGTATCCCGCGAATCGAATCGTTCGGGAGCGCCCGGCTGATGGGCCGCCAGGTTACGCCTCCATCGGCACTGCGAAAGACGCCTCCGTCGAACGTGCCGGCATAGATGCCACCCTCGGGATCGATCGTCAGCACTCGAATAAAGTTCTCCGTCATACCTTCATGATCTTTGAGTCCATCTTGCTGACGCACCCAGCCGGTCGATTGAGCCTTAAATCGCACGATGCCTTTCCCAGAAGTTCCGGCAAACAGCGTCCCGTCGGACGAGAGGGCCAAGGCATGGACCAGGATGTCGTCGAGACCGGTGGTGACCACCGACCAGCGGTCGGCGGCGGCGAGTCGATAGACCCCGTCGCCCGTGCCTGCGTACACCCCATCACCCACGGCAAGAAGGGCTTTGATTTCCAGGCGCTTGAGCCCACTATTGATCGCCTGCCAGCTCTTTCCTCGATCGCGCGAACGAAAGACCCCACCGCGAAAGGTCCCGGCATAGATCGCGCTGTCTTTCCCCGTAGTGAGCGTCAGAATAAACGGATCGCTCACACCCTGGCCCGATTTCGTCCAGGTGGCGCCACGATCCTCGCTGCGAAATAGACCAAGGCCAAATGAGCCGGCATAGACCAGATCGTTCCCGACAGACGTGAGTGCCTGAATGCTCGTGGCCTGCTGACCGAAGGGATCGTATTGAAGCTGGCTCTCCCCATGGCCTGGGGCTTGCTGCGGGGATGGCGGGACCGGCGAGGGTGCCTGAGTGGCAGCCCCCAGTATCCCGCCTGCACTCCATATACTCAGCGCAAGGACTGTAGGTATAATCCAAGCCCAAATCTTCATCTATCTCCTACCCCGTTATCCCTTGCCACTACCCCTTATCCCCTTACCAGCTTCTATCAGGCTGCGGAAAAACCATTTCGGTACAGCAGAACTTCGATGGCCTGCACGTCTGGGACAAGAGGATGGCATCCCCGCAGGATGCTCAAAAAGGCCGTTCAGCAAGGCCGCAGCGAGCGAAGAGGCGAGGCGTACGCTTCGGTACGTTGAGCCTCTGCGCGATGCGAGAACGCCGCTGGCGGACGTTTTCAGCATCCTGCTATCGCACCCGCTGCCCTGCCGGCCCTATCGGCAAATCCGGATCGAGCGGCAAGTTGACTTCGGTCGGGCCTCCCCGCCCAAAGATGCGTGCGCCAAGAATTCCGATCTCATACAACACCATCAAGGGCACGGCCATCAAGAGCATGGTAAAGAGGGTCGCATCGGGCGTGACGATGGCCGACAGGATCAACGCGGCCATGATCGCGTGTTTCCGATACTTCGCTAACACCTGGGCCGAGACCACCCCGACCCGCGCCAGGATGGTGAGTACCAGCGGCAATTCAAACGCACAGCCGAATATCAGGAGAAATTTGACGTTGAAATCGATGTAGGTGCCGACACTCAATTGCGGGGTGATGTCGTGATCCATGCCGAAGCTGACGAAGAAATCGATGACCAGCGGGAGAATCACGAGATTGCAAAAGATCAAACCGAAGGCAAAGAGCGCTCCCGCCAGCGCAAACAGCGGAATACCCCAGCGTTGCTCCTTGGGGAGGAGCGCTGGTTCAATAAACTTCCAACACTGATAGAAAATGACCGGCAGGCTCGCCAGGATCGCCGCCAGAAAGGAAACTTTGATCGAGGCGAATAAGGCTTCCGTTGGTCCGTAGAACACCAGCTGGTTGGGAAACGGACGATTCAACCATGCGATCATTTCGCCGGAAAAGGCAAAGGCCACCATCAGGGCCACCAGAATCGTGGCCCCGATGATGATCAGACGCTTCTTGACGGTCCGGATATGTGCGGCAAGTGGATTGAGAATCTGTGCCATGACTCCGGTCCCGGTTGCAGGTTGATGCCAGCCCCACAACGATGCTCCTCACTGTGGAGCGGCCTGCAGCTCGTGGTCTCGCCAGACACGAATCAGCTCGGCCATCTTGTCTTTCTTCGCCAACTTCTCTTTGTGCAAATCCTTCATGGTCAGCTCTTCGGCCGGAGTCAGTACGTGGCGTTTCTGCAATTGGATCAATTCAAGGTCCAGACGGTGGTGAGCCTCTTCCAGTTCACGGAATTCGTGACTGGATTGGCGCAGCCGTTCCGCAATCATCGCAATCATACTGTCTGTCAGCATGTCGCACCTCCTGGCTATGAGATTATTGCAGCAGCCTGATACGTCCTCCCTCGCAACCGACTTCGTGTGTTAATCGCCCCGGCTCCGACACAATCGGGTCCAGTTCCATCAGCAACGCATCTTCTATGGGATTGGTATAGTACGTTGGCCGGGTCGTCACGTCGCGAAACCCAAGACTTCGGTAGAGTGCATGCGCGGCATGGTTCGAAGCCCGCACTTCGAGCACGGCGCGCACCGCCGCTTGTGCCAGCCCCACCTCCAGGGCCTGTATGACCAAGGCCTTGGCGATACCCTTGTGCCGCATCGACTCGATGACCGCCAGGTTCATCAGCCGTACTTCCTCGAAGACGACCCAGAAACAGAGATACCCGACAATCGAGATGGAACCCGCTTCGTCCGGCGGCACCTGCTTTGCCAATAGAAAATGTGCAAAGGGATTGCCGCTCAGTTCCGCTTGCAACATTTTGCGCGTCCAGGGGGTCGAGAAGCAAGCTTCTTCGATCTGTAGAATGTCCGGCAGAGCCTCGATGGTCGCCGGCTCGATGACCCATTTGTCCATCACCAGGACCTCTCTGGCAGGATGCTGAAAAGGGGCGGGGTGGCTGGAACGATCCCCGTGCTCGCGCAACGCGCGGCCTCAGAAGGATGGGGAGGGAGCGGCCAGGTGCCCTCCTTGCTCGCAGAACGCGCACGGTGAAACTGTGCTCGTTCGATGCGCGCAGTTGAGGGCAGCCTTGGCCACTCCCCTAAAGGGAGGTATAGGGAATTGGAAGGCCCTCGCTCGGGATAAAGCGCGTCTTGGCGCGCTGAGGGCTGGGTGGGTGGAATAGCGCGCGCAGTTGGGATCATCCCAGCCACCCCTTATAAAGTGATAGTTCGCTGCGGCCTTGCTTGGGAAAAGGCGCGTCTTGGCGCGCCGGGGTTGGGCGGGTAAGAAGGCTGGCCTTTTTGAGCATCCTGCGGAATACCCCCTCGTTATTCAAAAGCCTGGCCACGTTTTCATGCCCCATCTCGTGTTCCGTCCTTGCTTTTTCCTTGCGCCGCCCTCATATGACCGGACGGAGTCCGAGCCCCCACCGCTCGGGCTTGCACTTTTCTTGCCACCCGTTTCTGACGCAGAGCCACCGGCGACAGGCCTCCGGACTCTTCGTACTTCAGTTCTGCAGAGGTGCGTTGCACATACAGCGGACTGATGCCAGTTCCTGCATACTCACCTCGTCGGAGCCGCTCAATCCCTGCC
>CAZPWD010000017.1:0-22425 GCA_964590025.1 uncultured Nitrospira sp.
TCAGCACATGGACACCGAGAGACGCCAATTTCTACACGAATCGGGACACAACCGATCGGCAAGGCCTTGTACACTAGCCAGCCGCTTCCTGATTCTAACTTCCTCTCGATAATCAATTGGCGCTTTTCTACCTTTTGCGGCGTGACAATTAAGCTTTCGCTCGTCTGGTGATGCATGGACTGGGGCAAAGTTGCTTAGTTCTTGGGGATAGCCATCAGCATAGTTATATATATGATCAAACTGGATCTCTGATCTGCTGTACCCTTCGAGCATTTCGCCACAAATGTAACAGTCGTTGTGTTTTGTTAACAAACTCTGCTTCTCTTCTTCCGCCAGTTTTCGTCGTTCTTCATTTGGCATCTGCGAAGTACCTCCTCACTCGCACTAATGGATCCTCTGGACTTAGCTGAAGATTTGCGAACAATTGGGCTCCGAAAGCAGTGAACCGCTTGGCGAGCCCGGCAAAAAGACAGAGTGACGGCAACAACACCGTGCCGCGTCACTTGCCCCAGTCGCGGGGGTAGCGGAAGTCGCGGCCGATGGTCCGGGAGGAGACTTTGGCGATGAGGGGCAGGCGCCGCTTGACAGTGTTGGCACAGTAAACTCTGATGGCCTTCAGGTACCCGTTGTTATCCTTCGATACAGAGCGTCAGGTGCCAGGTCCGCGCCGTTGGGCCAGCAGACCGCGCCGAATTCATCTAGCCCCACCTGTGCGAAAAACGCGGGGTCCTTCAGCGGCTGGAAGACCGCCCCGAACAGGCGATCCGCTAGATTCACGGTGCCCTTTACGCCGTCAGAGAATTCGATGAACAGGCGGTAGTTATCCAGTGCTTCGACCTTTGCAACCTTGTTCATGGGTTTCACCTCACTTAAGCGGTTCAATGGCCACCAACGGTTCGTGTCGGGCCGCCAGGTGCCCATCCTTCTCCGTATCGGCCAGCGTCCCATCCACATCAAAGATAATCGCCTTGAGCTTCCCCATTTCTCCCATCGATCTTCCCGCCTTCGCCCTTTCATTTTTGCTCCCTCTCCCTGTTAGGGAGAGGGCTGGGTGAGGGTTACGCGGGGTTTCGCTTGCATCTTCCTTCGAGCTGCTGGCGCATAAATACTCCGATCCTGCCCGAAATAGGAGTCATAGACATGCTGATAGACCACATCGCACTTGCGCTGATACACCTCCGGCGTGTAGCTTCGCGGTAGCCCGTCGAGAATTTGCTCAACAGATAGGCGCACCGCCGCCCGCGATTGCTGGCGCTTGCGCCAGTCGAGCACCAGCCGCTCTCGCTTGAGCGCCTCCAACAGCTCCCGCGCGACCTTCTTGACTTCCCGCTCCTCCTTCTTGCTCAGAGCCAACTCCGGCCTTCTCAATAAGTCGAAAATGGCCAATTCCTCCTCGGAGAGTTGCTCCGCAATTCCTCTCTTTTCCTCCGCGTTGAGTTCCTGCGCGAAGACCATGAGCTTCGTGAAGAACAATTCCACGTTGCATGCGCCCGAGTTGTACTCCTCGATCATTTGTTGGAACTTCTCCACGTAATCCGTGCGGGTCTTGTTCAGTCTCACCATCCGCATGAGCTTATTGCTGATTGCGCTCTTGAGTCTTTCCGCCTCAGTCCGCTTGCGACCTTTTTCAAAGTGCCCCTTGAGAGCCTCGAAGTCAATCTTGCTCAAATCGACAAGCCGTTTCAAGTGAGGTTGCACCGAGTCCTGGATGACATAACCTTCAGTGGCAATGGACTCGTCCAGAAGAACCTCGACGGCTTCCATAACCTGAGAGATATCCGTCTCAGGTGTCAGGGACCGGATCTTGTCCGCGATGACCACAAATAATGTCCTGGTGGGGCGGAATTCGCCAGCCGCAGAATCCGGAAGGACCGCCTTATATAAGTTATCAACCGTGCCCGCCAGCGAGAGGTACTTCTTCTTCGATTCATCGTTGACCAATAACGCCTCAACCGCATCGTCCAACAGCCTCACCCGCTCGAAAGCTTTCGCGGCCTGTAGTTCATCCAGGTCCACACCCCGCTTGATGCAAAATGCCGTCGTCTCCGCAACCGCCTGTCTCAGTTGCTCGACGAGCGCTCCTTTCTCTTTGATTGGCGTTTCGCCTTCCTTGACGCCGCCGCCAGAAGCCGATCCATAGATCGCGAGCGCCTTCTGCAAATCGCGAAAGACCCCGACGTAGTCCACGATCAGGCCGTTTTGCTTATCCCTGAACACCCGGTTTGCCCGCGCGATGGCCTGCATTAGTGTATGGTTGCGCATGGGCTTATCGAGGTAGATGGTCGAACAGGACGGGACATCGAAGCCGGTCATCCACATGGCACACACAAAGACGATGCAGAACGGGTCATCTGGGTCCTTGAACTTTAGGTCCAAGTCCTCGCTTACCATCCGCTTTCGGTGCAGGGCGATGTCTAAGCCCTTCTTTTTGAACTCTTCGATCTCGTTTTGGGACTGGGACACTACGACCGCCATGTTCGTCTCTTCCATGTATTTGATCTTCGCATCAAGCTCCTCCCGCTCGGACTCACCGCAGGAGGCGCGCTGCACCCGCAGGCGCTCCAGACAACGATCCCAGTACTTCTGCACCTTGTCGTACATCCGGACCGCAGTGGCCTTATCGATAGAGACCACCATGGCCTTTCCCATCTGCCCGCGCCCCATGAAATGGGCGACGATGTCCTCGGCAATCCTTTCCAGCCGGTCGTCCCGCGTGATCAGATGATATTCACGTGCAAACTCCCTCTCCAGCTTCCTCTCTTGCTCCTCATCGAGCTCCGCCTCCTCAAGCAGGCGCTCCATATCCTCGTTCAAGTTCTCGTTAGTCAGTTGCAATTCCGGGATGCGGTTCTCGTAGAAGAGCGGTAAGGTATTGCCGTCAAACACCGAGTCTTTGAAGTTGTAGATGCTGACATAATCGCCGAACGCCTGCCGCGTCTTTTCCTCGGTCACCATCAACGGTGTCCCGGTAAAGCCAATGAACGCCGCGTGGGGCAGGGCATCGCGCATATTCTGGGCGAAGATATCGTATTGGCTACGGTGCGCCTCGTCGGTCATGACGATGATGTCCGAGCGGTCGGACAACTTGGGATATTCTTCGCCCTTCTCCGTACGGAACTTCTGGATCAGCGTGAATATGTAACGGTGATCTTCACGCAGAAGCTGTTTCAGATGTTGTCCACTATGTGCTCTAACACGCTCATCTGACTCCGTCACAGCCCCAGCATTCGCAAAGTTCTTGTAAATCTGGTCATCGAGATCATCGCGGTCGGTTACGACGACAAAAGTGAAGTTCCCTTCTAGCTTACGCAGAACCTTCTGCGAGAAAAACACCATCGAGTAACTCTTTCCGCTGCCCTGCGTATGCCAGAAGACCCCCAGCCGCCCCTTATTCTCCTCGATCTTCAGCCACGCCTCGATAGCGTTGTTCACCCCGAGGTACTGGTGATTCTTCGCCACCATCTTGACAGGACCGCCCTTGGTTTCACTGAATAGTGTGAAATTCTCGACGAGGTCCAGCAGGCGAGCCGGCTCGCATGTCCCGCGGATCATTGTTTCCAGGCTGACGATCCCTTGCTCGCCCTCGCTGTTGATTTTCTTCCACTCGGCGAAGTGCTCCCACTCAGCCGTCATGCTGCCGATCTTACTCTGGCTACCGTTGGAAAGAATGATCAGGGCATTGTGCCAGAACAGGTGCGGGATCGTGCTCTTATAGTCGCGCAGGTTGCGCCGGTAGGCGTCTAGCAGCCTTCTGTGCGTCGCCTTTAGCTCCACAAACAAGAGCGGCAGGCCATTGACGAACCCCACCAAGTCCGTCCGCCGCTTATACATCTCCCCCAAGATCCAGAGCTGCGACCCCAGGAAGAAATCGTTGTTGGACGGTTCATTCCAGTCAATGACCTTTACCCTCTCGACTCCCTCTTCGTCTTGTTGCTCCCTCTCCCCCTGAGAGAGCGCTGGGGTAAGGGAGCCCGTGAATGAGACCTTGACACCATTCTTCAGCAACCGATAGATCTCGCGGTTGGCCTGCGCCGGGCTCATGGCGCTTCGGTCCCTCGTCAGTTCCTCTATGGCCAGAGTAATCGCGTCGGGGGGAAGGTCCGGATTCAGCCGCTCAAGAGCCGCCCGAAGTCGTGGGACGAGAACTACCTCTGAACTCGTCTCCCGTCCCAGCGTGCCGTTCTGGCCGAATGTCTCATAGAAGCAGTTCGCCGTCTCCCAGCCCAGCTCGGCGAATAGCGCGATGGCGGGTTGTTCAATCAATGCAGATTCGGAATAGTCCTTCATAATCCCAGCGTCCCCGGCACCGATGGCATCTCATCCCAAGTTCGCCCTTCCAACTCTCGTCCCGTCCTCTTCTTGCTCACACCGCCCCACTGTTTGAAGAAAAAGGGAACCCCAGCTTTCTGGCACTGGTTGCGGATTTCGATCACCCATGACCATTCCATGGGCCGAGCTCCAGGACCCGACTCACCGCCCACAATAACCCAGTCAATCCCTCTAAGATTCAGCCGACGCAAGGGTCCGAGCAGCGGTTCAAGAGACAAGAATTTGATATATGCCCTGGTCTTGCGCAGGTTGTCTATGCGGAAGGTGTAATCCTGGTTCTCAACGCTCACGCCCATCCAGATGTGTGGCATCCATGGCAAGAGAGGGCTAAGACTAAGCAGGTGGTCTGACCTCTTAGTGAGTATCTGGAAACGATGCCAGTCTGCCCGCCGCATGACATCAAATACCCGCTGGATGAATTCGACAGGAACCTCCTCATGAAAGAGGTCACTCATCGAGTTGACAAAGATCGCCTGCGGCTTCTTCCAACGCAGCGGCAGGTCTAAAGCGCGCTCATGGATGGCAAGTTCGAAGCCTTTGGCATAATTGGGCTGACCCATTGCCTGCAGCCGTAATGCAATTCGTTCGGCGTAGCAGTGCTTGCACCCCGGACTGATTTTGGTGCAGCCTGTCAGCGGGTTCCAGGTCGCCTCGGTCCACTCTATTGAAGAACCCGCGCCCATCACTACCCCTTTCTGACAGGAAATGTCACCCACACATTGGGCCCGAAGGTCACTTCGCCCCTGCGTGGACGGCGCTTTGCGGCGGGTGGATCAGCCGTGATCTTCCCCTCGGTCTCCAGTTTTCGTAGGACGTCCTTGTAATTCTTCTCGATAAAGGGCCTGCCTACATTGTGCTCTTCGTATAGCTCGCGCATCTTCAATCGGCGACCGGCGAATTCGGTCAGCAGCATCTTTCCCAGGCCGTCAAGCGGGCGCGACAGTTCGAAGAGCATCGGGTAGCGTTTGTCAGCCGGGCTATACTCGAAGGAGGGCACGCCCTGATCAGCCTTTGAGCTTTCAGCGGCCATGATTCCCTTCATGATCTCATAGCCTCTGAAGTGTTTACTGACAAATATCAGGTGGTGGCTGGTCCGGTTGCCCTTGTCATTCTTGAAGCAAAAAGGCAAGGCATACTTGCCACCCATTTCTTTCAGTGCCTGGGCAATCTCCTCAACGATGCTCAATTCTCGATCGCGAGGATTTAGCATATTCAATTTTTGACGAAGCGCAGCCGCGCGTGTTGCGCCAAACAAGGCATCCATGTGCTCCTTAACTGCCTCATTGGCTAAACCCATATTGATGCGATTGTAGTTAAAAAAGAAGATGCAGTCGCAACCCCAGTTTTTGAGTACCGAGTTAACAAGTCGCAACGAAAGACCCTTGTACCCCCATGGGTCCACGAAGAAAAGCGTAGGAACCAGCTGCATCTTTTCAAACATCTTGACGATCTCTTCACCAATCTCATCGTTACGGACTTTAGGCCGGTACCTAAGAGTGTCAACCCCACGCAATGCCTTGATTGCTTTCTCCAAAGACCGCGAGTTATCCTCATTGGCATCATTAAAGATGGTGACCAACATTCGGCGCATGTCGGCGTCCTGGATGGCCTTTTCAAGGACCAGCAACGGCGTGGACTTAGAACCGTCCTTATATCGGCCTGGCCCGGCGAAGAGGTCAATGTATGCAATCTTTCCGTCGTGCTGCTTTGCGGTCGGAATAATGACCTTTGCCCAAGCCCAAAAATACTTGGAGACGATGGTCGATTTGACCAATGACTGCTCTTTCGTCTCCTCAAAAAAGCGGACATTGCTCATGCGCTTTCACGTCCCATATTGGTGTCGAGGTCTTCGACCTTCTCTAAGGCGGTTGTCTCACGCCCCAGGGTGCCGCGCGGACCACAGGTCTCGCATAAGCAGTTCGCCGTCTCCCAGCCCAGCTCAGCACACAGGGCGATGGCGAGTTGTTCGACAAGGGTGAATTCGCTGAACTCTGGGTGTTGAGGAGGGAGGCTCAGATTGGTCATCGCCACTCACCTACGGGCTCTATGAACAAAGGCGACTGCAACGTGGTCAGGGCCTGCTCCGGCAATTCCCCTACTGCTAACGGGGATCCGATAAGATACGGTGCGGCAACCAATTGCGGACCTAATAGGCGAATCAAACTTATTAATCGGCATTATGCTAAAGCTTAGCGTAGCGGTAAACGCCCTTAATGTTGGAGTTCAGAAACTGTCCCGCAGTTCCCGAACTCATCAGGGCATCATGGACACCCTGTGGAACATCGAAATATTGGTATACGTTTCCATTGTGAAACTCTACTTCGAGTGTCTGGGTGCTGGGATCGTACCCAATGCTTACAACGTTGGATGAGCTGACAGGAATTCGAATCATTTGTCAGCCTCATTTTCAGGCAGATCTACGATGATCCTAGGAGAACGTGGCTCTTGTCTTCGCCAGACGGCTACCACATCTGCGTAATTGCTCTTCTCTCTCTTGCGATTCCAACCACCTGGTCCTTTGTCGTCGTACACGAACGGGTCGCTACTATCGGGGCGTCGGTCCTTTCCGGGTGGGTCAATCAATGTCCTCACTGGCAAGTGGACAGCTTCCCCAACGATGATAGCCTCTCCAGTTCTGAGAATTGGAAGCATGCTGAGAAGCCCTTCGAGGTTATCTGTGACCGTGGCCGTAATGTGGCTACGATCAGTCGGATTCGACAAGCGCATCGCCAGGATGGTGCCGCACTGAGAAAGAATTGTCGTGTCAATCTCCGAAGGACGCTGGCTCACGATCATTGCCCCAATCCCATACTTCCGTCCCTCTTTGACAATCCTACGTACCGCCATCGCTGCTGGACCTGTATCGCCCTGACCGAGGTAACCATGGGCCTCTTCGAGAACAAGCAACAGGGGACGCTCTCGACCGCCTTCAGACAAATTCCTGGCCCAGAATAGTGCGTCATAGATGATGCGCAACAACGTGCCGACGAGGTCGGTCCGTACCGAAGGCGGGATTCCTGACAGGTCCAGGATGGTGATCAGTTGTGGTCCACCAATCCACTGTTCCAGCAATGAGTCAAGGTCTTCTTTGGGGAGTCCCTCGACGTTGGGGCACCATGGTCCTGGTTTGAAGAGAAAGTCGAAGCGCGGGTCGCGGAGCTTGGATGCAAGACTCTCGAGCGGCCGCCTAATATTAAGGGGGGAACTGCTTAGGTAGATCTTCTCGGTCCCAGCAGCCTGAGTGTGCGGTTTGTACTTGGGGGGGATCACCCTCAAGGGGTCTCCGCACTGAACAGGCGCCTTATTCTCATCCAGCAGAGGGGCCTCGGTTTGCTCCGATTGCCCACCAGCGACAGTATGGGTGGCATTCACTAGACGATAAAGGTCGAACCACAACTTATGGATACTGAAGGGAGCCGGCGTATCGACAGTAAGGTTATTCTCAGTCACTCCAGCCCTAGGTTGCGTTGCGAGGGCAGACAATTTCAGGGCTGTGATCTTCTCCAAGACCGCGCCCCTACTCGTGTCATCAAGAGAGCCAAACGTCACTGATAATAACTCGTCAAAGGTCATCGCCCAGTAAGGAATGCAAAGGGACAATTCGTTCTGATTTGTTGTTGGATTTACTCGAAAGACCGTCGCTCTGTCTTTAAGCGCGGGCGCATACTCATCGTGAATATCGAGGATGATTATGCGGGCAGAGGGATATCTGATTTTGTCTGACAGAGATACAAGGAGGCCCGCGACCGTGGTTGATTTTCCTGCGCCCGTCGCCCCCACGACGGCACTATGCCGCGTTACGAGTTTGTCAACATCAAGTAGAGCGGGAATAGATTCCGCGCTGGCAAGATTACCAACTCGAACAAAATTAGGTGAGTCTGGGCGACCGTATATTCTTACTAGGTCTTGTTCTGTAACGAGATGAACCTGATCGCCAACCGTTGGATATTGAGAAAGACCGCGTTTGAATTCTCCCCGCCGGTGCCCTTCGCCTACAAGCTGGACAGTCATCCAGCGATAACCATGGGGCTCCACTTCAGCGAGGCGTTCTGGAACTGCTCCAGCTCCCACCTGGGAGACAACACCAAATAGATCAACGTATCCCATTGGAATCCGGACGAAACTGCCGACCTGGCCGATGCGATAGCCATGTCCTTCGACGAAGGCGAGTCCTGAAACGGTGTCCGGATTTAGAGCCACACTAATCGTGGCTCCTTGGACATCTTGAACTGTTCCGAGAAAAGCTGGATCATGTGGCATTAGGATCTTTCCTCGTCTCTCGGTCGGCCCCGATCAGATCTTCGAGGAAGGCACCGAACCCGGCGAAATCGCCAAGTTTGAAGCGAGCCTGGGTGAGTCCATCGCCCCCCTTTTCATCCTTGGCTACCCACTCCACAACGTTTGATTGTAAACTGCTCTCCGAGCTCTCATTTTCCATCCAGGAGGCTCGCCTCGTGCCAATAACGGCCTCGTCCTTTCCCAGAAGGCTAAGGTTGGCCTGCATGCTGGCAAGCGTGACGGCCTTCGGGTAATTCTGCAGGCTCCCGTGAAGGAGTGCAAAAACGATGGCAGTCGAATTGCCCTGGACTCCCTGTACCAAGACCTCGTTTAGGTGGTCATCGCGGAATGAATAACCACAGGTTACGAGAACTGGCGAAGGTTGCTTGAGGAAAGCCCGCAGACGGTCAATCATAGCAAGGTAAGGCATTCGCCTGCTTTCGTCATATTTGAGATGTGAAGGGTGGATAACCCTGCGACGCCCATTGCCTGCCTGCTCGCCGCGAGATACCAGCCCCTTGTCATCCTGACCCCAGTTGATGGAACCGTGGAGTTTCCACAGCCGGGCCCACCTCAGAGGGAGACTATCCTCTTCCATCGCATGAGGGTCGAAGAACGGGCGATAAGACCCTACAAAACCATCAAAGTATGGGACTCTATACGCCTCCAACGCCTGTTCCATGAGAAGATCGTAATTCGTCGTGAATATCTGGACCGGCTGAGTCCTCTGGATTGCACCGATCCAGGCAGCTACCTTATGGTATGGTGTGCCACTAGAAGGCAAGGCCTTCCTCGACAGTTGGACGATTGCTTCGCAAATGTCCTGATCGAGCGCATCCAAGTCAGCGGCTGTCAGTCCTCGAACGATGTCATTGCCAACAACTTGTCGTAGGGACCGGATGTGGCTCAGAATATCTTCGATATTTGGCTCGTCGTGTCCATCAGCCTTAAGTTGAGAGCACACGTTCTCAAAAGCCTGCTTGTTCTTAGCGGAGGCAGTCAGTTCATCGCAAACCGCTTTGGTCAGTCCTGCGATATCAGGTATCAATGGAGCGTCGCTTCCAGCAACCAGCACCCTGATGGCTAATGGACATCCCGCACCGAGGAAAAGACCTAGCGGCATTTTGTCCTGCGCGAGGCTCTGTCGGAGGTAGTTTGCCTGCCTCAAAGGATCGTGATGCTGGCTCATCTTGCCACCTCGGCACTGAAATTCTTTCCCGCGTCTCCCATGTCTTCGAAGAAGTCGGCTGCGCCCACCTCGCCAGAGATCAGCTTCGGCAGGAGCAGATCACGGGTGGTACGGAGGTTGGCGTTCTTTGCTTGCAGGTTCTTAATGATCCAAAATATGGGGGTGATTACGCGGTCGAACTTAACCATTAGGCTCATCGGGGGTTCCATCACTTTCCTGTTTTTGAATGTGTCCACCACGATAGTGTCGAAAACTGCGCCCGTGGCATTCTTTCTCAGAAGATCAACAATGTTTAGCGTCAGGAGATAAACGATACATTGAGGTAGGCCATTCCGTCCTATAAGTGCATAAGACGTTTGGCTCATTGCCATAGGAACCGCCGCGAGGACACACTTTCCTACTGTTCCGCGTGCTGTAATGAAAACGGTTTCAGGGGGATAGAGTTTTGAATTGCATTTGCAGAGTCCTAGTTCTGTAATCGTTTTAGCCGTTCTAAATACGTAAAACGATTGTTCGATGTCTCTAGGTGTAAACCATGGGATGTCTCCATCCCAATAATCAGGCACAGATGTTTTGGGTGTTCCGCCACTCAACACATCAATCATATCGGTAAAGCTCGTTACCTCCCACCGTTCCGGGATCGGCCCCAGCGGAGAATCGACCATCTTGACCTTTTCATGGCCGGGGAAGCGGAAGTGGACGAACCACTCACGATAGAGTCCCTGCGCCATCTCCTCCAGAATCTTGATGCGGCGTATGTTGTTTTCAATCAGGTCGTCGTAGGCAGAGAGGATCGAGGCGATCTTGCTCTGGGTGTTAATGTCTGGGACGACGAAGTCAAACGTCAGCAGCTTGTCCACACTCAGGTTGTCTTGAGTCGTGCCATGTGACGCGCCCTGCATCCGTAACTTGAGGGTGTCGATGTAATACTTAATGAATAGGACATCTGCCATCTTCTCATCTGCGATAAACCCCACAACGCTGTCCGGGAAGCATCCCGGGATGCTCAGGATAGCGGTCTCAGCTATGTTCGCGGCGATCGTGATGCACAGTGTGCCCGGCTCCCAAAGCTTGCTCTGTGCCAGCCCAGCCTCGTTGTGGGTCTGGGTAAAGCGATGCAAATACAGGTCAGCAGCCTTGATGTCGCCCGTCTGAAAGAACGGATACGGACCGCCATAGAGCGACGGGTCGTTCCGCGGGCGATGCCGTGACCGACCACGACCGACAGAACCAAGCTGATCCAGCCTGTAGGCTTTCCAGGCTTCGTTCCGCCCAGCGCGCATCTGTGTGGCCCCACTCGTGGCGGCGCTACGTTTTCGGTGATCCGCTTCTCTCGATCCCACAACGCTCATTTCATGCGTTTCAACTTGTAGTTGATCTCGTCTAGATCAAAGGCCTCTAGATCGAAGCTGTCGCCCACCCATTGCAGCAATTCATCATGCTCCTCATGCCCTGGGTTCCGGATTGCTTCCAGGAAATGGGCGTACCCGGGGGTTCCGCCACAATCCTCTGGCGGGCAGGCGCGTTTGCCTGCAAGACAGACTGGGTAACGCACGCCTTCTTCGGGCGGTAGAATCTTCTCGACCAGGATCTCGTGCTCCCAGCCATCGCCGAAATCGTACTCGTAGATGAATCTGGCCGGTGCGGTAGAAACCACCTGGTTCAACTTTACGGTTTTGTCATTTTCCACAAGGATTCTATATCGGCATTAAAGATCTCCTCGTTATCAAGATAGTGTGGAATGGTATCAATCTCCTGGTGTGTAAACCACTGGGCGGCCCTAATACCAGAAGAGTATTCTGGATCAAGTTCCTCCTCCTGTGTCTCCAAGAGGAAGCGTGTCACCCTCTTATCAGGGAGCTTCATTTCTGGAAGCTGGTTTCTGAGCCTAAGGTCTATATTCCTACCTTTCCAGAGTTCCTCCTTTGCCTCCCGTTCTGCTGCGTTCTCAGGTTGTTCTCCTTGTTCAATCTTCCCTCTGGGAAATGTCCAGTAATTGGAGAGATCCAGAACTAGAGCAAATTTTACCACTGCTCCCTCAAGCCGGTAGACTACGGCTTCAGCTTGCCATTGATCCCGGAGCTTCTCGAAACGTTTACGGTCCGCGTCCAATTCTCGCTCGTTGCTCGTCGGCCGCCTGCTATCCTTTGTTTTGAAATATTCCAGCGCTAAGGCGTAGGGACTTAGAGATGGATTGTTTTTGATGAACTCCCACATCCGCTCAATCTCAGCGTCTCCCTTCTTTGGTCCTGGCTTCGACTCGATAAAGAGGTCTCCCAAGGGTAATTCCAGTCCGTTCGAGAGCAGAATCCGCTTCCCCTTAAGCCAGTCGCTCCTATGGCTTTTTGTGGCTGGAATTAGGCCCCGGTTAAGCTTTGGGGTTAGGCCCACTCGCACCAAGGGCCTGTGATGCAGTTTGAGAAAGTCTTGGCCGTAGGTCTCAAGGATGCTCCTGCAAAATTCGTCAATGCTCTCCTGAGGTTCGTCCTTGCCCCTTCTTTTGGGGGGTATGCCCCTGATTACACCCTTAGGATTTTCCTCTAAGACAAAGACGGAGTAAACCAACTGCATACGTTCGGGGGAATGTCGGGGCTTCTGCTCTGGCTGGCAGCCTGATGGAAGACTTGTCCATGAAGCCTGATCCCCAGCATGAGAGGAAGGAACTTCTCTAGCGTGGTCTTCAGAGCCCTTCAGTTGTTCCGGGTTCTGTCCCAAGAGAATACGGGACTTGAGGCTTTTGAGATAGTCTACTATCTCCTTATTTTTTCCTTTTCCCAGTTTTCTTAGCACACTTTCTGGGTCTCCGAAGGACGCTGCCGCCATCCACCCTCGCCTCTTGACATCGGAAGCCCGTTTTCTAAAGCTTAGACACCTCTCTCTTCGAACGACAGCACGAAGCAGGACGCTTAGATGGGGGTCCATGTCAAGCAGCTTACAGTGCTCGCTGAGGACTTCTCCTACTGATGACTTCTTACTCGCAAGAATCTGCTGGTATCTTTTGTGCAGCTTTGGCAGCTCGGCTGTCTCTGGATCTACATGAATCACTTTGAGTGCCTCCTGATAAAGACGTTCGCCCACAGACTGCGCCGCCAACACCCCGACCGGCAGACCTTCAACTAGATATTTCTCCGTGAATCGATCAAGTCCATAGCATTTCTTACAGATACCGTTTGCTGGCGCGCCACAGTTCAACGGTGACCTGGGAAGCGAAGTATCACAATCGGATCCTTGAATGGTCAGGTCACAAGCTGCTTCTATCATTTTCCGGAAGAGTTCCCCGGCTTCCTCTGGTGCCTTGGCCGCCTGATAGAGAATCTCCCGAGCCAGGAAGGCGTACGAGAAATACTCCTCGCGTGACAGTCCCTTAAAGAAGCTGGAATCGATCGTTGGCTTGTCAGGTGACCTTCTGACCCAGCCAGCCATTTCCCGCAGTTGATGGAACTTGCCCCTGGCTTCCCAGATAACCGTTCGACACAGCGAGTTCTGGCGGAGGGGGGAGTCAGGCTTCAAGAATTCTGCCCTGAGATCGTCAATTGACCCATGTCGTTCAAAAAATTTGGCAAGTTCTTGGACCTCAAAGATGCTGAATGTGACGCCGGAGCAAGTAGCCCATCTCAAAAGCTCCTCTTGGCGTTTGAGGATTTCGTCTTCTGAGGCTATTTCTTCGAATTGGCGTTTGAGGGTTTCCCTAGGAGAATTGTTGAATCGAACGCTCCCAGTCTCCGCCTCTGCTCCTGCCCCTAGAACAAAATCCTGTGTCAGATGAAGCATTAAACCTTCCTTGGCGATCGAGCGGAGATTAGCTATGGGCAAGAGTCGCTTGGCCTCCTCTCGTGCCTCACGAGAAACCGGAAGAAAGATGTGCATAGGGTCACCGTCAAAATCTGCGCCAAAACCTGTGCAGAGAAGTGGTGGGAGGCCGATCGCGAAGTCTGATCGGAGGCAGGGCTCGAAGGCCAAGGCGCTATATTTGTGCAGCATGGGATGGCGCACTGCGAGGACGAGAACTCCTTGTTCCTTAAGCCATCGCTGGAGGGCCGCACGGCGTTCTTCCCCCGAGGTGCCTTTCCGAGTCTCGTCCGGCAGGAACGGATTCACCAGTTCTCGCGCCATTGCCTCCGGCAGGCCAATTTGATTTAGCTTCAGTGTTGGGTCTGGCACAATAATTCCTGACCCAGAGAAATCACAGGCCTTTTTGATCAACCCCTTTCTAAACAATCCCTCTTGCCCTTTAAGATATTCAAGAATTCCGCGGTGATCGATCTGCTTTCCATGGATTCTGATCTGCTTCCCTCGGATAAAGAGAGCCTCAAGGGCCTCGACCACTGAGCCTTTTGATAACTTCTTCGGCTTCGTTGGGTTAACCTGGCGCTCTAGATCCCTGTAAAGGGTGTTAAGCTCCGGTTCCTCCTGCCAGGGGGACAACCAACGGTAGCGTGGCGGGATTTGAGGAACAGATTCAATCTGAACAATTGGCCTAGCCTTACGGGGAATCCATCGGTAGCGGACCTTGGAATCAGGATTAGCCGGGAGCTGGTCCTCCCTTGTGAACCGGTAGGGTCCGCCGATCCGCTTACCCTTACCCTCCTTATCGACCAGCTCGTATTCACCTGAGATAAGGACTTTCCCACCCGGCCGCCGGGTTAGAGGTCGTGGCTTGAATAGCGGATGTTCAAGGGGAATGAGTCGATACGCCGAATCGGAAGGAATGTCGGCGTCATTCGGGAACGGCTCTCCCTCTATGAACCGGTAAGGCCCACCGACCCGCTTGCCCTCCTTATCGACCAGCTCATATTCACCTGAGATAAGGACGGTGTCTCCTCGGGGAGACGGCTTGGGTGATGGCTTCAGGAGCGACTCGGGGAGATGAATCACTTTGACTTGCTCCGCCCCCTCCCACCGCTTCCCATCCTCTGGAGTAACAAGCCGCAACCGAACCGCCAAGACGTTCTCGACTGAAAACTCTCCACGCTTTTCGAGTCGAAACTCCATCTCGAAACCGAGGCCTCGTAGATATTGGCGCAGGATCTGAAGGCTCTCAGGATACGTAACCTGGAGGGGGGTGTCCAGTGTGGTGAGGGCTTGAGCTCCCCTGGGATCATCCGATCTTACCGTCATCAGTTCTTGGAGGAGATGGTAAGCCCTATGGCCGACCAGGGCCCACATTCCCCACTCTCCAAGCCGATGCCCTTCTTCAGGCTGCTGCGTGATAGGGTTTCGTTGGTGGGCCGTTGCCCGTCCGATCACCTTGAGCTTATCGCGAACAAGGTGTCCAAGCTTCACGAAGTACTGATAACCCACCATATAGCATCCGAGACGCTCTTCCTTCCCATTCACTTGCCGGACGAGTACCGCCCTGCCATAATTATCAAGCCCTGTCGCCTCAAGGCGAACCTGCAGCTTGGTTAGGTCAGGTGTCTCGAAAGACACGCCGGCTTGCTTTAACTGGTCTAGGTCTTCCCTATATCTGGAGAGATCTTTGTCTTTTCGTCTGTGGCTCTCCTTGATTACCCAGCCATAATGGCTTTCCAAGATTTGGCCTAGGTTGACCCGAGAGATGACGCCGGTTGGGTTGAGAATAATATCTACCTGCCGTTTTTCACGGGTCGCGTTGGGGGGCTCGATATAGAAATACGGCATCTCCTCCTCTGGAACGATCCTTGAAATTACCCCCTTATTACCGTGCCGCCCGATCAGCTTATCCCCCACCTCCACCCGGCGCTTCTCCAGTATCCAAATCTTTGTTTCAGTGCCCTGAGGGAACGTTCGGATGATAGTACCTTTGATCCGCCTTTTAAAGCGGATCGGGGGAGAATCGTCGTTCACTGGTGTCCCAAACGCAACCCTGTCGCCTTCCTTAACAGCGAGACGAGTATTCCAGGGAATTCGCTCCTCATAGACATGGATCGACGTGAGGTGATCCTCCGTAACCAGCCGTTTGCTGATGACGATTCCATCTTCAATGTTATAGCCTTCCCAAGGCATATAGGCGACTAGGAGATTAACACCCAATGCAAGGTGCTGGTCTTTGACCCCGCATCCTTCCGCCAACACGCTCCCTGCTTCGACTTGGTCGCCTTCCTTTACTTGGGGCTGTTCCCAGTAACACCCTCCCTCAAAGACTTCACTATGTACATGGGTATAGCCCGCCAAAGGATACTTCCGGATAGAACCAGAAGATTCACGAACCCAGATAAAACCTGGCCTAAGACGTTCATATTCTTCGACCTTAACCACATGGCCAGGAGCTTTTGCCCGTCGAATCCGCCCGGAGAGTTCAGCAACCTCCCGTTCCACTCCGGAGAGCACCAGGGGGATCTCCGGTTTTTTGAGGGGGAGAGCTTGCCGGAGGCTTTTCCCCCCGATGATGGCCCGTAGCGGCTTATTGTGCTGGATGAAGGGAATCAGAGCGCAAGAATAGCCGAAGAGGTGGTTCTGCGATGGCGAGATCCGACCGCCTTTTAGCCGGGACCCCCTGGCCAGGGACAGCGTGTGGCCGGGTTTGTCATCAGGCGTTTCAAGTGGGCAGACCCGCCCACGATGAGTCAGGTTCAGCTTGACTTCCTCTAGCAGGAGGTGTTCGCGCCCTTCATGCTTAATCTCCCGCAGAGAAGCGACCTCACTAAGGGGGTTTGTCCGATCTACAAAGGGAAAGGACTTCTGATCATAAGGGTTCCAGCCATTCAGCTCGGCTTGGAATTGTAGGTCGTCCTTGTTTTTCCCATCCTTATAGCGCCTTACAATATGGTCCAGACGTCTCACCTCAGCGGGCCAGACTTGGGTGACACAATCAAGGTCAGTGGGTTTCCCCTTAAGGTGCTCAAAAACCAACCCCTGAGTACGCAGGGTGCCGTTTAGCAAGAAAGCACCGTTCGGGAGGGGACACGGAAACTGGTAATAGATCATTCGACCATCGTCGAAGCTTAAAACAGCTGTGCCAAAAAAGCTTAGGGGGTCCGTTGGATTGGCCACAATCTTATCTAAGTCATTCATAAATTCTGGGACATAGAGCTTCACCCTCGCTCCAGTCCCTTGAAGGGCCTGTTTGATTGCCTCTCGGAAATCCTCCGCCAAAGGAGTCTGGGCAATGGAAGGCTTGCTTTCGGAAAGATCTCCCCCCGTATTTATGGAGAACAAACTCAACGGGGAGCTTATTAAATGACCTCGATTCTCCATCGGCAACTCCTTAAGACTGAGCGTCAGCTCAAAGCATCTCGCAAAGACATCAAGCAACTCAGGGAAGAGAATGCAGCACTTCGCAAGATCGTAGGGAAGTTCGAGCGCAAAGCGCCAGCCCATCGGATCGTTCTCATAGGCAATAACAACCAGCTTGCTATTGGGCCACAGGCCTCTAACCAGCCGGGTAGGATTGGGGACGGAGACTCAGTCCGCCATACACGGTTCTGGGGGATCGTCGGCGTCGGGGCCACGATCCTGATGACTATCATCCAGATCGTCATTACGTGGTGGAAGCCCTGCTAGAGCACATTGTTCAGAGCCACCTGAGGAACAGGTGGCTTTTTTCTACTTTGGGGATTCGCTAGAACTCTTTTAGAAACTAGAAGTTACCATAAGTTGATGCCACGCCAACGCAGGTGTCAAGCTCAAAGTGAGGTCCCAAGGAGCCAATCCCATCCTTAGTTCGCGCAGTTTTCAGTTGATGCTTCTCAACTTATGGTTGATCTCGTCGAGATCAAAGGCTTCTGGATCGAAGCTGCCGCGCACCCATTGAAGCAGGCTCTCCTGCTCTTCGTGCTCTGGGTACCGAATTGCTTGCAGAAAACGGGCGTATCCAGGGGTCCCGCCACAATCCTCGGGCGGACAGGCGCGTTTGTCCGCAAGGCAGATGGGGTAACGCACGCCCCCTTCTGGCGGCAGAACCTTCTCGATCAGAATCTCGTGTTCCCAACCGTCACCAAAATCATACTCATAGGTGAACCTGGCTCCGGCACCTGAGGCCACTTGATTCAATTTCGCAGTTCTATCGCTTCTTAGCTCAAAACCAAAGTCATCGTCCGGATCGGGTTCGTCGTAATCCACTCCGCCGATAATTGACTGATACAGGTGGTAACCATCCCAAGGCAGGACCGCCTGGAGAATCCGATGTAGTGTGTTCAAACTGATGTTGCTGGGGACCTGAACTCTTCGCCAGATCGGGGGGCGAATGTCTTTGAGCGTGACCTTGATCTGATAAACGGATTCAATCTGGCGCTGTCCTGAGGGTCCCACTGGGTGTCGCCTCATTGCAGCAAGTTGGCAATGTTGTTTGAGATGCGCTTTTCCAATTCCCGCGCTTCCACGTTGAGGGTTTCCAACTCTTCGTTGAGTTCTTCCAGCCTTTCCTTGAAATCGAAATCATCCGCCGGGCGGTCGGCCACGCCAACGTAGCGGCCGGGGTTGAGGCTCCAACCCTGCGCCTCGACCTCAGCCATCGTCGCCACTTTGCACAGGCCTGGCACGTCGGCGTAGGCCCCGTCCGTGAATTTCTCCTTCAGCAAGCCATCGCTGCCGTTCATTGTCTCGGGCCGCTCGCCCCGGTAAAGCCTGACAATGTTCGCCAAGAATTCGATCTGCTCTGGGGTGAAGTCGCGGTGGGCGCGGTCAATCTGCCGATAAACATGCCTAGCGTCGAGGAACAGCACCGTATCAGAAGCCCTGACACGTTGCCCTTCCCCAGAGGGACAGGGTGGCAAAGTTCCCTTTCCATTGTCCAGGAACCAGAGTGTGCAGGGGAGAGTGACTGTATAGAAGAAGTTGGAGCCCACGGCGATCATCACGTCCACGGCGCCGGCCTCGATCATCTTCTTGCGAATCTCCAGCTCCGTCCCGCGGGCGTCGCTAGCGGAGTTGGCCATAACGAATCCGGCCCGGCCAGTTTGGTTCAAGGCGCTGTAAAAGGCCTGAATCCAGAGATAGTTGGCATTGTCGGCTTTGGGCATGCCGAAGGGATAGCGGGGATCGTCCTTGATCCGCTCCTTGTCTACCTTGTCCACGTTAAAGGGAGGATTGGCCATCACGAAGTCGAACTTGCCGACACTTCGGTGGATATCCTCGTAGTAGGTGTTGCCCTGCCGGATGTCGCCAGAGAGGCCATGAACGGCGAGGTTCATCTTGCAGAGCCGGACGGTCTCGGCGACTTTCTCCTGGCCGTAGACCATGATCTCGGCGTTGGGGTTCTTCTTGTGGTTTTCGACGAAGCGCGCGCTTTGAACAAACATGCCACCCGAGCCACACGCGGGGTCGAAGATCCGCCCGTGGTAGGGCTCCATGATTTCGACGATAAGCTTGACAATGGAGGTGGGAGTGAAGAATTCGCCGCCCTTCTGGCCCTCGCTCATGGCGAACTTGCCGAGGAAGTACTCGTAGATTTTTCCGAAGGCATCGCCTTCGATGTCCATCGGAACGGAGGCGAAGTTCTTGAGCAGCGTGACAAGGGTGTCGTTGTCAAGGCGGTTGTAGCTCTTGGGCAGAACGTTCTTGAGTTCCTCGTTCTGGACTTCGATGGCCCGCATGGCGTCATTGATTGCTTTGCCGATGTCGGCACCCTCTGGAAGGTTGAGCAGCGTGGAGAAGCGGGCCGCCTCTGGCAGGTACATGACCCCTCGTGCCTGGTAGTCGGTCTTGCCAACGGTCCGGCGGGTGGGCGAGGCGAGCCTCGCCCCTACAAGTTCGCGCTCAGCCAGGGTGAATTTGTGATCGGCGTAACGAAGGAAGATCAGCCCGAGGACGGGAACGGAGTATTCGGAGGATTTCAGCTTCGAATTAGCCCGAAGCTCGTCGGCGGCGTCCCACAAACGCTTTTCGATCTCATTATGATTGGCTGGCATATTTGACCTGGAGCAGAGAGAAGAGAGAAGTGCTCCCCTTCGTTCGACTCGTACTATACCACAAAGGGTATTACAATAAGAGGCTACGCGGTTGCGGGGTTATTTGCCCCAGTCGCGGGGGTAGCGGAAGTCACGGTCGATGGTGCGGGAGGAGACCTTGGCGATGAGGGGCAGGCGCCGCTTATACTGGGAGGCCTGGACCTTGGCAAAGACCGCCCGAACGAACCGCTCGTCGAAGCCGGCTTCGAGCAGGTCGGACAGCTCGTATCGGCGATCCACCATCAGGTACAGGACTTGATCGACCTCGTCGTAGGTGAAGCCCATTTCCTCCTCGTCGGTCTGCCCGGCCCAGAGGTCGCCGCTCGGCTTCTTTTGGACGATCGCCTCCGGAACGCCCATGTGGCGAGCGAGCTGCCACACCTGAGTCTTGTATAGATCGCCCAGCGGATTGATGGCGCTAGCCATGTCGCCGTACAGCGTGCCGTAGCCAAGCAACAGCTCCGTCTTATTGCTGGTCCCGAGGACCAGGGCCTTGAGTTTGGCCGAGTGATCGAAGAGGATGGTCATTCGCTCGCGCGCCATCTTGTTCCCCCGGCGGACCTGGTCCGCCTCCGGGAAGCGCTCGAAGTAGGCGTCCACCATCGGGGTGATCTCGATCACGTCAGATTGGATGCCCAACTGCTTCACCACCAGTTCAGCATGCTCCTGGCTCTCCGGGCTGCTGGTCCGGTAGGGCATCAGGAGAGCCCAGACATTCTCGGCCCCTAACGCCTCGGCCCCAAGAAAGGCTGAAAGGGACGAGTCCACCCCGCCGGAGAGGCCGACGACGACCCGACTGAATCCTGCCTTTCGGACCTCATTGACGATAAACCCGATCAGGACGCGCCGGAGGAGGTCGCAGTTTAAGGAGAGATCGATCACCTGGCCCCCTCCCGCTTGATCCGCTCCAATTCTCGCAGCGTGACATCTATCCGCTCATCCCGGAGCAGCGGGTTCGCCATTCTGGCCCGGCGAACTTCAGCGTGATCGATGTCGGCCACCAGGATCGCCTCGCTCACGTATTCCGCCTTGGCGACCGTATCGCCGGACGGGGCAATCACCTCGGAGCCCCCCCAGAAACAGGCCCCATCTTCGTAGCCGACCCGATTCGCGTACAGGACATAGCAGGTGAAGAGCTGCGCATAGGCCCGGTTGATCGTCTCCCACGCTCTGGCATTCGCAAATGTCTTGCCTTCCTGCAACCCGCCTCGGCCGGGACTGGAGGAGGGTGAGATCAGGACATCCATACCATCGAGCGAGGCGACGCAAGCTGCCGAGGGATGCCACATGTCCTCGCAGATCAGGATCGCGGACCGGCCGATTCCGGACCGGAACGTCCTGATCCGCCCGCCCTCCGCCAGATACCGCTGCTCATCGAAGATCCCGTAGGTCGGGAGATAGACCTTGCGGTGGACATGGATGATCTCGCCCAGCGAGAGATAGATGGCGGCGTTGTAGAAGAGGCGCTCAGGCGTCTCCTCGACAAGCCCTACGATGAGATCAATCCGACGACTCAGGTCTCTCAGCCTGCCGAGGAAGGGACTGGTGAGGGGCAGCGCGACCGAAGAAACGATATCCTTGAGGAAGTATCCGGTCAGGCTCAGCTCGGGGAAGACCAGCAGGCGGGCCCCTCGAGCGATCGCCTCCTCGGCCGTCTTCTCGTGCATGGCCAGGTTCCGCTCCAGGTCACCGAGCGCGGGGCTAATCTGTGCGAGGGCGATCGTGTGTCGGCTCACGCGATTCCACTCCGCATGAGAGTAGGGGCCAGGTCGCGATAGATCTCGTCCATGGCGGGCGAGAGGGTGCCACCCCGCGTCTGGTAAACGAAGAGGGGCGCCAGCATGCGAAGGCCAGGCCGTCCTTCACGTCGTGCCTCGACCAGGATGAGTTCCGCGTCGGCGCCGGGGAATGAGTGGACCGGCCGCAACAACTTTGGTTCCAGCCGTTCGGCCCGAAGGCGCGTCAGCAGATCGGCGAGCCGCGATCCATGGTAGATCAGGCAGGCTCGTCCTTTAGGGGCGAGGGCGTATCGGATGGCAGCGATGACCTCCTGAAGGGTCGCAGACATCTCATGTTTCGCCTGCCTTGTCTCAGGATCGTGGCTCAACCGCCCTCGGCCGACCTCCCGGTAGGGGGGGTTGCAGAGGACCAGGTCAAAGCCCGCCGGCGGAAGCAGCGCCTCAACTCGGCGGAGGTCGCCCTCGACAATCTCCACGCGATCCTGCAGCCCGTTGTGTTGTGCTCCGCGCAGGGCTCGGCTGGCAAGGGCAGGCTGGATCTCAAGACCGACCACACGCAGAGGCGGATGCCGATGAGCCAGCAAGAGCGCGATCGCCCCGTTTCCGCAGCCCAAATCGAGGACCCTGTCGGTGGGTCGCGGCGACGCGAATTGCGCCAGCAAGAGGGCATCCATCGAGTGTCGGAAGCCCCTAACGCTCTGAACAATCCTTGGACCCCCCGACGCAAGGGCATCGAGCGACTCCCCCTCGCGTAGCATCGAGTCTGTCGTTCCCTGGTACGCCCGCGTGCTCATCACGTCGTTACTGTAATACATCCCCCCGCAAAAGACAATTGATTCCAAGGGGTTACACTAGGGAGTCATTGCGAGGGAACGAAGTGACCCCTTCGGCTGCGCTCAGGCCAGGCTGCGCTCAGGCCAGGCTGCGCAATATTAAACAGGCTCTTCAGGCTATTGTGTGGGCACCATGCAGTTTCCTCCCCTTTGTAAGGGGAGGCAGGGAGGGGTAGAGGCATCCAGAGGCT
>CAZPWD010000018.1:0-22412 GCA_964590025.1 uncultured Nitrospira sp.
GAGCCTCTGAGCGATGCGAGAACGACGCTGGCGGACTTTTTCAGCATCCTGCTAGTGCTTGACTTTCGCTTTGGCAATGTTGCCCACCACCACTAAGGCGTACCGCTTGGGGTCCAGGTATTGTTTGGCGACGCGCTGCACGTCTTCCTTCGTGACCCGGTCTATCCATTTTGGGTATTGCGTAAAATATTCGAACCCCAGGCTGTAGAACTCCACTTGGGCGAGCACCTGCGCGAGCTTCGCGGTGGAATCAAATCGTAGCGGAAAGCTGCCCATCAAGAATGATTTGGCCTCGGCCAACTCTTGGTCAGACACGGGTGCGTCACGCATGGACTTGATTTCGGACAGGACGCCGGTGATGGCTTGATTCGTCGTCTCCGTCTTAGTTTGGAGGTTGACCCAGAATGAACCGGGCATCAGCCGGGCGTCGAAGTGGCTCATGATCCCATAGGCCAACCCCTGCTTGTCGCGAATCGAATCCATCAAGCGGGAGGAAAATCCACCGGCTCCCAGGATGTAATTCATCACCGTGACTGAATAGAAATCTGGGTGCGCGCGCGGAAGGCCTACATGACCAAGCACAATAGTGGATTGGGTGAGATCTTTCTCGATGAGTTGGACCGTTCTCCGTTCGACCGGCGCGGGCTTTTTCGTATTCCGTGCTGTCGGGGCCACTTTTTTCCAGGTTTCAAAATGGGTCTGTACCAGTGCGGTGGCCTGTTCAAGGGTGACGTCGCCGACGATGGTCAGGATGACTTGGGAAGGGGAGTATTCCCGTCCGTAGAAGGCCTGCACATCGGCCAGGGTGATCTTGTTGAGCGTCTCCTCCGTTCCATTGACGGGCCAACGGTAGGGGTGTCCGTGGAAGACGAGCTGATTGAACGCCTTCATGGCGATATGGCCCGGGTCGTCGTTGTCGCTTGCCATCTCGCCCAGGAGTTGGGTGCGAATCCGTTCGAATTCCTGCTTATAAAACGCGGGGTGTTGCAGCATGTCCGCGAGCAGGGTAAAGCCGAGGTCGATGTCTTTCTTGAGTACGCGGGCGGAGGCGGTGGTGTAATCCTCTGAGGCTTTGGCTTCCAGGGTTCCGCCGACGAAATCGATTTGCTCCGCCTGCTGTTTTGACGTACGCGTGGTCGTCCCTTCGTCCAGGAGACTGGCGACGAGGTTCGCGAGTCCTGCTTTATCGGGAGGATCTTGCGCAGAACCGGCCTTGATCAGCGTGTGGATTTCAACGATAGGGAGGAAATGTTGCTCAAGGACGAGCACCGTGATGCCGTTTGCGGTCACAAATTTCGTCGGCGCGATCTCTGCCGCCACGCTGGGACCGCTTGCCAAGAGGAAGGCACAGAATCCCATCACGAGGGTCGGGAGCGCCTGTCGTCGAGGTGCGATAGGCAGTCGTCTCGTCGTTGGCATGATTAGGGCTTTCCCTGTTGCGCGGCGGTGGAGGGCGCCTCTGGTTGTTTGGGAGGCACGGGAATCAACGTGCCGACGGTCCGATTGTCTTCCGTCAAGTATTGGCGGGCGACACGCTGAATATCTTTGGTCGTCACTGCCCGGATTCGTTCGACAAACTGGTCGATTTTCTGCCACCCAGCGCCGACGGATTCAGCCTGTCCGAGCAACATGGCATGCCGGAAGTTGGAGTCCTGTTCGAAGACATGGGTGGCTTCGACCTGGTTCTTCGCCCGTTGGAGTTCTTGCTCAGTCGGCGGATCGGCCTGGAGGCGTTTGATCTCTCGATGAAGGGCTTCTTCAACCACCTCCGGTCTCTGGCCTGGGCTCACGAGGGCATAGAAGTAGAAAAGGCCAGGATCGGTCTGCAGCAAGCTGTATTCTGCGCCGACGGCAAGCGACGATTTTTGCTCATACACGAGGTTCTGGTACAGGCGCGAACTTTTCCCATGCGACAGAATCGAATCCAGAATGTCGAGCGCGTACGAGTCTTCGCTCGTAAAATTCGGCACGCGATAGCCCATCATGACGAAAGGGACTTGTGCATCTCGCTTGAGGAGGAAGCGGCGTTCACCTTTTTGTTCCGGCTCCATGGTGGCGATTAGCTTGGGTTCCGGTCCTCGCGGAATCGGTTCGAATAGCTGTTTGATCGTGGGGAGCAGGCTGTCGGCGTTGATGTCGCCCACCACGACGAGGGTCGCATTGTTGGGTGAGTAATACGTGTCGTAATGTCGTTGCAAGTCGTCCAGGGTCATCGCATCCAGGTCGCTGAACCAGCCGATCACCGGCCAATGGTACGGATGGCTGAGATAGGCCTGGGCGAAGAGCGCCTCGACGAGCGCACCTTGTGGGTCGTCCTCCGCGCGAAGGCGTCGTTCTTCCTTCACGACCTCTCGCTCCGTCGTCAACTCACTCATCTCGAGCACGAGCCCCTGCATGCGATCGGCCTCGAGTTCCAGGGCCAGCTCGACGCGGTCGGCTGCGAGATTCTCGAAGTAGGCGGTGAAGTCCTGGCTCGTGAAGGCGTTGTCCATCCCGCCGTTCTTGCGAATGAGACGGGAGAAGGTGCCTTTGGGATATTTCGCGGTACCCTTGAACATCATATGTTCAAGCATGTGAGATAAGCCCGCACGGCCCATGACTTCGTTGCGTGAGCCGACTTTGTACCAGACTTGGACGGTGGCAACCGGAGCTTTGGGAACTTCGGCTAACAGGACTTTCATCCCATTGGAGAGGATGAACTCGCGAGGTTCCGTTGCGACGGCGGGCGATGTGAAGGCGAAGACGAGACTGCTCACGGCAATCAACCAGGATATTGGCATGATGTGTCGAGAATACAGCCAGGTCATGGTTGGGCAGCGAGCACACTGCATGCTAGCAACGGGATTCAATTTGTGTCAAGGCACGTTCTGCGTATTCGGGTGAGAGATTGCCCAATTGGCCGCAGGCGCCGAGGACGTCGCGCCCCCGGCTCTTACGGACGAACACATCGAGGCCCGCCTGTCGCACGATGGCTTGAAAGGCTGAAATGGCGCCTTCCGATGGACGGCGAAAGGGACTCCCGGGGAATTCATTGAACGGAATCAGATTGATTTTGCACGCGATCCCGCGAACGAGCTTAGTGAGCCGGCGAGCATCGTCGGCTTGATCATTCACCCCGGCCAGCAGCACGTACTCGAAGGTGAGTCGTCGGGTCGGCGGCAAGGGGTAACGGCGGCAGGCGGCGAGCAATGTTTTGAGCGAGGCGATACCATTGACGGCCGGCATCAGGCTGGCGCGCTGGTCGTCCGTCGTGGCATTCAGCGAGATGGCCAGATTGACGCC
The DNA here is from genome assembly GCA_964590025.1 of uncultured Nitrospira sp. Taxonomy (GTDB): domain Bacteria; phylum Nitrospirota; class Nitrospiria; order Nitrospirales; family Nitrospiraceae; genus Palsa-1315. Next base: position 3,283 of record CAZPWD010000018.1, read on the forward strand.
GAGTGGCGCAATATCTTTCAATCGCGCCGCAAGGCCGGCAGTCGAGACCGTGATGCGTCTCGGCGACCATCCGAGTCCCCACGGTTTGTTGGTGAGTCGCCGAATGGCTTCTGACAAGGCCTCCATGTTGGCCAAGGGCTCGCCCATCCCCATGAAGACGAGGTTGGTAATCCGTTCACCGAGGAGAAGGCGATCTTGGGCGGTCAGCACCTGCTCCATGATTTCATGTGGCTTCAAATTGCGTTTCAATCCCATCGTGCCGGTCAGGCAGAATCCGCAATCCAGGGTACAGCCGACCTGCGTTGATACACAGAGGGTTAAGCGGTCCTCATCGGGAATCAGCACCGTTTCGACGGTGAGTCCATCGTTGAGTGTGAGTACTAATTTTCTCGTGTGATCGATCGAACGGAAGACTGTGCAGCCTGCGGCGCGTGGAATCGTGGCTCGTGAAGCCAGCGCCGTTCGCTCCGCTTGGCCGAGGTCCGTCATCTGGTTGACGTCTTTGGCTCGACGTTGATAAAGCCAGCGTAAAATCTGACCGGTTCGGTAGCTGGGCCATCCGAATTGCTGCACGAGCCGGCCCATCCCTTCTTCATCAAGGGCCAGGAGATTCGTGGGAGCTGTGCGTGATGGGAGGGCACCTTTTTCGTGACCCATGAGGGCAGCCTACCACAGCCTCAAAATGTGGAACAAGGTACAGGATTCACGCAGCTCTGCTGGCAACAAGGGAGACACACTGCTATATATGTTACAGATCGAGAGGGTGACGACGGGTGCGAGACTATCTACATCAATGGGCCATACGAAATCTGCTTCTTGCCACGTCTATTGGCCTCTGTGGGTTTGCGCTGCTCTCCGACCAGGCGTCCGCCGGTCTTTCCTCTCCGTCGATGTCGAGTGACAGCGACATTTGTGAGAGGGCAGAAGATTGCTTTCAGGCTGCCGCACTGCCGAAGGAACGGCTCGGCAAGGCCCTCAATAAAGAGCAAGTCTTGTTGCTCAAGCTGGATCGGCTGCAACGGCTGATGGAGCGATTCCCCGCCACACTCTGGGCCAAACGCGCAGGGTTGCTGTCCGGAGTGTTGCTCCTTGAACGGGATCCTGCCGCGGCGATTCAATTTCTTCGCACGTCACAGCGAGACTTTCCGGTCTTGGATGACTATATCCGATTATGGACGGGGGAGGCGTTGTTGAACCTCGGAGACGCCAAACAGGCGGCGGGCATGTTCGAAAGCATTCCGCAGGTGGTGCCGGACTCCTATCTGCTGACTAAGGCTGCATATCGAGCAGGGGAAGCGTGGTTTCAAACGTCGAGTTGCCCAGAAGCAACGGCGTGGTTTGCAAAAGCGGTGGAACTGAATGACAAGGAGCCGGGGACTCCCCAGGCGCTTCTTCGGCGAGGCGTCTGCCAACTGCGAGACAACAACATACCGGGAGGCCGCGATACCCTGATGCAGCTCTGGGTTCGGTTTGCATCCAGCGCAGAAGCGAAAGAAGCGGAAGCGCTACTAGCCTCAAATCTTGGTGGCGAGCCTTGGGTGGTTCAGTCGAGTGAGCGGCTTGCCCGGGCTGAGGTGTATCTTGGACAATCCTTCCTTGCCGAGGCGATCGAGGAACTCCGAAAGTTTCTTGCGGCTGATCCACAGGCGCCTCGTCGCGGCGAGGCAGAGCTGAAGCTCGGCATCGCGCAGGTACGGCTGAAACAGTATGACCAAGCCCGAGAGACGTTCCGTGCGCTGGTGAAAGACGGGGGGACGGAGTTCCACGAAGCGGCGGTCTGGCTCGCCCGCGTCTATCTTAGGCAAGGACAGGGGGACAAGTTGTTAGATCTCGCCCGTACGCTGACGACATCTTCGCTCTCTGCGGAGCAGAAGGGCCAGATCACCTTGTTCGCCGGAATGTGGTTGGAAGATCAGAGCCGCTTTGACGACGCGATTATGCGGTACCGACAGGTGGCAAAGGTTGGAGAGCCGGCGGCTCAGCGAGCCGAGGCACGGTGGCGCGTGGGCTGGGTGCATTACCGTATGGCGCGATATCGTGAGGCGGGTGACGAGCTGCGTCAACTTGCCGATCAGCACGACAGCGACTTTACGCCACAGGCGCTCTATTGGATGGGGCGCGCGGCCGAATTGAGCCAGCAGCCTCACGCTCGTGACGTGTATGTGCAACTCTGCCAACAATACGTCTATACCTATTACTGCCAACTGGCTCGGGAACGGATCGATATTCCGTTGTCGGAGCCCCCTGCATCAGAGCCGATTTCGGCGACTGTCCCGGTGAACGGTGGTACGCATGCGAATGGTGAGGCCACACGCTCGGTGCCTACCAGGGCCGAAATCGAGCAGCAGTCGGCATACCGTCGAGCCATTGAGCTCAAGACGCTGGGGTTGGACTCGGATGCTGCGCGCGAGTTGGCGGGGTTGACCGATCGCTATAACCGAGACCCCGACGCCCTCATGGCGCTTGCGACGATGTTGAACGAGGTGGGTGCCTACCACCATGCGCTCCGACTCGCGAGGGCCAGGTTCCGCGATAAATTGGAGCGAACCGGCGGTATCATTGACCCATCGCTGTGGAAGGTGGCCTATCCGACAGGTCTCCTTCCCACGATCAAGGGCCAGGGTGCGAGAGGTGTCGACCCCTATCTGGTGGCGGCGATCATTCGAGAGGAGAGTCAGTACGATTGGCAGGCTGTGTCGCGGGTCGGCGCGATTGGCCTGATGCAGGTGATGCCGGGAACCGCAAATAATGTGGCGCAGCGACTCGGGCTTCCCGCGGTCGGACGGGACGACCTCTTCGATCAAGAGACCAATATTCGGATCGGCGTCCACTACGTAGAACAGTTACTCGAACAATTTTCCGGGAATGTCGCGCTCACAATTGCCTCTTACAATGCAGGGCCAATGGCTGTCGGAAGCTGGATTACGCTGCATCCTGGGCGAAGTCAGGATGAGTTCGTCGAATTGATCCCGTATCAGGAGACGCGGCAGTATGTGAAGCGAGTACTGCGAAGCTACCGAGAATACATACGGCTAGACAAGGCCTCCTGAAGGCCATTTCTTGACAAGATCTAGACAAGTTTCTATAGTGCGCCACAACCTGTAGGGGCTACTTAAGGAAGAGAGTGAGGGAATGGCACTCGATCGATTGGATGCGCTCGAAAGTCGCATTAGAGATTTAGTTAAGCTCGTTCAAGAGCTGAAGAAAAAGAACGCAGCGGCTGAAGAAGAATTAAAGATTGTTCGACAACGACTTGCGGAGAAGGATGATTCGAATCGACGGTGGAAGCAAGAGCGTGTTGATATCAAGTCTCGTGTAGAAAAGGTCCTCGGCGACATCGAATTGTTGGAGTGCCTTGAAGAACGTAAGGAGGTGGCCCTTGACTAAGACCATTGACGTGGAAATCTACGGCCAACGATACGCGATTCGTGGCGAGGCGGACGAGGGCGATGTCCGGCGCCTTGCGAGCTTTGTAGATGGCCAGATGCGCCATCTCGCGGAAGGGATGAATACGACGACCCCCTCCAAACTCGCCGTGCTGACTGCCCTCAATTTGGCCCATCAGTTGTTTGAACTCGAACGGAAGCGTGCGCAAGGTGAGGCGGATGTCGAGCGGCGGATGAAGTCGCTCATGGAATCGATCGAGGAGCAGGTACCGACCTCGCTCTTTCGCTAGATTCAGCTTGCAAAGGGCGGCCCCCTTTGTTATCGTAGTTCAGGTATGTCGGGACGTAGTGGATTCTACCATAGGGATACGAATAGGTCATGCTCGAACCGGTTCAATGATCCGGGGATACGATGTAGTCACCGCGGAATGGATGTGGGTTCTTGATGCTGGCGAAATTGCGGCAGTTAGAATGTGCACAAGGGTTCGTCCACCTCATGTATAACCTCTTGGAGATGTTGGGCAAGGTCATGGAGTTCATGCTGGCGTCAGGGAGTGCGGTCTGCGGAAACGGCCAGCGGCTGCTTCCGGTTCGCGCGCTGAATCCTCTCATGCGGACGAGAGCGTACCGACGCAGATGGACCTCGTGGGATCTGTCCCGCACAGGACGTACTCGTTATTTCAATCCAGCAAGGCATCCATCCCCGTGGAGTCCGTTCTCGGAGTAAGTCTGTAGCCCGCGGTTCTGGCCGTCCTCTTCTATTCCCGTATCTCCCCACTGCGATCCCTTCTCATTCAGGACCGTCGACTAACCTTGTATCAAGACGAGGCTGAGAAGCAGGATTCTTCTCGTCTCGCGACTGTAAGGGGGTGAGTCCAATTTCGACCTCAATTATTGCCTATCTGTTGACAGGACTCGTTGGAGGGTTGTTCGGAATCGGGCTCTTTGAGCTGATCCGTCGCTCATCGAGCGCCGCAAAGAGGGCCCAGCAAGAGGAGCAAGTACGTCAGGTCGCGCAGAACGCCCAGCGGGAGGCTGACAATATCGTCAAAGAAGCGAAGCTCGAAGCGAAAGACCTTGTGCTGCAGTCGAAAGCGGAACTCGAGAAGGAGCAGAAGGCCAAAATGGCCGAGCTCGTCGTCGCAGAAAAGCGTGTGATGCAGCGAGATGAGGCCCTCGAGAAACGAATCAGCGCGGTAGACAAGCGGGATAGTGAGCTTCAGAAGCGAGATCTGGAGCTGGCGAAGCGGGATGAGAAGCTGGCGGCCAAGGAAGCGGCTTGTGCTCGAGTGGAGAAGGAGCATCGTGGAGCGTTGGAACGCGTCGCGGGGATGACGGCCGACGAGGCGAAGAAGCAGCTCATTCAGGAAATGGAAAGCCAGGCGCGGCTCGAGGCCGTTGGGCATGCCAAGCGGACGTTAGAAGAGGCGCGGGAGAATGCGGAACGGGAAGCGCGCGAGATCATTACCAGCTCAATTCAACGGGTGGTGCGTGATTACGTCTCCGAATCCACGATTTCTGTCGTGCCGATTCCGAATGACGCGATGAAGGGGCGGATCATCGGGCGGGAAGGGCGCAACATCCGTGCGATCGAAGCCGCCACCGGGATCGACCTGATTATCGATGAGACGCCTGAAGCCGTCATCGTGTCGGGCTTCGATCCGCTACGTCGCGAAATCGCCAAAGTCTCGCTCGAACGGTTGATGCATGACGGGCGCATCCATCCGACGCGGATCGAGGAAATCGTCGAGAAAGTCAAAGTCGATATCGATAAGCTCATGTATGACGAGGCCGAGAAAATCATCTTTGAGTTGGGGCTCTCGGATTTTCACCCGGAGTTGATCAAGGTGCTCGGTCGGCTCAAGTACCGGACCAGCTACGGACAAAACAATCTCTATCATTCGCGTGAAGCCGCGTACATTTGCGGCATCATGGCTTCGGAGCTTGGTCTCGATGTGAAGTTGGCGAGGAGAGGGGCGCTGCTGCACGACATCGGGAAAGCCGTCAGTCACGAAGAAGAAGGCCCGCATGCCATGCTGGGTGCTGAGATTGCCAAGAAGTACGGCGAGAGCGAGAAAATTGTGAATGCCATTGCGGGGCACCACGAACAAGTGGAGCCGATCTGTCCCGAATCGGTTTTGGTCGCTGCGGCTGAAGCGTTGTCCGCAGCCAGGCCTGGGGCTAGACGGGAAGCCTTGGAGACCTATGTGAAACGGCTGGAGAAACTGGAGTCGCTTGCCACGACCATCAAAGGGGTGCAGAAGGCCTATGCCATCCAAGCGGGCCGAGAAATCCGCGTCATCGTTCGACAGGAAGACATTACCGATGCCGAGTCGTTTCAACTGTCTCGGGACTTGGCGAAGAAGATTGAGCAGGAACTGACCTATCCCGGCACGATCAAAGTGACCGTGATTCGAGAGAGCCGGTATGTGGAGTATGCGAAGTGAAGGTCCTCTTCATTGGCGATATCTTTGGAGAGCCTGGGCGCCGAGCGGTGGCCAGGGCTGTTCCCAGGCTGGTGGCTCAGCGGCAAATCGACATCGTTATCGGGAATGGAGAGAACGCGGCCGGCGGGTTTGGCATCACGCCGGAGTTGGCAGAAGAGTTGTTCGACCTCGGCCTCGCGGTTATTACGACCGGGAATCATGCGTGGGATAAAAAGGAAATTCTCGACTACTTTCCCCGGGAACCACGCCTACTTCGGCCGGCTAACTATCCGGATGGTGTGCCGGGTCATGGGAGTGTGGTGGTCGAGTCGGCCGGCGGAGAGCAGCTCGGCGTTCTCCAACTGATGGGGCGGGCGTACATGCCGACTTTGGACTGTCCGTTCCAGGTGGCCCAAAAAGAATTGGCCGCCCTGAAGAAACGAACGGTTGCCGTGATTGTTGACATGCATGCGGAGGCAACATCAGAAAAAATGGCGATGGGGCACTATCTGGACGGAGAGGTCGTCGCCGTGGTCGGTACCCATACGCATGTGCAAACGGCCGATGATCAGATTCTCCCCAAGGGGACTGCCTATTTGACGGATATCGGGATGACCGGTCCGCTCCATTCCGTAATCGGGGTGAAGAAAGAGTTGGCGATCGAAAAGTTCCTGACCGGGATGCCACGCCGCTTTGAAGTGGCCTCGGGTCCCTCCGTTTTTTGCGCGGTGCTGCTCGAACTTGATGCGCGTCTTGGGAAGGCGCTGTCGATCGAACGAATTCGCATCATCGATTAAAGGAGACCCACCACGAGTCCTCTCGGTTCCCCTTCTTCCCTCTCTCAGGTTGCTCCTCCGAATCGAATTTTAACGGTTTCGGAGTTGACGGGGCTGCTTCGCACCTCAATCGAAGCACAATTCTCCGACATCTGGTTGGAAGGTGAGCTCTCCAATCTCCGTGCTCCCGGATCGGGACACGTCTATTGCACACTCAAGGACAAGGCGAGCCAAATTCGCGCGGTGCTGTTCCGATCCACCGCGGTGCGGTTGCGCTTTGCCTTGCAAGAAGGACTACACGTTATCGTGCGGGGGCGGCTCACGGTCTACGAACCACGCGGAGAATATCAGATCGTGCTCGACACGGTGGAGCCGAAGGGAATCGGCGCGCTGCAACTGGCATTTGAGCAATTAAAAGAACGATTGGCGACGGAGGGGCTGTTCGATCAGGACAGAAAGAAGTCGATCCCGGCATTTCCTCGGACCGTGGGTGTCGTCACATCGCTGACCGGCGCAGCCATTCGGGATATCCTGGCTGTTCTTCGGCGACGCTGGCCGACGCTCCATATTCTTATTGCCCCGGTTCAGGTCCAGGGGGAGAATGCCGGGCGTCAAATTGCTGAGGCGCTGATTGCCTTGAACAAGCTGGGTTCTGTGGATGTCATCATTGTCGGGCGAGGCGGAGGATCATTGGAAGACCTCTGGAGTTTCAACGAGGAGATCGTGGTGCGCGCCATTGCGGGTTCCCATGTCCCAGTGGTGTCGGCTGTCGGACATGAAATCGATGTGACGCTTGCCGATTTCGTTGCCGATCTCCGAGCGCCGACGCCGTCGGCGGCAGCGGAGGCTGTGGTTCCGGTGTTGGCTGAGACCGTGGAACGATTGCGGGAGCTGAAGGTCCGTCTGGGACAGGTGATGCTCCGGCATTGTGCCTTCGAGCGGCAGCGGCTCGATGCCGGCATTCGAGGTGTGACGGATGTACGCTTCCGCCTCCAGGAAGCGGCGCAACGGACAGATGATATGGTGGATCGATTGCGCGAGATGGTCCAACAACTGCTCACGGCCTGGCGTGAACGGGTTCACGGGGTGCAGAGCGATCTATCCGGTCTCAATCCTATTCTCGCGATCAAGCAAGGTCTGGCGATAGTCCCGCAATTCTCGAAGCGCCTTGAAGGGCAGATGGGGGTGATGTTGGCGCAACATCGTTACCGGATCCACGCGAAGCTGGCGCAGCTCAATACCCTGAGTCCCTTGGCGATTCTTGGACGTGGCTACAGTATTCTTCAAACGGTCCCGGCTGGTCAAATTCTCCATCGAGCGAACGACGTGGGGGTAGGACAGGAACTGGAGGCTCAATTGGCAAGCGGGCGATTGAGTTGCACTGTCACGCAGGTGTTTGATGATTCCTCAGTTTGAAATCGTTGTGCGGTCGAGTATAATGGGCCTCCATCCACATACATAACGAGGCGAGTTGTGGCAGCGGTGAAATTTGAACAGGCGATGGCGCGGTTGGAAGCCATTGTTGGCGAACTGGAAAAAAGCGATCTTCCTCTAGACGAATCGCTTAGGATCTTTGAGGAGGGCATCCGCCTCTCAAAGAATTGTCTCAAGATTTTAGAAGAAGCCGAGCATAAAGTAGAAGTGCTCGTGCAAGATAAGAACGGTAAGAAACGAATCCACGCCTACTCTCCCGACGACGCAGCCGATGAACCGTCCTCCTAGGCTCCCTAGTACCGGCTTCTATTTCCGTCCATGCCACGATGAGTGGTTTTCCTAGTCGATATGGCCTCCCTCGCTCGTGTTCACAGAGAACGGTTAGACCGTGTGCTTATGGTTCAGGGCTTGGTGCCGAGTCGGGAGGCCGCGGCCAGAATGGTCTTGGCGGGTGGAGTATTGGTTGATGGAACCATGGTGGATAAGCCTGCGAAGTTGGTGCCGCTGGATGCACGGATCGAGATCGTGCAGCCTGCGTTGTTCGTCAGTCGATCAGGTGACAAATTGGCTGCGGCGCTTGATGCCTTTCATATTGACCCGAGAGGGACAATCGGTTTGGACGTGGGGTGTTCGACCGGTGGGTTCACCGACTGTTTGTTGCAGCGAGGAGCCACCCGCATCTATGCCATCGACGTGGGGTATGGACAGTTTGAGTGGAGGCTCCGTCAAGATTCGCGTGTTGTCTTGCTCGAACGGACGAACATTCGGTATGTTGACCGTGCGGCGGTTCCTGAGCCGATCGACCTGGCGGTGATCGATGTTTCTTTTATTTCTTTGACGCTGGTATTGCCCGCGGTTGTCCACCTACTTAATCGCTCCGCAGTGGTCGTGGTGTTAGTGAAGCCACAGTTTGAAGTCGGTAAGGGTCAGGTGGGGCGAGGGGGGATCGTGCGAGATGATGCGCAGCGCGAGGCGGTGACTGAGAAGGTCATTGCCTGTGCCGCTCATTTGGGGCTTCAGCTGAAAGGTGTGCTCGATTCTCCCGTGATAGGGCGAAAAGGGAATCGGGAGATTCTTGTTGGTTTTGCACGCGAGATCACAACCTGATCGGGTAGGCGGTGGACAGATGATGGCACGGATTCATAGGCGATGGGGGCATGCATGAAGGTACTGGTGACCGGAGGTGCCGGTTTTATCGGGTCGCATTTGGTCGATCGTCTTGTCCAGGAAGGGCATGAGGTTGTTGTTGTGGACAATCTGTCCACGGGGAAGCGGCGAAACCTCAATCGCGCCGCTCGTTTCTGCAAGCTAGATATTCAGAGTTGGCGACTTGAACGGGTGTTTCGCAACGAACGGCCCAATATTGTCATGCATCTTGCTGCACAGATGGATGTCCGCAAATCTGTGGAAGATCCAATCTTCGATGCCCAGGTGAATGTCCTTGGGATGCTGAACGTGCTGCAGCAAGCGGTCAAGCATGGTGTGCGGAAAGTGGTATTCTCTTCTTCCGGTGGGGCCATCTACGGCGAGCAGGAGATCTATCCTGCCCCCGAGTCCCATGTCACGCGGCCTCTGTCGCCTTACGGCATCAGCAAGCTGTGCGGGGAGCAGTATCTATCCTACTATCAACGAGTGAGCGGGCTTCAAATGGTGAACCTGCGCTATGCCAATGTCTATGGTCCACGTCAGGATCCTGATGGAGAGGCCGGCGTGGTCGCGATCTTTATTCAGAAGCTGCTGAATAACGAGCAAGCGATCGTCAATGGGAATGGACGGCAAACACGAGACTTTGTCTATGTCGAAGATGTCGTTGAAGCAAACCTTGCGGTGATGGGTCAGGAAACGCAAGGGACGTACAATGTTGGAACGGGGGAAGAAACCTCAATCAACGATTTGCTCAGGATTTTAATCACCCACACGAATTCGACATGCAAGGAAGTTCATGGGCCGGCCAAAAGTGGCGAACAGGCACGGAGCGTGATTGATTCGGGCAAGCTCCGTCAAGAATTGTCCTGGGAGCCGAAAATTGAACTCAGTGAAGGGCTCAAGCGCACCGTCGACTTTTTCCGCGAGCGCATGAACTAGAATCGACCGTGCCGTTCAGGCAGAGAGGGTAGCGCATGTGTGCCACGGGCATTGGTGGGGCTGAGTTAATATCGAGGGACGGTTCCATCCACCTGGGTCGACCATGCGTCGATTCCCCCAACCAAATTCTTCACATTCTGGAATCCTTGCTGAAGCAGGAAATTCGTCGCATCGGCGCTTCTCATGCCATGGTGGCAGATGGCAATGATCTCCGAGTCGCGGTTCAACCGAGCGAGCGATTGAGGGAGTGTTCCGAGTGGAATTAGGATTGAGCCATTCAGTTTCGCAAGGGAATATTCCCATTCCTCCCTCACATCAAGCAGTACTAATTTGTCGCCTTTATCAAGGCTTGATTTCAGTTCTTTCGGGGAAATGGCAAAGCCCATTGAGTGACCTCCTTGCTTGAGGGCATCATACTATGTGAGGGGTGAAAAGCTTGTCAATGAGCCTGAGACCCCTCGGTCTGGCCTTTTCCGAGAAAGAGAGTAGTCAACTGACGAGGTCGCATCCTGTTCTTTCTTGAGAGAAGAAAGGGCAATATTTGTACATTTTTGTCAACATCCTGTCTTCATGTGGTTTTGTAGCAACGCAATTTAGGCATGAAATAGAACTGGCAAGGAGTAGATTGACAAGAATAATATCATAAGATATTGATAAATTGTGATAATAATTTGCTTGCCTACGTATGCATACGTAACAGGCCTAGAAATTGCTTTATCTTTCTATCAATAGAGAGTGGCAGAAGCCATTGCAGGGCGGAAAGGTTGTCTTACAATGGTCGCGCCCCTAATGAAGAAACAAGTAGGGCAGGTCCTTGTTATCTTGGTTATGGCGGTAAATCAGGAAGAAGCGAGAAGGATTGGCAAAGGAATGGTGGATGCGAAGCTGGCTGCCTGTGCGAATATCATCCCAGGGATTCAATCGATATATCGTTGGAAGGGAAAAGTTATCAAAGCACAAGAAGTTCTCATCATATTGAAATCCACCAGACTTCGGTATCGTGCACTCGAGAAAGCGATCAAAGCGATGCATACATATGAGACTCCTGAAATCATCGCATTGCCAGTTAAGGAAGGCCTTGATCGATATATTGGGTGGGTGCGTAGTGAGACCCACAGCTAATTGTAGATGAAGGAGGTTTTTTCATCACCAAAGTGAGGGGTTGACTGAAGCGACCTGGATCGGTACACTCGCTAAGAATAATCGTAGGAAGCGGAAGAGCCCATTCAGCAGGGGGTGAAGATCATGGGACAAATGAATGGCGCAGAAGACAGCGATGCCTATACCGTCGTGATTTTTCGTGGCTCAACAGCCAAGCCACTGCGGTTTAGTTTTCCTCGCAAATTTGTCAGTAAACTATTGATTGTCGGAGCTATTTTCGTCCTAGTCGACATTCTTGTCATCTCACACTACGTGATTAGAACCGGCGAAGTCTGGGAACTCTCAGCGTTCCGTGCAGAAGCCATGAGTGCACGGGAACAGACAGGAGCCTTTTCTAGCGCCGTCGACGATTTGAAGAAGCGTTTAACGAGCATGAAGGAGGTCAATCAGCGGCTTCGCGTCATGTTGGGAATCGAGACCCCGAAAACAGGGGATGTGGCTAATGGTCGAGGTGGTGAGGATGCTCCCCTTCCTGATGGCCAGACTCTTCCTACTGCCTCTGAGAAGATCCCTAAAAGTGACGCTGGGGCTCAGCACTTCAGTTCAGTGGAATCCAGTCAGAGTGCACTGGCTGGCCAAACGGGCCCATCTGCCGGTTCGAGCGATCTTACCGAGCAGGAGATGATCGCCTCAATCAAGGATGGTATAGACTGGCTGTCGAAAGAAGCTACGATCCAGGAACAATCGCTTCAAGAGTTGTCCCTGGCTGCCGAAAAGAAATCATCTCGATGGGCAGCAACCCCATCCATTTGGCCGGTGAAGGGGTGGGTGACCTCTGGGTTCGGGCCAAGGGTTTCCCCATTTACAGAAAAGCCCGCTTGGCATGACGGGTTGGATATTGGAGCTGCTGCCAATGCGCCAGTTCAGGCTCCGGCTCAAGGACGAGTCACAACAGTCGGCTTCGACCCTAAGCTGGGCATTCTCGTGAAAGTCGACCATGGATTCGGTATTGAAACTCTCTATGGCCACCTGGCCAAGGCATTAGTCAAAGAGGGGCAGCGCGTGAAGCGTGGAGAAGTCGTTGGCTTAGTCGGCAGCAGCGGACTAGCCACGGGGCCCCACTTGCACTACATGGTCAAGGTTAACGGCCAGGCGTTAGACCCGGTAAAGTACATCCTCGAATAGCTCGTAGACTTCCCGCTTCACTCACCGGCTCGTCATCAACCGACTCGGTTCATGGCGAGGCTGCACTGAACTCCCCCCTCTTATCCAACAACGCCCACCGAATCGACTCAACTCCTATGCTATACTGCCGCGCCGTTACGGTTGTAGAGATCATGCCGTTACTCAACCTATGACAGATATTGAGATCAACCGAGCAGTGAAGGCGCATCCAATTCAGGATGTCGCTGAGCAGCTTGGCATCCAGGCCAGCGAGCTACTTCCGTACGGAAAGCTGAAGGCGAAGGTTTCGCTTGACGTACTTGAGCGACTTCATGCTGCACCACTCGGCAGGTATGTACTCGTGACCGCCATCAATCCGACACCACTCGGGGAAGGCAAGACGACAACTTCCATCGGGCTTGCCATGGGCCTTTCCCGCCTCGGCCATCGAACGGCCGTCACGCTTCGGCAGCCTTCGCTGGGGCCGGTATTTGGGATCAAAGGGGGAGGAACAGGAGGAGGAAGGGCGCAAGTCCTTCCGATGGAAGATATCAACCTCCACTTGACCGGCGACGCCCACGCTGTATCCGCCAGTCACAATCTCTTGTCAGCATTTGTTGATAATCACCTGTTTCATGGGAATGCGCTACAGGTAGATCCGAATCGGATCACCTGGCCGCGGACATTGGGAGTCAGCGATCGAGCGTTACGGCAGATCTCGCTGGGAGAGGGGACTGCAGGTCGCACGGGCCAGTTTGTGATCACGGAAGCTTCCGAAGTCATGGCGGTGCTCGCTTTGGCATCGAGTCAAGCAGACCTGCGACACAGGCTCGGGCAGATCATCGTTGGGTCAACGACGGGTGGTAAGCCAGTGCGGGCAGAAGAGTTTGGATGTGCCGGGTCCATGGCAGTCTTGCTTAGAGAAGCGTTGTTGCCGAACCTGGTTCAGACGCTGGAGGGAACCGCGGCGTTCGTGCATACGGGTCCGTTCGGTAATATCGCCCACGGGAATTGTTCGATTCTTTCCGATGCCATCGCATTGCGTTGTGCAGACTATGTCGTCACGGAGTCTGGATTCGGGAGTGATCTCGGAGCGGAGAAATTTTTCAACATCAAGTGCCGCCTCTCAGGATTCAAGCCCGCAGTGGCCGTGGTGGTAGCTACGCTTCGCGCACTCAAACTTCACGGTGGGGGAGGAGCGGTCAAGGTTGGAGCCCCCCTTCCGGCAGGGCTTGCCGGGCCTAATCAGGAGGCATTGGTAAAAGGCTTTGCGAACTTGGAGCAGCACATGGCTAATGTGAAAGCCCATGGGGTGCCCGTGGTGGTGGCGGTCAACGCGTTCATCGATGATCCAGTAGCTGAGCTGGAATGGGTTCGAGAGCGGTCCCGAGAGGTTGGGGCGGTGGACGCCGCGGTCTCAACCCATTGGGCCGATGGCGGCAAAGGGGCTGAAGAGTTAGCGAAGGCGGTGGTCAGAGCTACAGCGGAAACGTCGACGTTCAGGCATTTATATGACGTCGCCTGGCCGATCAAGAAGAAAATCCAGACCATTGCCACGCAAATGTATGGGGCCTCGGCCGTCTCGTTCGACGCAGAAGCCGAACGACACATCGAGGTGGCGCAGCAGGTCGGACTTGATCGGCTGCCCATCTGCGTGGCCAAGACGCCGTTATCGCTCTCGCACGATCCAGCGTTGAAAGGGCGCCCATCCGGGTTTACGCTGCCGATCAAGGAGGTGCGAATGCTCGCAGGGGCTGGGTTTCTCACGGCGGTCTGTTCAGGCATTCAACTCATGCCGGGGTTGCCTAAGAAGCCAGCAGGGGAACGTATTGGAATCGATCCAGGCACGGGCGAGATTGTGGGGCTATCCTGAGGGCTAGCGCTGTTTAAGATAGCGGAAGAATTCTGAGTCTGGACTCATCACCAGGGTGGACTTATCTTTAAAGGTTTTCTTGTAGGCTTCCATCGAGCGAGTAAATTCAAAAAAATGAGGGTCCTGCCGGTAGGCGTCAGCATAGACCTTAAAGGCCTTCGCATCCCCCGCGCCACGAAGTTCTTCCGATTCCTTGTACGCCTGAGCCAGAATAATCTCGCGATCCTTTTCCGCCTCTGAGCGGATTTTTTGTGCTTCCTCAGCGCCTTCGGCACGGTATTGCTTCGCCTGCCGTTCCCGCTCAGCTTGCATCCGTGCGAACACGGCCTTCTCATTCTGCTCAGGGAGGTCAGCACGCTTGATCCTCACATCCTGAATTTCGATCCCATACGCGGACGCTTTTTCATGCGACCGCTGGGTCACGATTTTCATGAGATCGGCGCGGTGATCCGCGACGATCTCCAGAAGGTCATGGCGCCCGAGTTCGACCCGGAGTTCAGAATAGATAATGTCGTTGAGCCGTTGCAGCGCTCCCCGTTGGGTTTGAAAGTTCTGATAGACCTTGAGTGGGTCGACAATCCGCCATTTGGCGTAGTTGTCAAGAAGGAGGGTCTTCTTGTCCTGTGTGATCACATCTTGCGCCTCTGAGTCGTAGTCCAGCAGGCGCTTATCGAAGTAGGTGACCTCTTGAATGAACGGCATTTTCACATAGAGCCCCGGCTCCGTGAGATTGCGAACAGGCTTCCCGAGTTGGACCACGATCGCATTCTGGGTGATGTCCACGGTGAAGAGCGGTGAGGCCCCCAGGAGAAACAAGCCAATGACGACTACCACAAATGCAATGATGAACCCCTGCTTCGTCATGGTTTCTGGTCCTCAGCGGCGGTGCCGGTCCTGGGCTTGAGGCGCTCGAGCGGAAGGTAAGGAAGCACACGATCGCCGGTCTTGCCATCAATGATGATTTTCTCTATATTCGGCAGGATTTCTTCCATTGTTTCGATATAAATCCGCTTGCTGATGATGTCTTTGGCCTGATTGTATTCTTTCAGGGTCGCCAGAAAACGGTTGGCTTCACCTTGGGCGCGATTCAGTCGCGCCTGGGCGTTACCCTTGGCCTGATTCACCACCTGAGCGGCTTCGCCTTGGGCTTTGGGGAGAATGTCGTTGCGATAGCTCTGAGACTGGTTGATCAGTTTCTCTCGATCTTCCTTCGCATTCGTCACATCCTTGAACGCAGCCGCCACGGCCTCGGGAGGACTGACGTCCTGGAGTTGGATGGCCGCGACCTGGACGCCGCCCTGATACTGGTCGAGAAGGGATTGCAGGAGTATCTGGGTATCTTGCTGGATCTGGGCTTTGCCGGTCGTCAACGCCTCGTCGATCTTGCCCTTGCCGACCACTTCCCGCATTGCGGCCTCGGCAGCTTTGCCGATCGTCTCATGGATTTCTGCGACGTTAAAGAGATAGTTCGCAGACTCCTTAATCTTGTATTGCACGATGAATTCGATGGCCAGGATGTTCATGTCGCCGGTGAGCATCAGGGCTTCTTGCGACAGCATTTGCTGGCGGCCTTGCCGATCTGTGCGGAAGCCTACCTCGATACGGTGGAGTTTTTGGACTTTCGGCTGCAGGACGGTTTCGACGAAGGGGATTTTCCCGTGGGGGCCTGGTCCCACGGTTCGGACAGGGGCGCCGAATCGCTTGACGACGCCCTCCTCATCCGGGCCGACGATAAAGGCGCTCTGCCAGGCAAGAAAAACGAGAAGCCCTGCCAAGGCGATGTTTCTAAAACCGCTTGAGGGCATCAGATTCTTGAATGAGGGCATCACATTCTTGAATTGTGATTGGGCCTGCTTGAGGGCATCCTCAAGCGGGTCGCTCTTCTTGCTCCAAGGATCTTTGGGGTCCCAGACCATGTAAGGTATTCGTCCGAAGATAATTGCGGAGGATCTCTATCGCGTCACCTTAGCAGACTGTCTGAAGCTTACGCAATCAGGATAATCTCCCGTCGGTCCATCATGCATTCTTGATGTGCAAGAAGGGATGCCTACGCTGTCGGGGAAAATCGAGCCAAAACAGCTGAACTGTACCACGCGTTTGCAGATGAGACGCGGCTGGATATTCTCGATCGACTCAAGGAGGGCGAGCGTTGCGTGTGTGAATTGACCGATGCTCTTCAGACCGGGCAGTCACGTCTCTCTTTTCATCTAACAGGATGCTAAAAAGTCCGCCAGCCTGACTTGTTCATTTGGTCTGTTCGGTCTGTCTGGTTCATCTGGTTTCTCTGGTCTATTCGTCATAGTCTGGTTCAACCAAATTCACGAGACAGACCAAACAAACCAGATAACCAGACAGACTGGGCTTCTCCCACACCTGCGAATCATCGACGTCTGGCATGCCACATCAGTTTTTCCGCATCCTGTTAGGAGGTGACGGATCCGCCACAAGACGAACCGGCACCTGCCGTACAGCCATAGCAATGGTTGCGCGTCGTGATCTGGCGCTGATTGAGTTGAACCGGATCAAAGTCGCGGACATGGGCGGGCACACGATGGTCCAGCGGCAGATCGAGCATCTGGTTGAAGTCGCAGTCGTAGAGGGTGCCATCCCAACTCACTGAGATTGTGTAGCGGCACATGACGCCGGCCGCGGCAGTGGGGTTGAAGGCGTTGGCCAATCGCTCCATATACTGCTCGTAGTTGCCGCTCTCCAGGAGAAACTCAAGAAATCGACTGATCGGCATGTTGGTGATCGTATAGAGGTGGTTGAACTCGATGCCATGACGGGCCCGGAGTTCTTTTCGAAACTGCGCTTCGATCGCCTCTTGCTTGGGCGGGAGAAAGGCTCCTACCGGATTGCAGACGAGATTCAACGACAACCCGCTGCCAGGCTGGCCGTAGCCGAGTCGATTGAGGAGGCGAAGCGCTTGGATCGATTTCTCAAAAACGCCCTCGCCTCGCTGCGCATCGGTCTGGCTAGCGCGGTAATAGGGCAGCGATGCGACGATTTCCACACGATGCCAGGCGAGGAACTCTCCCAAGTCCGCCTGGGACGGGAGGAGTGACACAGACAAGTTACACCGATCCATCACGTGGCGATCCAGTGCCCGGCTCTGTTCAACCAGCCAGCGAAAGTTGGGGTTGAGTTCCGGCGCTCCGCCCGTGATGTCGACCGTCGGAATATCGGTTTTAGCGAGAGCCCGGATGCACTGCTCCGCCGTTTCGCGGGACATGCGTTCGGTGCGATCAGGTCCCGCATCGACGTGACAATGTCTGCATGTCTGATTGCAGAGCTTGCCGACATTGATCTGAAAGACTGTGATCCCGGTGGCGCGAAGCGGGAGCAGGCCGATGCGATCGAGTTGCGTCTCGAAGGGGGGGCAGCTCGTTGTTCTCCCGAGCAGCTTCAATTGCTCCGTTGGGGAGGCGAAGAGGTTCTCTTGTCCCAGCAGGGTCAGCGTCATAGGATTCTTTTTCACCCGCCTACGCAGGAAGCCACGGTTGTGAAGCCGTGGAGGAATGCGCAGCGGGTGTCCTCCGAAGCCTTGGCGAAGGAGGACATGCTTCGGCGGATTTCGCCGAAGAAACCAGAGGGACCAAGGCTATACAGCCGTGGGGCTGCACAATGCCGAGGCCCGTTTCGGAACCAATCACCGAGATCGCCTGCGTGACTCATCGTCACCGAACATCAGCAACAGCCTCCATTGGGGGAGCAGGTGACGGCGTCACCGCTGACGCTCTGGCCCGCACGGTTGATGATTGTGAAATGAGGGGCGTAGCCGTCGGCCTCTAATACGTGTAGCGTCTTGGAACAGATCTCCACCGGTTCGCCTCGGCGATACACATGGTGATCGTCATCGGCGGCTTCGACGAAGGGTCCGGCGAGCATGGCGAAATGCCCTTGCCAGAGGCAGGGAGCGTCTGCAGGATAGACCGCGATCCATCGGTCATCGGCTCGATCCAACCATAGCGGGCCGGAGGACAGGACAAAGTGAGAAGCCAACGGAGCCTGGCTCAAGAGGCACACAGCATCCGGCGTGATTGGCTGGGGAATGCCTCGGAGATAGGTCGTGCCCAGTTCATCGATTACTCGGCTGAACGGCCCGCGGAGCGTGGCATAACGAACATTCGACACAGGCGCGCCGGCGGGAAGTTTATACCCCGTCAAGGTGACGGAGAAGAAGTGAATGCCGTCGATCACCTGCCAGGGCGAGGACTTGAGCAGATGAATGCCCAGGAAGCCAGCGCCCACCATCCCCGCAATATAGTCGGTGAGCGTCAGTGCCCCGGAGAGGCAGTCGCCCCACTTTTCAGCGTCCTGCACCAAATACTGCGGAACGGGCAGATCGGCCACGATGTCGGAGATCGTAAATCGTCCACCCGGTTTAGCGACGCGAAACATTTCCCTGAAGACCCTCCGTTTATCCGGTGCCAGGTTAATCACACAATTGGAGATGATCAGATCGACGGCGCCGTCGATCACCGGTATCGCATCCGCCATCCCTTTGCGAAACTCGACATTGGAAGTAGGATAGCCAAGATTGGCTGCGACGATGGGCGCATTCTTTCGGGCGATGGCCAGCATCGCGTCAGTCATGTCGATCCCAATGACGTGACCTGTCGGGCCGACGAGCCGGGAGGCTTCGAAACAATCGATGCCGCCACCTGAACCGATATCCAGCACGGTTTCCCCGTGGGAGACGGTCTTTAGCCCGGCTGGCGCCCCGCAACCATACGAAATCTTGAGGACTTCTTCCGGGATGAAGGATTTGAGATCGGCCATGTCATAGCTGGTCGGGCAACACATCTGCTCGCCCGTTGATGCAGCCCGAGCATAGCGATCGCTGACCTTTTGGGTAATCTCATCTATTGGCATAGCGTCCTCA
>CAZPWD010000019.1:0-21826 GCA_964590025.1 uncultured Nitrospira sp.
CCAGGGTTGGGTGGGTTGAGAAGTCTGGCCTTTTTGAGCATCCTGCGTCGCATTCCATCTGATTCGCAATCGGCTCCCTCTCGTTTGACTCTCCAGAAACCCCTGTGATACCGTCATATCCTTCTGTATTCGCACAGTTAACGAGGGATATCATCATGGCGGTCGAGAAAGATCTGAGGGCCATTCTTGGCAAATTGAAGTACTCAGACGACGCCAAAGTTCTCGCGCAGATTTCAGAAAATACCAAACAGGTTCACGTGCGCATGGCCGGCATTAAGCACAAGCTGGTGGTCATGAGTGGAAAAGGCGGCGTGGGCAAGAGCATGACCACGGTCAACTTGGCGTTGGCGTTTGCGCGGCAGGGAGCGAAGGTCGGACTCTTAGACGTGGATCTGAACGGACCCTGTGTGCCGCGCATGTTGGGCTTGCACGGCCAGTCGTTGACCATGGGGCCTGAGGGAGCGATTCCTCCAGTCGGGCCGCTCGGGGTGAAAGTCGCGTCGATGGATTTCTTCCTGGAGGATGCGTCGCCGGTTCGCTGGAAGGGGCCGATGGATGTCAGTCCGGTCTGGTTGGGGCTGATGGAAATGAATGTCATCCGAGAATTCTTGGCCGATGTCGTCTGGGGTGAACTCGATTATCTCCTGGTCGATCTGCCTCCCGGGGCCGCGGCGGATAAACCGCCGGTCATTGCCGGGTTTATTCCAGACCTGGCGGGAGCGATCGTTGTCACGACGCCATCAGAAGTGGCATCGGACGTGGTGCAGAAGTCGGTCACCTATGCCCGCGACATGGGTATCAAGGTCCTGGGCATGGTTGAGAATATGAGCGAGTATCGCTGTCCCTCCTGTGGAGAAGTGAACGAGTTGTTCGAAGGCAACACCGAGGCCCTGTGCGAGATGCTGGACCTGCCGCTGCTCGGACGGGTTCCCTTCGACCGGAAACTCGCGCGCACCTTCGACAAGGGAGAGCCGTTGCTCGACGAAACGTATCCGACGATTCAACGCTATCAGGAAATTGCCGGGCGCATCAAGACGCTGCTCGATTACAAGAAGGTGCTCGCCGACAAATTGTGATGTTACGCACCTAAGAGGAGACGCCATGAAATTCGTGTGCCTCAACTGTGAAACCTACATGAACTTTGAGAAGGTAGAGAAGCCTGGGGAGGGCACGCTCGGCGTGTTCTTCGGTTGCCCATCTTGCAATGCCAAGTTCTCTATGGTGACGAATCCAGGCGAAACCCAGATGGTCAGTTCTCTCGGGGTGAAGCTGGGTGGGCGTACCATTGCGGCCGAGCCTTTTGAGATGACGCGGGGTACGCTGAAAGACCAAGCAATCGCAGGTCCTGGTCAAATGACGACATATGTGAACGAGAAAGTTCAAGGTGGCCAACCGGCGGCTTCGGTCACGGCCGTAACAACCGCCACGCCCGGAGAGAAGTCCAGCAGCGGCTGCCCCTTCTCTGCGATGGTGGCTGAAATGGGACTCACCTCGGGCGGTGGGCCCGGCAATACTGGAGCGGCGACTACAGAGTTTGCCTGGTCGGCCGATGCGAAGGAGAAACTCGATCGCCTCCCCTCATTTGTGAAGCCGATGGTGCAGAGCAGTGTGGAGGCCTTTGCTCGCAAACAGGGGTATCAGACGATCACGTTGCAAGTGATGGACGATTCCAAGAGCGAATCGAGCAACGGGATGACCTGGACGCCTGAGGCTGAGAAGCGGCTTGAGAATATTCCCGACTTCATCCGTCCCATGGCCCGCAAAGAGGTTGAGCGGGTGGCGAAGGAGCGCGGGATGGCGACCATTACGGCTCAAGTGATGGATGACGCGAAAGATAAGTTTATGAAGTTCATGTAAGGATTGGACCCGTGCGAGCGTGCCAACAAAGGCCCATCCAGTTTTCTGGATGGGCCTTTCAATTACAGCGACCACTTCCATCGTGGGCAGAACTTCAGGCAGCAAGTGTGTGGGCGTCGATCGTCCTGGCTATTTTCTGTACGGCGATGTTCGTCAGCGCGACTCCGCTCTATGCCCAGTCCCCTCCTCGGACATGCGGTCTCCCGCATGGGAGTGGCTCTGGACTGGCCTGATTGGGCTCATCGGGATCCAGTTGCTGATGTATTCCGAGTAATTGATCCTGTTGCGGTACACCCTCCGGCATAATTGACACCTTTCCAAACCCTGTGCTACGAGTACGCGAACTCAGCGAGTGATATGGTGTTATTGCGCCGTCGGCTTTCCTGAGTCCGGCAGCATGGAGTGAGCATGGGTGGACATAGCCATTGGGCGACGGTTAAACGGCACAAAGGGGCGCAGGACGCCAAGCGTGGGAAGATCTTCACCAGAATTATCCGCGAGGTGGCGATTGCGGCTCGCTCAGGCGCCGACCCGGATGGTAATCCGCGGCTCCGGCTGGCCATCTTGAAGGCAAAAGAGGCCAACATGCCTGGCGACACGCTGAAAAAAGCCATTCAGCGCGGCACGGGAGAATTGCCCGGTTTGGTCTATGAGGAGTTCAGTTTGGAAGCGTACGGGCCTGGCGGGACCGGCCTATTGATGGAAATCACGAGCGATAACCGCAATCGCACCGTCGCCGAGCTGCGCAATCTCCTCACGAAGAATCACGGCAACATGGCGGAAGCCGGCGCTGTCTCCTGGCAGTTTCACAAGAAGGGACTGCTCACGATTGAGAAGCGCACTGTCGATGAAGATACGCTGCTGTCCCTCGCGCTCGATGCAGGAGCGGAGGATGTGAAGGTGGGCGAGAAAAGTTTTGAGGTCATCACGGATCCGCACCACTTTGAGGCAGTGAAGAAGGCCCTCGCCGATGCAAAGATCGACACCGTGCTTGCGGAGGTCACCTCTGTTCCGCAGAACACGATCAGGCTAGAGGAAAAGGCAGCCGAACAAATGCTCAAGTTGATGGAAGTCTTGGACGAGCATGACGACGTGCAGAAAATTCACGCGAATTTTGATATTTCCGACGAGGTGATGGAGAAAGTGGCTGCCGCTGGATGAACAACAGCGCGGAATGCCGAACGATGAACGGAGAACTCAATATCTTTCTCTTTCGCTCAACGTTCCGCACTCACCATTCCTTGTTGCCTCATAGAGTATGATCGCCTCACTGACAGGCCGATTGGCCTTCAAGGCGCCGACCTATCTGGTCCTCGACGTGCACGGGGTCGGATACGAAGTTTTTATTCCTCTCAGCACCTACTATGGGTTGCCCAATCTCAGCGAAAGTACCTCGCTGAGCGTTCACACCCATGTTCGCGAAGACGCGATTCAGCTCTTCGGTTTTCTGACGTCGCAGGAAAAAGATGCATTCGTGCTGCTGACCAGCGTGTCCGGGGTCGGGCCCAAACTGGCTCTCAGTGTCTTGTCGGCCCTTCCGGTGTCCGACCTGGTCTCAGCGATTCAGTCGGGAGATGTCGAAAAGCTGACGACGGTTCCAGGGATCGGACATAAGTCGGCCAGCCGTCTCGTGTTGGAGCTCAAGGACAAAGTCGAAAAACTGTATCTTGGCTTCGCGTCTGTAAGTGAGTCACCCAGGCAGGGGGAAGATGCAACTTTCGACGACGCGCTGTCGGCGCTCGTGAATTTGGGCTATCGTCCACAAGATGTCAAAGAAGCGCTGAAACAGGTGAGGAAATCCAATGCTGAGTCCATCGTGCTCAAAGACATGATTCGTGAATCCCTGAAAGAACTTGCAAGGGGGTAAGGATGATGACGAAATTGATTCAACAAATAGTCCAGACTCAATTGTCCATCGGACTTGTGGTGCTCCTATTGGGGCTAGGGGCCATGCCCGTGCAAGCCGAAGAGTCGAGCGAGCCCAAAAGCATGCGCAAGACCTGCGGTAAATGTCCTGAAGGCTATGCGACCACGGGCGTGACCGAGTCCAAAGAAATTTGCAAGGACGGCGATCCCACACTCGTAGAGTGTGCCCCACTGGGGGCTAATCTGCTGTCCGTCTGCGGGTCCTGTCCCGAGGGCTATCGTGAAATCGGCAACTCGTCTGTGCCGGCTCGCTGCGGAAGTCAGGATGGGGGGCGGGTCACGCAATGTCAGTTAGAGAAAATGGATCTGAACCTTCCGGATCCGACCCAAGGCGGTAAGACCTGCCCACCGGACTGCGGTAGTACAGCAACGCCCGGGCAGGGCGCCTTGCCACCTCCACCCAAGTACCTCCCAACGCCAGAGAAGAAATAAGGCCACAGCGAGAGAGGCCCTTTCACGATGGCCGAGCGAGTTGTCAGCACGCAGATCACGGACGAAGAGCGAAGTATCGAGATGGTGCTGCGTCCGCAGACATTGGAGGAGTACGTTGGCCAGGAGCGGATGAAAGAATCCCTGCGGATCTGTATCGAGGCGGCGAAGCAGCGGAACGAAGCGCTCGATCACACGATCTTTTATGGTCCCCCTGGGTTGGGGAAGACCACCATTGCCCACATCATTGCTCGTGAGATGGGGGCTGCGCTCCGCTCGACCTCCGGTCTCGTGTTGGCCCATGCTGGCGATTTGGCCGCCATCCTGACGAACCTCCAAGAGCACGATGTCCTGTTCATCGACGAGATTCACCGACTCCCTGCCTCTGTCGAAGAGGCGCTCTATCCAGCGATGGAGGATTATCAGCTCGATCTCGTGATCGGCCAGGGGCCTGCAGCCAGAACGGTGAAATTGGATCTCCCCCGGTTTACGCTAGTGGGGGCCACAACCAGGGCCGGCGCTCTGACCTCTCCACTCCGGGACCGATTTGGCCTCGTCTACCGCCTGGAGTTCTACTCGCCAGCGGAGCTGCAGACCATCGTGACACGCTCGGCGGGGGTGCTCGGGATCCCGATCGATTCCGAGGGAGCGCAGGAAATTGCCGGTCGTGCTCGAGGAACCCCTCGCATCGTCAACCGGCTTATCAAACGGGTGCGCGACTATGCCCAGGTCAAGGCGGCGGGACGAGTTACCCAGACTGTAGCCCAGGACGCGCTCGCATGGCTGGGTGTCGATACGGCGGGGTTTGATGAGATGGATCGTCAGATTCTTCTGACCATCATCGACAAGTTTGCTGGAGGACCAGTCGGGGTGGAATCCCTGGCGGCCGCAGTCCAGGAAGACAAGGGCACCCTCGAAGATGTCCATGAGCCCTATCTGATTCAGGCCGGCTTCCTCGAACGAACCAGCCGTGGCCGCCAAGCCACGAAGCTGGCCTTCGATCATTTCAAGAGGCCGACCTCCCTCCTCTTCTCGTGATGCGTCTGGCCCCTGTCAAGTCCTTCTGATAGCAGACTTGAACGGACGGGGATCGTCACGCAAGCTCGTGAAACGTCGAGGGTCTCCTTGCATTGCCAGGAATGGTTCCTGTATCATTTCCAACTTAGCTTGTGCCATTCCAGCCGATGGACGGGTGACCGCCTTCCTGGGGTGGGAAGAGAGGGTTAGCTATGTCCGGAGACTTTTCCGAGTACCGGAAAAAGATCGATCGCATTGATGACGAGATTTTGCGCTTGCTGAATGAACGGTCCAACAGCGTCGTCGAGATCGGCAAACTCAAGAAAAAGCAGGATGCGGATGCCAATCTCCATACCCCGGCGCGGGAGGCGGCTATAATCGAGCGCCTCATACAACAGAACTCCGGGCCATTTCCATCCGAGGCGATTCGGCCAGTCTATCGAGAAATCATGTCCGCTTCCCTCTCTCTCGAGGGCCCTCAGAAGGTGGCCTATCTTGGTCCCAGAGCGACGTTTACGCATATGGCCTGCATGCAGAAATTCGGGTCGTCCGCCCAATATGTTCCGGTCAATAGTATCAAGGATGTATTCAGTGAAGTCGAGCGGGGGCGAGCCAATTTTGGCGTGGTCCCGATCGAGAACACAACAGAAGGTGTGGTCACACACACGCTCGATATGTTCATTGATTCCAATCTCCTGATCTATGGCGAAATTCTCCAGGAGGTGTCCCATCATTTGATGTCGAAGTCTGGCGTGATGGAAGAAGTGAAAAACATCCACTCTCATCCCCATGCCATTGCCCAATGCCGAAATTGGTTGGAAACCAACTTACCCAATGTGCCCTTGTCGGAGGTGGCGAGCACGGCACGTGCCGCGGAACTGTGCATGGAAAATCCCTTAGTCGCCGCCATTGCGTCGGAGTTGGCGGCCCAGCTGTACGGCTTGAAGGTCATCAAGGCCCGCATCGAAGATAATATGAACAATATGACCCGATTTCTCATATTGTCTCAGAAGCCGCCCGAGCGTACGGGAAAAGATAAGACCTCATTGATGCTTTCGGTGAAAGACAAAGTCGGTGCCCTATACGATCTCCTCCGGCCTTTTGCCTCTCATGGCCTGAGCATGACCAAGATTGAATCGCGTCCTTCTAGGCGAAAAGCCTGGGAGTACATTTTCTTCGTCGATATCGAAGGGCATATTGAGGAGGAGCGGGTCAAGAAAGCCATCGAAGAAATCACTGGCCGCTGTCTTTTCATGAAAGTCCTCGGATCCTATCCGGCCCACAGTTGATGCCATGCCACTGAAGCTCCATCCAGATATCGCCTCGCTGAGTCCCTATGTTCCCGGGAAGCCGATTGAGGAACTTCAACGGGAACTAGGTCTCGCACGCGTCATTAAACTGGCGTCCAACGAGAATCCTTTAGGCTCCTCCCCGAAGGCGCTCGCCGCGTTGAGCGAGGGAACCGCGACCCTGCATCGCTATCCCGATGGCGGCGCATTTCGCCTGCGCGAAGCCCTGGCGGATCGTTGGAAGATGACCCCGGATCAGGTCATTCTCGGGAATGGATCGGATGAAATCTTGGGCCTGCTTGCCCGTACAATGTTGGCCCCAGGCGATGAAGCGGTCATGGCCGATCAGACTTTCGTCATTTACAAAATGGAGGTCACGGCAGCCCACGGAAAGCCTATCGTCGTCCCATTGAAGCATTGGCGGCATGATCTTCATGCGATGGCGGACGCCATCACCGACCGGACACGGCTCCTGTTCCTCTGTAACCCCAATAATCCAACCGGAACGATCGTGCCAGCCGATGAGGTCGAACTTCTGCTCTCGCGCGTACCGGCGCATGTCGTCGTGGTGTTCGACGAAGCCTATTTCGAGTACGTCCGGGATCCGCAGTTTCCGGATTCTATGGCCTATGTGAAGCAGGGGCGGAACGTGATCGTGCTTCGGACATTTTCGAAAATCTATGGCCTCGCTGGATTGCGAATCGGGTATGGCGTGACGACAGCGGAGATCACCAGTATTTTGAACCGAGTCCGCCCTCCCTTCAACACCAACAGCCTGGCGCAGCGCGCCGCGCTCGCCGCCCTCGGTGACGACGAACATGTGGCGCGGAGTCGAGCGGTGAATGGAGCTGGGATGGAGCAGATGGTCAAGGGATTGACCGCGCTCGGGTTTACGCCGATCCCGAGCGAAGCAAATTTTGTATATGTCGATGTTGGACGAGACGGCCGCGCGGTGTTTGAGGCCATGCTGAAGGAGGGCATCATCGTTCGCCACATCGAGGGGCGTATGGTTCGAGTGACCATCGGCCTGGAAGAAGAAAACAGGGAATTTTTTGCTGCGCTTAAGCGGGTGATCCATCCGCATTGAGTGCATGGTGAGGGCAACATGATCATTGTATTAAAACCAGAAGCAAGCGAACGGGAAGTCGACCACATTATCGATCGGCTTCGCGAGTTGGGACTGAAGTCGCAACTCACGACCGGTCAGGAACGGACGATTATTGGAGTCATCGGCGACGATCGGATCCTGCATAACCAGCCGCTCACAGCCTTGCCAGGCGTTGAAAGTGTGTTGCCGATTCTCGCACCCTGGAAACTTGTCAGCCGGGAGTTTAAGCGTGATGGCACGATTATCGATGTGAGCGGCGTGAAAATCGGCGGCAACAAGCTGGTCATCATGGCGGGACCCTGCGCGGTGGAGCGGCTCGAAATAACGGTCGGCATTGCCCACGAGGTCAAGGCGTCCGGAGCGAGTATTTTGCGCGGCGGCGCCTACAAGCCACGCACCTCGCCCTATTCTTTTCAGGGGTTAGGGCGTGAAGGATTGGACTATCTGGTTGAGGCGAAGAAACAAACCGGGTTGCCGGTGGTCAGCGAGATTATGGATACTCGCGACATCGAATTGTTTCTCGAAAAAGCCGACATCATTCAGATTGGCACGCGCAACATGCAGAATTTTGAACTCCTCAAGGAGGTTGGGGCCTACGACAAGCCGGTGCTGTTGAAGCGGGGACTTTCGGCTACAATCAAGGAATTCCTCCTGTCGGCAGAATACATCATGTCGCGCGGGAATCAGAACGTCATGTTGTGCGAACGGGGGATTAGGACCTTCGAGACGCAATATCGCAATACGCTCGATCTTGCTGCGGTTCCGACTTTAAAAGAACTTTCGCATTTGCCCGTCATCGTCGATCCTAGCCATGCCACCGGCAAGTGGAATCTGGTGGCGCCGATGTCGAAAGCTGCAGTGGCTGCGGGGGCGGATGGCATTCTGATCGAAGTCCATTCGAACCCGGAATGTGCGCTGTGCGACGGTGAAGAATCCATTAAGCCGAGCAAGTTCAAGGAACTGATGCAGGACATGCGAAAGATTGCGGTGGCGGTCGGTCGGGAACTGTAATCAGAAGAATTGTGCTTGAAGGACTCAGGATTGAGGCTCGGCCTCGGCCAGTTTGAAGAATGGCGCTGCATTTCACCCAGGTCACGATTATCGGAGTCGGGCTGATCGGCGGATCACTCGGCATGATTCTCCGTCGAAAGGGGTTGGCGGCAAGAGTCATCGGGGTTGGGCGGAGTGTCGAAAACTTGAAAACTGCGGTCGAGCTGGGTGCGATCGACCGCTACGTCGACGACCCCAAAGACGGAGTGAGGGATGCCGACCTGGTCGTGTTGGCCACGCCAGTCGGCACGTATGACCGGCATCTGACGGAGTGGGCGTCCTGCTTGAAAAAAGGCGCGATTGTGACCGATGTCGGAAGCGTGAAGGGTCTGCTGGTGGAACAGGCTGAACGAGCCATGCCGGCCGGTGTCCATTTTGTCGGGGCCCATCCCATTGCCGGCAAGGAAAAGACCGGCGTGGCTGCCGGATCGGATCAGCTCTTTATGGGAGCGCGCTGCATCATCACTCCGACGAAAACGACGGATCCGCAAGCGCTTGAGCAGGTCCAAACGATGTGGCAGGAAACCGGCTCGGCGGTGCTCACGATGGATGCCCATCTGCATGACAAGATTCTTGGGGCGGTGAGCCATTTGCCTCATGTGGCGGCCTTTGCCTTGATGAATGCCCTGGCTGAGGTTCGCGATCAACAAATTCCCTCCCTCGATCTGGCAGGCCACTCGGGTGGCGGGTTGCGGGATACGACCAGGATTGCCGCTAGTTCCCCTGAAATGTGGCGCGATATTTTCCTCTGGAACCGCGACAATGTGGTTACGTTCATTGAGGCCTATGAGCGCTCGCTGAGCCAATTGAAGCAGCTCATTCGAGTGGGCGATGCCGCAGGCATCGAGAAGGAACTCGAACGAGCAAGGCAGGAACGACAGAAACTCTCTACGCGACTCGCGGTGTCCGCGTAGTACCCATATGGCGTCTTTGACTATCATACCAGGCCGACTTTTACAGGGAACGATTTCCGTCCCGGGCGATAAGTCGATCACCCATCGCGCCATCATCCTGACAGCCTTGGCGAACGGGGTCAGCACGGTTGCGCGCTATTGTCGAGGCGAAGACTGTCTCAATACGATGCGCGCGTTCCAGGCTCTCGGCATCCGCGTCGATGAGTCGGTCGAGGAACTACGTGTATATGGCAAGGGACTCTGGGGCCTGACCGAGCCGAGTGGGCCGATTGATTGCGGAAATTCTGGGACGGGCATTCGTCTCCTGACCGGCCTGCTGGCGGCACAGGACTTTTTTTCGGTACTGACCGGCGACGAATCGATTCGTCGCCGTCCAATGGGGCGGATCGTCAAGCCGTTGCGGGAAATGGGGGCGACCATCGCCGGACGCAAGGGCGGTGAACTTGCACCTTTAGCTGTGATGGGGAGTCGTCTCCGCGCGATCACCTACACCTCGCCGGTGGCGAGCGCGCAAATCAAGTCGGCTCTGTTGCTCGCAGCCTTGTTTGCCGAAGGGACGACCCGCATCACGGAGCCACGTCTCTCGCGGGACCATACGGAACGGTTACTCCAGTTTCTGGGGATTGCGTTTCGACGGGAAGGGGCGACCTTGTTGATCGACGGACGACCGTCGGTTGGGTGGAATGCGGCGCCACGATTGGTCGTGCCGGGTGACTTCTCTGCCGCCGCGTTCTTCATCGTGGGCGCGACGATTGTTCCTGGCTCGGATGTGACGATTCGACAGGTGGGCATTAACCCTACCAGGACGGGCCTGTTGGAAGTGATGACGAGAATGGGCGCGGATATTCAATTGCTCAATCGGCGTGAGGAGGCAGGAGAGCCGGTTGCGGACATTCGGGTGAAGTCAGCACGGCTGCGTGGGGTGGCGATCGGGCCGGACTTGATCCCACAGACGATCGATGAATTCCCCATCCTCTGTGTCGCGGCTGCAGTTGCAGAGGGTGAGACGATCATCTCCGGGGCCGAAGAATTGCGGGTCAAGGAGAGCGATCGGATTGCGACGGTGTCGGCAGAGTTGCGCGCGATGGGGGCGCAGATCACAGAAAAACCCGACGGGATGGTTGTGCGAGGACTTGGCACAGCGGAAGTTAACGGTCGATTGCAGGCTGCACGTGGCCGGAGCCATGGAGATCACCGGGTGGCGATGTCATTGGCCATCGCAGGTTTGACCGCTTCGACGCCGACATTGATTGACGAGACGGCCTGTATTGAGACATCATTCCCAGGTTTTCATCACACGTTATTGGAATTAGTTGGCGAGTGCCGGTGACGGCCATTATGCGGGGCCACGACGTGGGACGCGTTGCGGAGGACAAGCGAGTGAGCCGGCTGATCGTTGCGATCGATGGTCCAGCTGGTGTCGGCAAGAGTACAGTGGCCCGGTTGTTGGCCTCTCGATTGGGCTATCTGTATCTTGACACGGGAGCCCTCTATCGCGCGACGGCCTGGGCCGTCATTGAGTCTGGCCGGGATCCAACGGATATCGAGGCGGTCACCGCTCTGTTGCCTACCCTTTCGCTCCAGATGCAGTTTCATCACGGAGCTGCGATGGTGTCGGTCAATGGCAAGGACGTGAGCGGCGATCTCCGAACGCCTGCCGTGTCGTCTGCGGCTTCGGTGGTCTCCGCAATGCCCGCAGTCCGGGCCTGGTTGCTGCCCATACAGCGACAAATTGGACAAGGCGGAGCGGTAGTGGCTGAGGGGCGGGATATGGGGACGAGCGTGTTCCCTTCGGCAGATGTGAAATTTTTTCTCGAAGCGGATCCGACTATCAGGGCCCAACGCCGACATCGGGAACTTGTTGCGGCGGGACATTCCGGAGCACTTGAAGAGACGAGCGCCGATTTGACAAGCCGCGATACGCGGGACCGTTCCCGTTCGATCGCCCCACTGGTTCCTGCTGAGGATGCCAGGTTTATCGACACGTCGAACTTGTCCGCTGCCGATGTAGTGGACCAAATGATGGCTGTGATTGCGGCCAGGTTGTGAGTTCGATCCTCTATGGGATCCTGTGGATCCTTGCTCGGACCATCAGCCGGCTTTGTTTTCACTATCGAGTGGTCGGCACAGTTCCGCGGGCCGGTGGGTTCCTCGTTGCGGCGAACCATGCCAGTCACCTGGATATTCCCTTCCTGGGTTGTGGGATGCGGCGGCGGGCCTGGTATTTGGGGCGTAGCGATCTCTTCCCGATGCCGGGCATAAACCAGTTCTTGCAGTGGCTGGGCTGGATTCCCCTGCGGCTTGGTCGGTTGGACCGTGACGCATTTAGTAAAGCGGTCACTCTGATCAAGGAAGGAAAGGTCGTGGTGATCTTTCCGGAGGGCAGTCGCAGTCTGGATGGCCAGTTACAATCCCCCAAACACGGGATTGGTATGATTGTCGCGCAAACCGGTTGTCCCGTGGTGCCGGCCTATATAAAGGGGACGCACGACGTGTTACCAGCGGGAGCCTTGTGGCCGCGTTTCCGTCCCGTGACCGTTCTCATTGGGGATTCCCTCACGTTTACCCGAAACGGGGAGAACGAAGAGGCCAAGCAGTTTTATCAGGAGGTGAGCCGCACCGTGATGGATCGCATCGCCTCCTTAGGTGCCGTGGATTCTCCGATCCAGCAGTCCAGTGCCGGCATTCGCAAGGCTGAGTGAATGTCGGTGTATAACCATCAGCACCCGACTCCTGTCGGAAGAGTAGGATTCACACCATGAGTACGGTTTCGCCATCGAGTGACCAGCAATTAGACCGGGCGGCCTTAGCGGCCCTGTATGAGGAGACATTCAAAAACCTCGAAGAGGGCACCATTACGGAGGGCCGCGTCGTCGCCGTGACCAAAGACAAGGTGGTCGTCGACATCGGCTACAAGTCCGAAGGCATGATCCCGAACGATCAGTTCTCCACCGAGGAACTTCAGAACGTCAAGGTGGGTGATCGGCTTCAAGTCTATATCGAGGAGTGCGAAGACGCCGACGGCAATCTGGTTCTCTCCAAAGAGAAAGCCGACAAGATGAAGATTTGGGAGGAGCTGGAAAAGCTCTTCAACGACGGCAAGAGCATCGACGGCAAGATCGTGGCGCGGATCAAAGGTGGCATGATGGTGGATATCGGCGTGAAGGCGTTTCTACCGGGCTCGCAGATCGACCTTCATCCAGTGCGGGATCTTGACGGGTTGGTCGGGCGCACGTTCCCGCTCAAGATCATCAAGATCAATCATCGGCGCGGCAACGTCGTCGTGTCCAGGCGCGTACTTTTGGAAGAGACGAGGGATTCGAAACGGAAGACGACCCTCTCCACGTTGAAGGAAGGGCAATTGATTCACGGTGTGGTGAAGAACATTACGGATTACGGGGCGTTCATCGACCTCGGCGGCATCGACGGACTCCTCCACATCACGGACATGTCCTGGGGCCGTGTCGGCCATCCGTCGGAAATGTTCAACATCGGCGACAAGGTGGAAGTGAGCGTCCTCAAGTATGATCGAGAGACCGGGCGTATTTCACTCGGCTTGAAACAGAAGAGCGCCGATCCCTGGACCGGCGTCGCCAGTAAGTACGCGATCGGTACCCGCGTCCGAGGTCGCGTCGTGAGCCTGACCGACTACGGGGCGTTCATCGAGCTCGAGCCCGGCGTCGAGGGACTGGTGCATGTCTCTGTGATGTCATGGACGCACGAGGTGCGCCATCCGTCACGCGTCGTGTCGATTGGGGATCAGGTTGAAGCGGCGGTGCTGAACGTGGATCCGGCCAGCAGGAAGATTTCGCTCGGCATGAAGCAGACTGCGCCGAACCCCTGGGATATGGTGGAAGGGAAGTACGCCATCGGCACGCGCATTGAAGGGAAGGTGAAGAGTCTCACTGACTTCGGCGCGTTCGTCGGACTCGAAGAGGGCATCGACGGATTGATCCACATCTCCGACATGTCTTGGACGAAACATATCAAGCATCCCTCGGAACTCTTCAAGAAGGGACAGAAAGTAGAGGCCGTGGTCTTGCGGATCGACAAGGAAAAGGAGCGGCTGTCGCTCGGGTATAAGCAGCTCAAGAACGATCCATGGGACGACGAGATTCCGAACCGCTATGCTGTCGGGGATGTGGCGGTCGGGAAGGTCAGCAAGGTCGCTGACTTCGGCATCTTCGTCGAATTGGACGGGGGAGTCGAAGGGTTGATTCACATCAGCGAGGCTGGCCTCGACCCGCAGGCCAAGCTCGAAGAGAAATTCAAGCTGCAGGATGAAGTGACGGCCAAGATTATCAAGGTCGATCGTGAAGAACGGAAGATCGCGCTCAGCCTGCGCGATCTTCAAATGGATTCTGATCGCCGAAAGGTCGATGAATATCATGCCACGCAAGGCGCGTTGGATCAAAGCTTGGGTCGTGCGGCGAAGCAGAACCGTAAGCGAGGCCAAGCCGAGGACGATAAGTAGGTCCGATGCATCAGGTCTCAGTGTAAGCCGGGAGGGGGGGGCGTTCGTGCCCCCGGCGCTGTGAGCGAGCAGAACCATGAGTGACGAGACGGCAGAAAGACCGGCCAAGCGAGGGATATTGCGCAGAGTGCTCTGGGCGCTCGGCATCGGGCTGGGCCTGCTCTTTCTGATGAACCTGTACTTCCCCGACTTCGACTTTTCGATGGAGGACCGGGTTGGATTGATTCGTATCGAAGGCGTCATTCTGGATGCGCAATCCACGATCGGCGAGTTGAAGCGTTTTGCCGACAACCCTTCCGTTAAAGCGATCGTATTGCGAATCGATAGCCCCGGCGGCGGGGTTGTGCCGTCGCAAGAAATCCATGATGCGGTCCAGCGGGTTCGTAACAAGAGCAACAAGGCCGTGATTGCCTCAATGGGTACGGTGGCGGCGTCAGGAGGATACTATATTGCAGTTGCGACCGATCGGATTATGGCCAATTCAGGGACGTTGACGGGGAGCATCGGGGTCATCATGGAGATGGCTAACGTCGAAGGGTTGCTCAAGAAGATCGGGGTCGAAGGTGTCGTGATCAAAAGTGGACGATTCAAGGATGTGGGATCGCCGCTCCGGAAAATGGATGATGAAGAACAAGCGTTGCTCCAATCCGTCATGGACGATGTCCATAAGCAGTTCATTGAAGCGGTGGCGGAAGGGCGTGGGCTCGACTTGGCGGCTGTGCAGGCCCTGGCAGACGGTCGAATCTTTACGGGCCGTCAGGCCAAAGCTTCAAAGCTTGTGGACGAACTCGGTGATCTCGAAGCTGCCATCCAGCTTGCGGCGGATATGGCCGGCATCGAGGGCGAGCCGAAAGTCATTGAGCCGCGCCGGCGATTTTCGATCAGAGAGTTCATCGAATCGCGATTGTCGGTGCTCTTCCCCAAGTTGGACTTTTACTCCGGGGTCAGTCTCAAGTATCTCATGGCGTTCTAGCGCGGTCGGATCGGCGCGCAGTACGATTCATCACCACGAAAGGGGAGTCCAATATGACGAAGGCCCAAATCATCGAGCGCGTATCCGAACAGATCACGACCTTGACGAAGCGGCAGGCGGAAGTCGTCGTCAATACGATTTTCGACTGTGTGCGTGATTCGCTGAAGAACGGCGATAAGACGGAGATTCGAGGGTTCGGCAGTTTTCGCCTGCGGGCCCGTCGGATGAAAGAAGGGCGGAACCCCAAGACCGGCGCGACCGTAGCGGTCCCTGCCAAGAAGGTCCCGTTTTTCAAAGCCGGCAAGGAATTGAAGGAACTCCTGAACCAGTCATAACAGAACGCTCATCATGAACGTTCCAGACTCCCACGATGCGGTCGGGATAGATGTCCGTTGGACGGACGAGGCCTCCAAGCGTCTAGAGCGGGCACCGCTATTCTTGCGCGGAATGGTTCGTCGTCTGGCCGAAAGAAAAGCCCGAGAACTTGGCTACGCGGAGATTACGGAGGAGATTCTCGATCAGTTCAAGAACCAAATGATGGGCCGTATGGGCGGTGAATCCGGCATGGCGGACGCAGCGGAACAAATGGAGCAGGGTCATCTTCCCTGGACTGCCGCCGCCAAGGAACGGCTGGACACGGTTCCAGAATTCATGCGCAACATGACCAGGCAAATTGCCGAAGAGATCGCCAGGGAGCGGGGTCATCTCGAGGTGAATGTCGAACTCTTCGAAAAGGTGGAAGCGCTAGGCGATCTCCGTGAGGCCTCGGTTCCTCCGTTGGAGTGGAGCGAGGGGGCGTTGGCCCAACTTCACGAGAAATTGAAACAGTCGCCGCCGATCGCCGTCGAATTCGTCACCGACATGTTGAGGCGGGACACCGAAGATTTGGCGAGAGAGAAAGGCGTGAAGCGGATCGACGAGTCGATGCTGCTTCAATTGTGGGACGCACCCCAGGAGCGAGTCGCTTGGACCGATGAGGCATGGAAGCGACTGCAGACGTCTCCGGATTTCGTGCGTAGCGGAATCCGTAAGGCCGCTGAGCGTAGGGCACGGAAGCTTGGGCTCAAAGAGATCGATTCGGAGCATCTGACGACCTTCCGGAATCAGGCCATGATGAAAGCTGTGAAACGGATTCGCTCTTTCGGGTACAACGAGCTGACGTTTGAGGCGTTCGATACGGCGCTAGAGAAGACCAAGCGCCTGCAGGGGAATGAGCAGGCGGAAAAACGACTCCGGGAAATTCGTGGGCATTTTGCCGATCCGGACGTGAAGAAACCGGAAGGTGGGACACTCGGTGCCGACTTGATGGGCCGCTTTCGCCGGTATCTTAAGGGAGAAGGGACGCTCTAGCAGGATGCTGAAAAAGTCCGCCAGCCTGTCTTGTTCATTTGGTCTGTTCGGTCTATCTGGTTTGTTTGGTTGCATGAGACTAACCATACAGACCAGATGACCGGATAGACCGGGATTGTCTCAGACATGCAGGCCATCAAGTTTTGTTGTGCTGAAATGGTTTTTCCGCAGTCGTCAGGCTGCTCATTCAACCAGATAATTCTCCTCACGAGCTCGGACAAAAACACAACGGGTTCCTCGCGCTGCTCTTAGCACTGTCTGGGCCGAGCAGGCTGGGCGAATCGTTATGAGGTAGCAGCAGGGGCCGCCTCAGGGCGGCCCCTGTCTGAGTCAGTGGGCAGCCGTCTGTTGCGGCCAAAATTTATGTCGGATTTGTGGGAGAGGCTCGCTATCGAAATTGGGGATATCGTAGAGACAGCGATCGATCGTCGCCACCTCATCTTCGGTCAAGTCCAAGGTGGCCCTCTTCTTCCAAAACTGATCGAGAGTAAAATAATCACCCGACTGCGGTTTCTCAGCTAAGAGCTCCTTCATCTTATCGAAGCCTGCCGTGTCCACCCCGGGGACGCGGCCCTTATTGCGGTCGTGACACCAATGTAGTACCTCGGCGATTCCGTACATCGACAACTCAATCTTCATCATCTTGCTCATGGATTCCTCCTTACCGAGAAAGGTATTGTACCTCAAACACTGTGCCGTTTCAAAGCCGTCGCTGAGTGGGCCAGGATTGGGGAAACCGCGTTATTTGCGGGAATCGTTGCGCAGCTGGATTGATTGCCAGGAGAAAGCGGTGGTCTGTATACTGGCCACACTCGTTTTGGCGGGAAGGCCTGGTCGAGGGCGCGTGCTCATGCGGACGAATCACCACGTCGCCGGTTACTCGCTCGAGGAGTGGTGCGTGATCAGAAGCACTGACGGCCACAATAGGGATACAGCCTGGAACCTTGTGGTCGTGGGGACAAGTCTCTTCCTGCTGATGGGAAGCGGCTGCACCAAGCAAGACCCCTACGCCCCACCAGATCTCTTCTACTACTTTGCCAGTTACAAAGTAGGTAAGAACCCGACGACCGTCACCCCCACTGACGTCAATCAGGACGGTTTTACCGATCTGGTGACGACCAATATCGGCAGCAATACCCTTTCGATTCTCTTAGGCAACGGTGACGGCACTTTTCGTGATCAAGTCCAACTGAACGTCTGTAAAGAGCCCCGCTCTCTCGCCCTCGGGATGTACAACCGCGATTCTTATCCCGATGTGGTCTTGGCCTGTTCCGGGGGCGACGAAGTGGCCGTACTCTTTGGCCGGACCGACGGAAAATTTGAAGAGGGGCCGCGCTATCCCGTGCATCGGACTCCCATTGCAATCGCAACCGACGATCTGAACGGCGATCAGGTGCCCGACCTCGTTGTCGCATTGCGAAACGACAAGATCAAAGTCTTCCTGGGAACCGGCACCGGTGAATTCACCCATGGGGCGCAGTACGAATATGGCGATACGCCCACGTCGGTGGCGTTGGCCGACTTGAATGGCGATGGGAAGATCGATTTGGCCGTGACAAACGGGGGGCCGATGTCGAACGCGGTCTCCATCTGGATGGGGAATGGCGATGGCACGTTTCGCCCTCCCACCGACTATCGGACGGGGAAGCGCCCGCTCGGGGTGAGTTTCGCCGACTTCAATCGTGACCGGATACGCGACCTACTTGTGATCAACGGCGTGCAGGATAGCTTCACAACCTTTCTCGGAAAAGGCAATGGGACTTTCCATCCAGGGCGCGACTCCGGTGCCGACGCAGGACCGAATTTCGGGCTCGCTCGCGACTTCAACGGCGACAGTCGCATCGACGTGGCTATCGTCAATCTTCAGTCGAGTGATCTCTCCATTCTCTTCGGCCGTGACGATGGGACCTTCGAATATCCGCCGAGAAACTATCGGACAAAACCAGGCCCCTTCGCCCTTGCGACGTTTCGCGTCACAACGAAGGAGGCTGAAGAGCCTGGACTCGTGACGGCGGACAATGGCAATGGAAGCGTCTCCATCTTTCTCCATCGAGGATTGAAAGCGGTGTCCGCTCCCGTTGCACCTCCCCAGTGAGGCGCGTACGATGTCTGTCGAGAGGTGGAGTGAATCAAAAGGTAGTCTTATTGACAGCCTGCCGACCCTCGGCTACAGTGGCCGAAGGGCGCTATTTCCAGGCCTCTTAGCGCTCTGTTTCGAGGACACCAGTGAGATCCTTTAGATGGTGGTTTGCTATCGGCGCACTGCTCACCCTCTCCGTGCTGATGGTACAGGGGGGCGTGCGAGAGCTGCTCGACGGAGCTCCTGCCGGCAGTGGGGCCAGCGCATACCTCTCGTTTGGCACCACGATTGTCGGCGGAGGATTATTGGCAGGTTGCTTGGCCTTGGTGATGAATCGGCTCCGGTAGACACAGAGCCTGAAGACAGGCGCGTTGATGCACTGTTTGAGATGTAAGGGCTTCATGATGGTCGAGCGTCACTATACGCTGGTGAATCGGCGACTCTATGCCCGCTGTTTGAATTGCGGGTTTTGGATCGACCTTGCCGACCTGCTCCGCTTTTTTCATAAGGTGATTGACAGCGGGTTTCGCGGAGGGAAGGTGCGGGAATCATTTACACTATGAGTAGGAGCTACGCTTTCATAATGACAAGAAACTGCGGGAGATCCCAGCGGCCGCCATTTCTCGCCCGCGCTGCTGGGGTGTTCATCGGCCTCCTGTTGATCAGTGCCGCGACCCTCACTCCATCCATCGCCCTTGCGAAGAACGTAGCGGCTCAACCTGTGCATGTCCGAACCGCGATTGCTCCGCACCAGTTCCCTCCGTGGCGAGTCGCTCCAGCCCATGGCATTCTTCTCAAGGAACTTAATAGTGGGCGTGTACTGTATGAACACGATGCCGGGAAGCGAATGTCCCCCGCCAGCCTCACAAAAATCATGTCGGCCCTGGTCATCCTGGAAAGGGGTCAGTTGGATGATCTCGTAACGATTAGTCCCAATGCCGCACGGGCTCACAAGACGCACTTACGCGTGAAGACAGGGCAGGTTTTTAGGTTGGAAGATCTGTTGAGGGCCATGTTGATCATGTCCGCGAACGATGCCTGTCTTGCAGCGGTGGAGCATGTGGGTGGCGACGAAGCACAGTTCGTGACTTTCATGAATGCCAAGGCTGCGGCCCTCGGCTTGGCTGATACGCATTTCAATGATGGCTGCGGGTTCGATAACCCGGACCATTACTCGACGGCCGAAGACCTCGCCGCGTTGAGTGTCATTGCCCTCGATCAGCCGATCTTTCGGCAGTTGGTCCGTGAGGAACGCGCGATCATAACGCCTGTCAACGGTCACCATGCGTATGTCTTGCACAACACGAATCGATTACTGGGACGTATTCCCGGCGTCGAAGGGATCAAGACCGGATTTACCTCCAAAGCCGGGCGGTGCCTCATCGCCAAAGTCTCTCAGAACGGGAGCGACCTTCTCCTCGTGATCCTCAATTCCAAGCGTCGATGGAACACCGCGACGAACCTCATTACCTACGGGCTACAGGCAGTCGAAACCTCGCACTGAATTCCCCTGTTTGATCAAGTCGACACACATGTAGGCTGAGGGAGAAGGCCGTCGCAGCCTGAGGGTTAGCCGCAGTCTGTCCGTTCGAGTCCTCCCGGGATCTATGGCGAAGGTCTATAGAGCTATCGAAGTGGGGAAAACTCCACATTGACATCTTTTCCCAGATAGTTGATGACGAACCCCTGTTTATCGTAAGCAAGTATGGCGCCCATCACGTTTTCGTCCCCGTAGTCCTCCTGTCCCAATAGTTTTCGCACGTCATCAGGGCTTTCGCTGTTCAACACGTTGCGAAAGATACCGCGAGTCTTATAAGAGAATCGATTATTGATAAAGATCAGGTCGACCTTGCCGTCCTGGATGCGCACGCCAGCCATAGGACCGGTCGGTTTGCGTTGGTCGAGCAAGAAGATAAACAAGGCTTCTTGTTCCACTTTTACTCCGGGAATCTTTTCATTCACGAGAGAGTCCAAGGCTTTGGCTTCGGAGTCTCCCAATTTGACTCCAAACAGTGAAATGTCGGCACTCTTCAAGGTCTTAGTGTCCATCACGTCGTTTTTGCTCAATTCGTAGGGTTCGCCATACCCAAGGGACACCCATGCGCCGACTCCGGCCATCACCATGCAGGTTAGCGTAACGACTCGCAGTAAATACTTCATCGGCTCTTTCTTACCCATTCCGAGAGCTGTATGGTGTGTGAAATCTATTGGCGAAAATGGCGGGTCCAATGCAGTGTACGCGCATTTTATCGAACGGCCTGAGAACTTGCAAGGAACGGCTGAATGCGCGATGGGGGTCAATTCCCTCGCTGTTATTCAGCTCGAGCACAACTTAGGCCTCGCTCTGCGCCTCTGCGTATTCCGCCTCCATCATCTTCCGAAGGCAGAATTCGACAGGCATGAGTACGAGCGGACGCCCACCGAGATCCTGCATTCGCAAGGGAGATTGGGGCAGGGCTATCACAATTACCCCAGCGACTGGTTCATTCGCTAAGGAGGGAGGGTCCATATGACGAAGCAATCTGTGTTGTGGGGATGGGTGGCAGGATTTAGTGTCGTGGTGGTCTTGGCCGGCTGCGCGGGAACGGAGCGGATGCCGGCAGGGAAGTCTCTGTATGAACGGCTTGGCGGAAAGTCCTCGATTCCCGCGGTCGTTGATCAATTTGTGGCCAATGTGGCTGCCGATACCAGGATCAATGGCCGGTTTGCGAACACCGATATTCGGAAACTCAAGAGCCACCTCATCGATCAGGTCTGCATGACGACAGGAGGACCCTGCGTCTATAGCGGGCGCGATATGAAGACGACCCATGCCGGGATGAAGATTTCCAACGGGGACTTTGGGGCCTTCGTCGAGGACCTGGTGAAAGCGCTGGATATGTTCAAAATGCCGGCGCAGGAAAAGGGAGAACTCCTGGGTCTGCTTGGACGAATGAAGAAGGATATTGTCGAAGCTCCGTAAAGACCATGAAGCTATAGGGCGGACCGCTCCGTCCCCACTCATTTCCATACGGAGAGCTAGCTAGATTGTGTGATGGGTGGTGATGAGGAGGGCTCCCAGGTGCCGGAGCCGCTGAAAGTAGGGCCGACAGCCTTCTTCAAGCTCGTCAGTCAGGTTATCCAGGTCGGCGACACAATCTTCGACGATGGCGAGCCGCTGGGCATCAAGTCCCTCAGGACTATCGAGGAAATATACCACGCATCCGCTGATCACCGTATCCAGTGTCATCAGCGGCCCCTCATGCTGGTTTCCCACTTGAGGCCAGCGCTCCTCCTTGTGGGCTTCCCAGAGGGACAGCACGGCATCCCGATCCATTCCACAGATCTCCACCGATTCAACCTGACTCAGCTCCGACCGA
>CAZPWD010000020.1:0-10267 GCA_964590025.1 uncultured Nitrospira sp.
CGCAAAACCCTACGAGTCGCCCTCTCCAGACCGTTCGATGCAAGAATTCATGTGAAAATTGACCATCTACAGACCCTTTGTTAGACTTCGATCGTGTCAGATCACCATGCATTCCTGAACTACCAGGACCACTAATCCCAACATGAGTTCAGCTCACACCATCCGGTCGATCCAGGACAATATTGCGCTGGTCATCAAGGGAAAGACCCACGTTATCGAGATGGCGGTGGTCTGTCTTCTGGCCCGTGGCCATCTTCTAATCGAAGATGTTCCTGGCGTCGGCAAAACCACGCTGGCACACAGCTTGGCTCGATCGCTTGACTGTTCGTTCAAGCGCATTCAATTCACCAGCGATCTCTTGCCTTCCGACATCGTCGGCGTCTCCATGTTTAACCGGCAAAAACAGGGGTTTGAGTTCATACCGGGTCCGATCTTCGCCAATATCGTGCTGGCCGACGAGATCAATCGCACCACGCCGAAGACCCAGAGCAGTCTCCTGGAAGCGATGAGTGAAGCACAGATATCCGTCGATAATCAGACGCATCCGCTTGAGCAGCCCTTTATGGTCATCGCCACGCAGAATCCTACCGAATATCACGGGACGTTCCCCCTTCCGGAATCCCAACTCGACCGGTTTCTGATGCGCCTCTGCATTGGATATCCCACGCTCGAGGAAGAGAGGAAGGTGCTCGACCGTCCGCATTCGTTGCATCCCGCTGAAACACTGGAAGCGGTGCTGTCAGCCCACGAAGTATTGGCATTGCAGACCCGCGTGGATCAGGTCCACATGGAAGAGAGCTTGACGGACTATCTGCTCGCGATCGTGCAGGCGACCCGTCAGAGCGAACTCTTATCCCTGGGAGTCAGCACACGCGGAGCGATGGGGCTGAGCAAAGCGGCCAAGGCATTGGCGGTCGTCCGCGGACGCGACTATTGCCTCCCCGACGACATCAAAGAACTGGCGCCGATCGTACTGTCCCACCGCGTCATGCTGAACCGAGCCCATGGCATGCGGACACAGAGCTTCGAACAGGCGGAGCGTATGGTGCTCGACATTGTGGAGACCGTTCCCGTCCCTGTCTAGCAGGATGCTGAAAAAGTCCGCCAGCGGCGTTCTCGCTTCGCTCAGAGGCTCGACGTACGCACAAAGTACGACTCGCCTCTTCGCTCGTTGCGGCCTTGCTGGGCGGCCCTTTTGAGCATCCTGCTGTCGGTCAACTGGATGAACTACGTGCGTGAAACACTCACTCCTCAACCTCCGTGCCTCCCCAGCCTTCTCCTTCGTCCGGGGCATGTCCCGATGGCGGTCGATTCGACTCACGTCTGAAGGGACCAGGTTTCTTCTCTTCACCCTCGGGATCGGGCTTGCCGCCATCAATACCGGCAACAATCTGTTTTACTTACTCCTCGCGATGATGCTTAGCCTCATTGTGATCTCCGGATTGCTCTCGGAGCACTGTCTTCGGCGATTGGAATTTCGTCGGCATGTGCCCGATCTCATTATGGCCAACGAGCCGACCACCCTCACACTGTCGGTCGCCAACCGGAACCGGCACTTGCCCAGTTTTTCCCTGCGTCTACTCGACGTCGTCGAAGGCCAAGATGTCGACCGAGGCCTCGCTATTCACCTCCTGCCCCCGCAGAGTTCTGTGCTCCTGTCTTATCCACTGCTTGCCACAAAACGTGGCTGGATCCGGTTCGAAGGCATCCGGGCGCAGACGCTATTTCCCTTTGGACTGTTCCTCAAGAAAGGGCTCTACTCCACGGAAGCGCATCTGCTCGTCAGTCCTCCCATCAAGCCGCTCACCTTGCGATTCGTGGATGAATTGGTCAGCGAAGGGCAAGGGGAGTCCCTCCCACGACGAGGACATGGGACCCAGCTGTACAACCTCCGCCTGTATCAGCCGGGCGATGACTCGCGAGCCATCCATTGGATGACAACCGCCCGCACGTCCCAGCTGACCGTGCGGGAAACCGAAGCGGAGGATCAACGGCGCATCACAGTCGTCCTCTCAATCGTGGCCCCCGAAGAACGCGAACCTCTCTTCGAACGAAGCGTGACGTTCGTGGCATCACTCCTCTGGCAACTGACAGAGCGGGCCTACCCCGTGCGACTCGTCGTGGGGACAGAAGATTCAGGACTCGGGTCGGGACCCACTCATCTCTTGGCAATGCTGCGCCTGTTGGCGTTGTGCGAACGGCAGCCACCTGAAACCAGTGGAGTCGGCCATCACGTCGCCCCTCCCCCGCTCACCCACGAAGGCGAGCGGGGCTACACGGTGGCGGTCGTACCCTGGTCGGACCAGACGACACCCCCAAACACGGTGCAAGCTGATCGAGTGCTCCATGCCACGCAACTCGAAGAATTGACACATGCCTTTTGATCAGGCCTTTGCCCTCAGCTCCGTCCTTCTCGCCGCCACAGCGTTTA
The DNA here is from genome assembly GCA_964590025.1 of uncultured Nitrospira sp. Taxonomy (GTDB): domain Bacteria; phylum Nitrospirota; class Nitrospiria; order Nitrospirales; family Nitrospiraceae; genus Palsa-1315. The sequence goes on from CAZPWD010000020.1 coordinate 2,432, forward strand.
GCGGACTCGTGCTTGCGCAGAGCGTCCCGCTCTGGCTCGCTTTCCCTACAGCGATCATCCTCATCATCTCGCTGCTTCACGCAGGAGGGGTCCTTTTCGTTCGCCGGGCAATGGCACAGGTCACCCTCTCGCCAACCCTGTGGAATGCCCTGTTGATCGGTGCCTTTGTCATATTGCTGATCGATCTCACAGTGGTATCACGAAACCTTCTCCCGGCTGGAATCCACTTTTTGGTCGTGCTGCTGGGTATCAAGTTACTCACCCTTCAACAGCGACGTGACTATCGGCATCTCTACGCGATTAGTCTCATGGCAATCCTGGCTTCCGCGGCACTTACGACCGATGCGTGGTATGTCCCAATTTTTCTGCTGTATCTGCTCGCGGCTGTCTGGACACTCTTGCTGTATCACTTGACCCAAGAAACGGGCGAAACCCTTGCCGTCGTCACCCCCTCAAGCACGGCAGCCTGTCACGCGACATTCCCGAGCCGCATCACTCACCGCTTCTTTTGGTTGACGAACGGAACCGCCGTCCTGGCGGTTGCCCTGACGCTCGCCATTTTCTTTCTCATCCCTCGCATCGGTGCGGGCGTACTGCAGAAGACGAGCGGGGAAGCATTGCGGACGACGGGGTTTTCCGATCGAGTTGACCTGGGGACGATCGGGTCAGTTAAACAAGATCCTCAGATCGTCATGCGGGTTGAGCTGCCGGACCAACCCGCTGGTGAAAAAGATCGCCTCTACCTGAGGGGCCTCGCCTACGATCAGTACAATGGACGATCGTGGAGCCACAGCGGAACCCGCCGGCGCTCGTTGAGTCTCATGGCTGACGGAACATTCCTCGCTCGCCCAGCCGGCAGCCGACTTCCGGACAGCCAGTCCGCACCAATTCGCCAAGACATCCTGCTGGAAACGCTCGATACCGCAGTCCTCTTTGCCTCCCCATTCGCGGAACTCGTGAGCGGCGAGTTTCTCACTGTACAGGCTGATGTCATGGGCGGGCTCCACTTGCCATCTCCTCCTTCTTCCCGCATCCGATACTCCGTCACCTCTCAAGTTCCACAGCTCGTCGCAGACGAACAAACCGCGGCGATCCTGGCCTACCCTGACTCAATCCGTTCCCAGTACCTTCAGGTTATCGTGGGCTCACAGCAGGTCGAAGACTTGGCGCATCGCGTCAGCCAACAGGCCACGACCCCCTTCGGGAAAACGCTGGCGATCCAGAAACATCTCTTGGAGAATTATCGCTATAGCCTTGAAGGCGACACGGCTACTCTCAGTCATCCGCTCGAGGAATTTCTTTTCACGCGAAAAACAGGGTACTGTGAACATTACGCAACCGCCATGGTCGTGATGCTGCGGACTGTAGGCATTCCCGCTCGACTCGTGACAGGGTTCCTGGCCACGGAATGGAACGCATACGGGGGCTATTTCACCGTACGCCAGCGGGATGCCCATGCCTGGGTCGAGGTCTACTTTCCTCACTCAGGCTGGATCACCATGGATCCCACCCCCTCCGTCAGCGCAGCAGTCGCCACCTCTCGCTGGGAGCCCCTCAGCCAACTCGGGGAATCCATTCGGCTACAGTGGGACCTCCTGTTCGTGCGTTATAGTGCGAAGGATCAACTGGCAGTCGTTCATGGAGTGCGAGAAGGCAGTGATGCGTTGCGTGAAAGAGTGAGTCGCGGGGTTTCGTCGCTGAGTGCCCCGATAAGCCAGGCCCTCAGCCGCCTGACACACGTGGCCCGAACATTTCAGCCTGGCATGCTGGGACTCGTCACGGGAATGATCGTGGTCGGCCTGGCCCTGCTCCTCCTTATGCTTCGGGATAGGATAGGGCTCTGGGCCACCACACATCTTCGGACAGCGCACCCGCAGCTTGTAATCGTCCAGCTCTATACCCGCATGCTGCGCACGGTGGAGAGACACGGCGTGAGCAAACCTCCAGCCGCCACAGCCAGTGAATTTGCCAGACTGGTTGAACAGGAATGGAAGGCAGCCGGTCCCATGGTGGCTGACGTAACCGCCCTCTACCATCAGGGACGATTTAGTCGAACCCCGCTCACCCCGGGCGAACTCTCTCATGCAGCTGACCAGGTAAGGCAGCTACAATCCCTCACACACGTAGCCCGCTAACCACCCTATCGCTGCTAGTCTCGGTCCCGTCCAGACATGGCCAGGGTCATGATGCACGGGAAGAGGAAGGCATCCAGAGAAGAAGGCTGACTGTTGGAGCGGGAAACGGGATTTGAACCCGCGACCCTCGCCTTGGCAAGGCGATGCTCTACCACTGAGCTATTCCCGCTCGGTCACAGTCGGTCAGAGGGGTGGAATTCTACTGATGCGGCAACGAAGCTGTCAAGCAATCTAGCCCGGACTATTCATGATTATCTCGTCCGATCCTCTCGCCCGGCGGGGCTTTTCTCGTTCGGCCTCCTCGACGGACCGAGCGTACGCCTACGTTGGCCTCACTTGCGAGAAGCCCCGGCGGGCTTCGGTCTCGAACGCCTCGCAACGGCATTCATGAATAATCCGGGCTAGCAGGCCACACTCCTCATTGTTATCTTGTTTCCTTCGTCACAATGGTTCAAAAACGCTACCAATAGGTAACCCGAGAATATTGTAATCAAGCTATTGATTTATTGATTGCTTATTTCATAAAATCGCCTGTGCGTTCGCCGAGTGATACGGCAAGTACTCAGCGACACATATCTGGATCGTCTTCAACGATCATCTTTAACGGATTTTACAGCTTACTATTCAATCGCTTATTACACGTCGCCGAAACACATTGGACCTATCGAATTTGGTGCGCATATTGCGAGTAATGTAGAAGGCCCATGATGCCCGGAACGCAATAAAAATTGACGGTCTGGCCATGATTCATCGGCCGATGGCATGTTCGATTCTTCCTGTTTTTGGGCAGTACTCTGAGGTAAGGGGGAGCTAAATTTCCGCTGTGCGTCAGGGAAGGCGCGTGGGCTTGATTGAGCCCTCAACTGTAGGAGGTGTGACCTATGTTTCTGTCACGTAGGCAGTTCTTAAAAGTCTCTGCGGGGACTGTCGCCGCAGTGGCGGTGGCGGACAAAGTCCTGGCGCTGACTGCACTCCAGCCGGTCATTGAAGTCGGAAACCCGTTGGGGGAGTATCCGGATCGGTCCTGGGAGCGGGTTTATCACGACCAGTATCGGTACGATTCGTCCTTTACGTGGGTCTGTTCCCCGAATGACACGCACGCCTGCCGCGTCCGGGCCTTCGTCCGCAACGGCGTCGTGATGCGGGTCGAACAGAACTACGACCACCAGACCTATGAAGACCTGTACGGCAACCGCGGGACCTTTGCCCACAACCCGCGGATGTGCTTGAAGGGGTACACCTTCCACCGTCGCGTGTACGGCCCCTATCGGTTGAAGGGACCGTTGATGCGGAAGGGCTGGAAGGAGTGGATGGACGCCGGCTCGCCGGAGCTGACGCCGGAGACCAAGCGCAAGTATAAGTTCGACAGCCGGTTCCTGGATGATATGCTGCGCGTATCGTGGGATACGGCCTTCACATATGCCGCCAAGGCCATGATCATCATTGCCACGCGGTACAGCGGCGAGGCTGGAGCCCGTCGTCTCCGTGAGCAGGGGTATGCGCCGGAAATGATCGAGATGATGAAGGGCGCGGGAACCCGCACCTTCAAGCATCGCGCCGGCATGCCTGTCCTCGGCATCATCGGCAAGATGGGCAACACCCGCATGAACGGTGGCGTCAACGCACTGCTGGACACCTGGATCAGAAAGGTCAGCCCGGATCAGGCCCAGGGCGGCCGCTATTGGTCAAACTATACCTGGCACGGCGACCAGAACCCGGCCCACCCCTGGTGGTGCGGGGCCCAGGGGTCCGACATCGACCTCTCCGACATGCGCTTCTCCAAGCTGAACACCAGCTGGGGCAAGAACTTCGTCGAGAACAAGATGCCGGAAGCCCACTGGAAGTTGGAGTGTATCGAACGGGGCGCCCGGATCGTGGTCATCACGCCAGAGTATAACCCCACCGCCTATCGTGCCGACTACTGGATGCCGCTCCGGCCCGCGTCGGACGGCGCCATTTTCTTGGGCGCCATGAAGATCATCGTCGATGAGAACATGCACGACGTCGACTTCATGAAGGGCTATACCGATTCGCCGGTGCTCGTCCGTACCGACACCTTGCAATTCCTGGATCCGCGCGACGTGGTCGCCGAGTACAAGTTCCCGGACTTCTCCAAGAGCTACTCGGGCCGGGTGCAGTCCTTGACGCCCGAGCAGGTCCAGCGGCTCGGGGGGATGATGGTCTGGGACTTGAACAAGAAGCAGGCGGTCCCGCTCCACCGGGAACAGGTCGGCTGGCACTATCTGAACAGCGGCATTGACGCAGCCCTCACCGGGACCTACCGGGTGAAACTGCTCAATGGGCGCGAAGTCGACGCGATGCCGGTCTGGCAGCTGTACTTGGTCCACTTCCAGGATTACGACCTGGACACCTGCCATCAGATCTGCCGGACGCCGAAGGACCTTTTGGTCCGGTGGGCGCGAGATTCGGGCTCGATCAAGCCCGCCGCGATTCATAACGGCGAAGGGACCTGTCACTATTTCCATCAAACCATTAACGCGCGCGGCGCCGCGATGGTGCTCATCGTCACCGGCAACGTCGGAAAGTTCGGCACCGGGCAGCATACATGGGCTGGAAACTACAAGGCCGGAACATGGACAGCCACGCCTTGGTCCGGTGCTGGTCTTGCAGTGCACACGGGTGAAGATCCGTTCAACATCACCCTGGACCCGAACGCGCACGGCAAGGAAATCAAGACGAAATCGTATTACTACGGCGAAGAGGTCGGCTATTGGAACCACGGCGACACCGCCCTGATCGTCAGCACTCCGAAGTACGGACGCAAGGTGTTCACGGGCAAGACGCACATGCCGACACCGAGCAAGTTCCGCTGGGTGGTCAACGTGAACGTGCTCAACAACGCCAAGCACCATTATGACATGGTGCGCAACGTGGACCCGAACATCGAGACCCTGATCACTCAGGACATTGAGATGACCTCGGACGTCAACCACAACGACATCGCCTTCGCAGCGAATTCCTGGATGGAGTTTACCTATCCCGAAATGACGGTGACGGTGTCCAATCCGTGGGTGCAGATCTGGAAGGGCGGCATCCGGCCCCTGTACGACACCCGTAACGACCTCGACAGCTTTGCAGGCGTCGCGGCCAAGTTGTCGGACATGACCGGCGACACGCGGATGCGCGACTACTTCAAGTTCGTCTACGAAAACCGCGTCGACGTCTATGCACAGCGGCTGCTCGATGCCTCCAGCACCTTCTACGGCTACAGCGCGGACGTCATGCTGAAGTCGGAAAAGGGGTGGATGGTCATGGTACGGACCTATCCACGCACGCCATTTTGGGAAGAGACCAACGAGTCGAAGCCCATGTGGACCAGGACCGGCCGGTACGAAAATTACCGGACCGAGCCAGAGGCGATCGAATACGGCGAAAACTTCATTTCTCACCGGGAGGGGACGGAAGCGACACCGTATCTGCCGAACGCCATCATGACGACCAACCCGTATATCCGCCCGGACGACTACGGGATTCCGATCACAGCGCAGCACCATGACGACAAGACGGTGCGTAACATCAAACTGCCGTGGCAGGAAATCAAGCGGCATGCGAACCCGTTATGGGAGAAGGGGTACCAGTTCTACTGCGTCACTCCGAAGACCCGGCATCGGGTGCACAGCCAATGGTCAGTGAACGACTGGGTGCAGATTTACGAGTCGAACTTCGGCGATCCATACCGCATGGACAAACGGACACCGGGGGTGGGCGAGCACCAGTTGCATATCAACCCGCAGGCGGCGAAAGACCGCGGCATCAACGACGGCGACTACGTCTATGTGGACGGCAACCCGGTGGACCGGCCCTATCGTGGCTGGAAGCCTTCGGATCCGTACTATAAGGTCGCACGCCTCATGATCCGTGCGAAGTACAACCCGGCCTATCCGTACCACGTCACGATGGCGAAGCACGCCCCGTACGTGGCCACGCCGAAGTCGGTCAAAGGCCATGAGACGCGCCCGGACGGACGCGCCATCGCGGTGGACACCGGCTATCAGTCCAACTTCCGGTACGGGGCCCAACAGTCCTTTACCCGGAACTGGTTGATGCCGATGCACCAGACCGACTCGTTGCCGGGCAAGCACGCCATCGCCTGGAAGTTCAAGTGGGGCTACCAGGTCGACCACCATGCGATCAACACGGTCCCGAAGGAATGCCTCATCCGCATCACCAAGGCAGAAGACGGCGGCATCGGGGCACGGGGTCCATGGGAGCCGGTCCGGACCGGATTCACGCCGGGCCAAGAGAATGAGTTCATGATCAAGTGGCTCAAAGGCGAACACATCAAGATCAAGGTGTAACCGTGATGCGTGAGGCGCGAAACGTGAGGCGACAGGACGAAGACCCGACTCTACCACGCCTCACGCCTCACGCCTCACGGAAAGGGAGGATGCGCAATGCCTGAAGTGTATAACTGGCAACTGGGACGGAAGATGCTGTATCCATACGAGGAACGGCATCCGAAGTGGCAGTTTGCCTTTGTGTTCAACATCAACCGGTGTTTGGCTTGTCAGACCTGTTCGATGGCTGACAAGTCGACCTGGCTCTTCTCCAAGGGTCAGGAATACATGTGGTGGAACAACGTGGAAACCAAGCCGTACGGCGGGTACCCACAGTTCTACGACGTGAAGATCACCCAGCTCATCGAGCAGGTGAACCCGGGCGGACAGGTGTGGAACGTCCGTGTGGGACGGAAGCACCATGCCCCCTACGGGGTGTTCGAAGGGATGACCATTTTCGACGCCGGGGCCAAGGTCGGCCAGGCGGCGATCGGCTACATCCCGACGGACCAAGAGTGGCGGTTCGTGAACATCTATGAGGATACGGCGACCTCGATGCGGGCCCTCGTGGAAGGCATCGACAAGACCGGATTCTCACGGGACGAACCGTGGAAGATGACGGGCAGCAGTCTACCGGAGCATGAGACCTTCTTCTTCTATCTCCAGAGGATCTGCAACCACTGCACGTATCCAGGCTGCTTGGCGGCCTGCCCGCGGAAGGCGATCTACAAGAGACCAGAAGACGGGATCGTGTTGATCGACCAGAACCGGTGCCGCGGCTACAAGAAGTGCGTGGAACAGTGCCCCTACAAAAAGCCGATGTATCGTGGAACCACACGCGTGTCTGAGAAGTGCATCGCGTGCTATCCGCGCATCGAAGGTAAGGATCCGCTGACGGGCGGCGAGCCGATGGAAACGCGCTGCATGGCAGCCTGCGTCGGAAAGATCCGGATGCAGAGCCTGGTGCGCATCGGTGAAGACGGCCTGTGGGCGGAAGATCGGTGGCACCCGCTCTACTACGCGATTCGCGTGGAGCAGGTGGCGCTTCCGCTGTACCCGCAGTGGGGCACCGAGCCCAATGGCTTCTATATCCCACCGCGGCATAGCCCTCGCGGCTATGCGCGGCAGATGTTCGGTCCGGGCGTCGATAACGCCATCGAGAAATATCTTGTGCCCAGCCGTGAGCTGTTGGCGGTCCTCCAGCTCTGGAGAGCCAGCCAGCAGATCATCTTCCGGTACGATGTCATTCCTGGTCCGAAAGTGTTCGAGACTCAGATCCACGGGAAACGTTTCGAGATGTACAACGATACCGTGCTGGGCTTCAACAAGTCGGGCAAGGAAGTGGCGCGTATTCAGGTCGAAGAGCCGATCTACATTCGGCCCGCGGAACGGGTTACCTGGCT
>CAZPWD010000020.1:10367-20125 GCA_964590025.1 uncultured Nitrospira sp.
GTATTCAGGTCGAAGAGCCGATCTACATTCGGCCCGCGGAACGGGTTACCTGGCTCTAAGATTGAGTCGGTCGAAAGGTGGGAGAAGCAGAGCCTCTCCCACCAATCACTGGCGGGGCTTCTCCCGTCGCGCAGTATCGCAAGCGCTCCGGGTCGAGCAAGCTCGGTTTGGCCGCACGCGTAACCTGGCTGTAAGTTTCAGCTAGGCCATCGCTTCAGATGGGGGCGGAGTTCCTTCAGGGACTCCGCCCCTTCTGTTTGACCTAACGCCTCTTGAGTCTTCACCGGTCTTTCGGCTCAGGCCTTGGCCGCTCCTTCTATGCACTTGACGCGCCCCAGAGGGTCCAGTAGAGTTGCTGCAGCATACGGACGTTCCGCATCACAAGCTGGGGCATCTTCGGCGTGACCTCTCGCCAGCAACCATCGATCCCATTTGCTGCGCAAGCCATACCCTTCGACGAGTTTCTGGCTTCAGGGAAACTCCCGGAGGGCTACCTCGCCAGTGAGTATCTCGCTCAGCAATTCGTCGAGCGCCTCGTGCACTATGTCCTCAGTGTCCCAGCCGGCAGTTACACCATGGCTCAATTGGGCCATCTCCTGGAACAGATAAACTCTCGCGCACAGGTCCTCTTCTTCAAACGTCTCAAAGAAACCAGCCCCGAGAGCCTCAAAGATTTCGCCCCGCTCTATTACGGCTTCATGAACGAGTTTCATTCTCTCCTGTTTACCTAGCCCAACAAATTTTTCCTTGTCGCCTTGGCATTCTCGTGTATAATCGGGTGGTTAATAATTTGCGCAAAGGAGTGACATGAATCCAACCCTACAGCGAGCAGTGACCAGCTTCTATAATCTTATCTACGAGGCCCAAACATTTGCCACCACGATGTCACGGATTGACACCGCGGAGCAGGAACATTACGCCGGACGGATCGAAGGGTTAAATTGGGTGCTTGATCGCTGCCAAGAGCTCGAAGACATGGATGCGAATTTGACTCCCTCCTCCCTCCAGCGAGTTCTCACGGAAGTCAAATCTGATCTCGATCACGAGTTGTCGGTCCAGCGGCGAGAAAAGGGACGTCGTGCGGACGGCCGAGAGGAGGCTCTCAATTTTGTCGCTGATTATCTATCTAGCCTGATCACAGCAACGGACATTGAGTCAGCCAAGACGCCGGCGGTGTAACGCTCCCGTCTTCAATCGGGCTTTCCGTACCAACTTCACCTGTCGCCTCCCATGACGCATGGCCGATCGTTAAGATGATGCGAGAATGGATCATTTTCGCGCTGTGCTTGGGAGTCGGTGGCCACATCGCGCTCGGCGTCGTCATGCATGCCCCCGGCCTTTGGCCATGGAGTACGACCGGATTCTATGGCTTATTGAGCGGACTAGCGGTCTACGGTCTGGTGCAAGTAGGACGGGGGGTTTGGAAACTGTTCCGGCACGCTCCCAAGTTCCCGTCGAAGAACGGACCCAACGCCTCATGGTGAACAGGCGAGCATCCCGAGGCTGGACTTTCGGCATGGACCCCTACCGCCTCATCTGCGTGGAATTATTGTATGCCGGGTCTCCCGCGTAAACCGACCAGGCCAACTTGGCCGACCGGTCTATCCCCCAGAACAGCTCGACCGCCAAGACCGGATGCCTCGGAACAGCCTGACCAATTCAGATCGTTGAATGCCTCGCTGCTCTATTGCCCTTCTTGCCGAGTGGCGACCCCGACACGGGAGCGACTCCTGCTCGTGCTCCCGACCGGGAATCTGTACGAATATCTCTGCCAGCACTGCGGGGCGTCGACCGGCTCCAAGACCGACAATCAATAGGCGATGGCGCCCGCTGTCGCGCCTCAACGACGATCGAGGTGATACGGGTCTTTCCCCTCATCACGCATGGGACAGAACGATCAAATGAGAAGTGCTCACTGCGTACTTGTCGAAGCAACCTGCACACCGGGAATCCGTGTCCAAGCTTATCGTAGCGGCGAATCCGCAATTGCAGCACAATCGGTCATGAGTAATGCAGGCTCCTAGACCATCCCTTCCAGGGGGATGCCTTCTTCGATGAGCATGACAGGAATGTCTTCGCGGATAGGATACAGCATCTTCCGGTCGCCTCTGATCAACCCTCCGTCGAGGGGTTCGGTGACCGGCTTATTCGCCCTATTTTTCAATTGTCCACGGCTCACGGCCTCGTTCAACTTGGCAATCAGCGCCTCATCAGCCAAACTCACATCCTGTTTCGTGTCGGGGCAACAGAGAATGGCGAGAAGATCCTTGTTGATATTGACCGGACGCCTTGCTTCCGTACGTTCCGCCATAACGCCCCTCCCTGTGAACCCGACTGATATTACACGGCTAGAATAGATCACCGATATCGATGAGATCAAGCCCTGCGTGCAGACTCTATTTCGACTAGCGGTTTCTGCTACACTATAAGTCTCGCTCGATCGTATAGAAGCAAACAAGCGGCGATGTCAAACACCGTATGGAAATACTCCTTGGCCGGATTGTTGGTCCTCGTGCCGGCCTGGGCCACATTCTTGATTCTTTCCACGCTTTTTCACGCACTCAACGAATTGATTCACGACCTCCCGTGGAATATCGGAGCCCGACAACGGCCTGGACTCATCCTCGTCTTGTTCCTGTTACTTGTTGTTATTGTCGGCGCCATCGCCACCCATGTAGTCGGACGGCGTATCATCACCCAGACAGAACGGTGGATCGGGCACATTCCACTGGTCCGTAGTGTCTACATCACCCTCAAAGGGATGACCGATCTTCTTAATTTCCGTTCTCGCTTCGGACGCAGCACCGTGGTGGCTTTTCCGTTTCCTCGAGACGGTCTATGGGCGATCGGTTTTGTTATGGGGGCCGCACCGCCGGCGCTGCAAGTCGAACCAACAACAAGTTTGCTCATGGTCTTTGTGCCCACGGCCATCCATCCGTTCACCGGCTTCCTCGCGTTTGTCCCCCAGCCACAGTTACGTCCGATCAATCTGCCACCGGAAGACGCCCTCAAGATGGAGTGTACCGCCGGTTTGTACAAGCCGGGAGCCGGATGGTTACAAGCCCCAAAGACAATGGCCTGAGCCACATGCCAGTCCTCGACCACCTCAATGTCCGACTCGCCAGGCCAGAAGATGCGGCGACAGTCACGTCGTTCAGTGCAGCCATGGCTCTTGAAACAGAAGGCCGCCGCCTCGATCTCGACCGCCTGCATGACGGAACCATTGCCCTTCTTGAATCTCCCGATCGTGGCTTTTTCATGGTCGCCGAACTGGAACAGGCCGACGATCGCCAGCTGCTGGGGCAGCTGATGATCACCTATGAATGGAGCGATTGGCGCAACGGCGCATTTTGGTGGATTCAGAGTGTGTATGTTGACCCCGCCTGGCGTCGCCAGGGCGTCTTTCGCCGGATGCATGAAACCGTGATGGCCACCGCCAAGACAAGCCCGAACGTCTGCGGGGTCCGTCTGTACGTCGAAGAGAGCAACGGCGCCGCGCAAGCGGTGTACCGTAGAGTTGGACTCACTCCGTCATCCTATGCCATATTTGAAACAGATTTTGTTCTGGCACGCACAAAGGTTTAAAGGATCGTCCAACCGAAGCCTATCAAAAGGAGTAATCGTGTTATTTTTCAAGCCGCTGGCTGGCATCGTCATCGTCCTGGCCCTGATCATAACTCAAGGCTGTGCGTTCAGCCGAGGCACTCTTGGCGAAGACATCAGATCTGAGTCCGTCGCTGCGATCAAGAAGGGCACGACCACGAAGGCTGAAGTACTCTCTCTACTCGGGGCACCGGATCGGCTTCTTCAAGTAAACGGCCGCGACGTGTTTCAGTACTATCGGTACGACGCCAAAGTAGGCAGCTTGCTGCTCATCCTCATCAATTTTTCACGCTTGTCCATCAAGAGCGATGACCTGTTCGTCATCCTTAACCGTGATGGGATCGTCGAGGACGTCATTTTATCGAAGCGCACGGATGGACTGGAGTTTCGATTCTGGCCCTTTGGAGAATGAGATGAAGCTCCCTTTGTCCGGGCTTTGCTCCATACTCCTATCCACGGTTATGTGCGTGACCTTCGTCGGCTGTAATGTCGTTCGCATCACCCTGAATACCCCGCTCACGCAGAATGACGTGGCCTTTATCATTCCTGGGCAAACCACGTTGGCCGATGTGATCACCAAGCTAGGCACGCCCGATTCCATAACCGACTCGTATACGGGTGTTGTCGCAACATACCGCTTCCTCGACATGAAATATTCAAAGATTAATTTCGGCTGGATGCTGAAACTCTGGTCGCCCGTCGACGTGGATCTGATCATTTCACGTACTGGCCTTGGCACCGATGCGTTCGAATTGCTCTGTGACTCCAATTGGGTCGTCACGCACCAGAGCTTTCTCCGCCATCTCTCCAGTCCGCGCTTCAATCCGTATCCCTTTTGACACTCAGTTCTTTGCCGCCTCCCAGCGAATTGCTGCATTCCACTGGCCCCGCTATAATGACAACCCATGGAGCCAGAATCATCCGATCACACTTCCGATCTTCACACTGACAGCACATCCTCCTCCTATATCCCGGCCGACAAGGACACAGAGTTCCTCCAGCGTGAAGAACTCCGTCCCATCCGAATCGGACTCGAGCTCTTGAAGCCCGAGCTGATCCAGCGTGAACAGGGGATACAGTCCACCATCGTCGTCTTCGGGAGTGCGAGGCTACAAGAATCTGTCGCAGCGAAGCATGCGCTTCGCATGGCCGAAGAGGAAGCTGCTCGGGCCCCGAACGATCCAACATATCTGCAAAAGGTAGCGATCGCGCGACGACAACTCGCTCTCTCGAAATATTATGACGTGGCGCGTGAGTTCAGCCGGCTGGTTTCCTCGACCTGCCAGATCGACGGTCGTTGCGATTACGTGATTGTCACCGGCGGAGGACCCGGCATCATGGAAGCCGCGAATCGCGGTGCCGACGACGTGAAGGCCAAATCCATCGGCCTCAACATTACCTTGCCCCATGAACAGCGACCGAATCCCTATATTACACCTGAGCTCTGCTTCCAGTTTCGGTATTTTGCCATGCGCAAGATGCATTTCTTGATCAGAGCCAAGGCGCTGGTCGCGTTTCCAGGAGGATTCGGCACCCTCGATGAGCTATTCGAGACGCTGACGCTCCTCCAAACAGGTAAGACTGAAAACGTGATGGTCGTGCTGGTCGGACGTGACTTTTGGGAGCGCCTGATCAACTGGCAATTGCTCGTCGAGAACGGACTGATCGGGCAGGAAGATCTGCGGCTATTTCACTATGCCGAGACGGCTCAGGAAGCCTGGGACGTGATCAGCCGCCACAATGGAGTGCCTTCATCATGATACTCTCGTTCCATGGGGCCGCGCGTTCGGTCACAGGCAGCCGCCACATGCTTGAGATGCCGGGCTTTCGGCTGTTGCTCGATTGTGGACTGTTTCAAGGACGCCGAGACGAAGCCCTTCGGCAGAACCGAGATTTGGGCTTCGATCCCAAGTCGCTCAGTGCCGTCTTGCTGTCCCATGCCCATGTCGATCATTCCGGCGCCTTACCGATGCTCCAGAAACACGGTTTCTCCGGAAAAGTGTACCTCACCAGAGCCACCGCAGATTTGACAGAACTGATGCTCGAAGACTCGGCACGAGTACAGGTGAGTGACTGCAGCTACGTCAACAAGAAGGAGCAGCGGAAGGGAAAAGCCTGTGTCCGGCCACTCTACAATACCGATGACGTTCGTAAGCTAGTCCGACGATTCGATGGCACACGATACGGAGACATGCTCAAGATCGCCCCACGCGTAACAACTTCCTTTCACGACGCCGGCCATATCTTGGGATCGGCGGCCATTCGGGTGAAATACACGGCACGCGGCAATACGACCACCGTGCTCTTCAGCGGTGATCTTGGCCGCTCCAACATGCCCATTCTTCGCGATCCTGAGCCACCACCGCCATGCGACGTGTTGATTCTTGAGTCGACCTATGGCGATCGCCTGCACGAAGCCGACCGGGAGAGCATGAAACGGAAGGCGCTGGATCTCTTCATCCACGCGAAAACCCACAAGAGCAAGATTATCGTCCCCGCATTCGCCGTCGGACGCACCCAGGAATTGGTCATGCGAATCAAGGAACTCGTCGGCGAGGGGCGCCTCGATCCCATCCCGATCTATATCGATTCCCCGCTGGCCTCACGGGCCACAGAAGTCTTTCGTCGCCACCCGGAATGCTTCGATGAAGAAACCGCCCGAACCTTCACATCCTCCAGCGACCTCTTTGCCTCACGCTATATCCATTTTGTCTCTTCGCCGGAAGACAGCAAGCGCCTGAACAGCATGAAGGGCCCTTGCGTCATCATCTCCGCCTCCGGCATGTGCGAAGGCGGCCGCGTCGTGCATCATCTCAAGCACGCGATTCAAGACAAAGCGAACGTGATCGTCTTCGTGGGCTTTCAAGCCGAGCATACCCTCGGGCGCAAACTAGTCGAAGGGTGGGATGTCGTGCCGATTTTCGGCGTGCCCACTCCGCGCCGGGCGCAGATCGTCAAGTTCAACGGGCTCTCGGCCCATGCGGATCGCCAGGATCTCTTGGCCTACGTGAGCGCAATCAGGCCAGGCCCGAGTAAGATTTTTCTCGTCCATGGTGAAGAAAAGCAGGCCCTCTCGCTGGCCGCTGCCATTCAGGCGGAACAACCCCAAATTGAGGTCACCGTCCCCCATGTCGGGTCGAGCTATGAGGTCTGACGGCAGTACCCGCCTGACAATCCCGCTGCTGATCCTGACCATCGGGATCTGCGTAGCCCCGTTCGTTTCTGCTCAAGCTGATGAGCCGGGAGAGTCCCGATTGCGATCTCGTGCTCTTGGCATTGTCGTCGGCTTCTACACCCCGGGACCGTTCAACGCAATCACCGACGTGGCTGGCGTCACCGTGGGCCAGACCACCCTCATCTCCGGCGACGGGCCACTCAAGCCGGGGCTCGGCCCGATACGAACCGGCGTGACGGTCGTCATCCCTCGCGACGACGTGTGGCACAAGAAAGTGCCGGCCGGGTCGTTCGTTCTCAACGGGACCGGCGAGATGACCGGGCTTGCCTGGATCAGCGAATCGGGCTTCCTCGAGTATCCGATCGCCCTCACAAATACGTTGAACGTGCCGCGAGTGGCCAACGGGGTCATGAGCTGGATGATCGCCCGCTATCCGGAGATCGGCATTACCGACGATACCCTGACACCAGTGGTCGCCGAATGCGACGATGGGCGGCTCAATGACATTCAAGGGCGGCATGTCTCGGAAGAGGATGTGGTGAGCGCGCTCAACGGCGCCTCCTCCGGAGTCGTGCAGGAAGGATCCGTCGGTGCTGGAACTGGGATGGTATCCTATGGGTTCAAGGGGGGCATCGGGACCTCGTCACGGCGATTACCAGAGACTGAAGGCGGGTATACGATTGGCGTGCTCGTCAATGCGAACCATGGGCGACGGACTGAGCTCGTCGTGGGCGGAGTCCCGGTCGGTCGGCTTTATGAGGCTGTACCTCCCGTCGCGCAGGCCCTTTCACCTGGGCAAAGTGAAGGCTCGATCATCGTCATCATTGCCACCGATGCTCCGCTCGACAGTCGGCAGCTCACTCGGCTGGCTAAACGTGCCGCGCTGGGACTGGCGCGCACAGGCTCCACCGCGCGCCACGGCAGCGGCGACTTCATGCTGGCCTTCTCTACCGCAAACATTATTCCGCATTACCCGAAAGAGCCGACGTTTGAACAGATACACCTCGCCGACACGCATCTGAACCCATTGATCACGGCGACGGTCGAAGCCACGGAAGAAGCCATTCTCAACGCGCTGACCATGGCGACGACGGTGGTGGGACGCGACGGCCACCGCGTCGAGGCCATCTCCCTCGCCAGACTCCGTACCATCCTCGATCACCAGGCCAGGTGAAGCTCCCCGCGCTCCCACGCGGGGTATCCTAATAGGAATGCGGAACTCTCCGTAGCCCGTAGCTGCGGAGAATTGGCACCCCGCAGGCCAGAGGATTCCCTCACTTGCATTTCCCTCTCTTGCCTCGCTATCCTCTCGCGACTCTCTTGCGTCTGGAGGATTAGCATGAACGAGTACCAACTCGGTGGCAGCTTGAGTCTCATAACCGCCCTGGGGAAAACCAATGCGTTCGCCGAGTTCTTAGAAGCCCGCATGGTTCGTGCCTTAGAAACAGAAGATCCCGCAGAACTGCACTATCTCCTGGCCCAACTCGACGACTACCATTCCTACTTGTGGCGCTACTATAAGAAGCTGGCGAAGGACCGTCCGGAACGGATGGACCCAGGGGTCTAACCTATCGGCAACCGTGGGGAAAAACATTCGTACCATAATGACCAATTCCACAAGCACGACCACTCCGGCCACGCTCCAATTCGCGACTGCACTCTCGCGCAAGACCGATACGGAAGCCGCCACCCGCGATCTCGCGGATGCCATCTTGATGCAAATCGGCGCTGCCCCCATCGATCTGGCCTTCGTCTTCTTTTCCGCCCACCATGCGGCCAAAGCCTCCATGATCTCAGCCATGCTACAGAGGGAACTGCGGGCGAAGGTCTGTTTGGGTTGTTCCGGTGAAGGTGTCATCGCCGGCTCCGAAGAGATTGAAACCGCTGCAGCCCTGACCGTCTGGGTCGCATGCCTTCCTGATGTCAAACTGACTCCGCTGCAGCTTTCGGTATCTCAGCTGCAGGACCAAATCCGCATGCTCGGGTGGCCGGAGCCGGGACTCGAGGATTCGACCTTTCTCCTCCTCGCTGATCCCTTTTCGACACCGATGCAGGAAATCCTGTCCCTCATGACCGACCGGTACCCTCACGGCAAAGTTGGTGGGGGCCTTGCCGGCGGAGGCCAGGATTCTGGAGAGAATCGACTGCTCCTCAATGATCAAGGCTTCGACGGGGGCGTGGTGGGAGTGCAACTCACCGGACCGATCGCCGTGCGAACCGTAACATCGCAAGGCTGCCGTCCGATCGGCGAACGGTTTGTCGTGACGAGAGCGGAGCAAAACCTGATCTATGAACTGGGTGGCGTTTCGGCCTTGAAACGGCTCCAGGACGTCTTCGAATCCATGGGGGGAGCCCAACGCCGCGATGCGCACCGCGCGTTACATCTGGGCATCGTGATCGATGAGCACGGGAGCCATTTCGAGCGGGGCGACTTCCTCGTTCGGAACCTCATCGGAGCGGATCAACAGGCCGGAGCCGTCGCGATCGGAGACGTCGTTCAGGAAGGCCAGACCGTGCAGTTCCACCTTCGCGATGCGAAGTCCGCAAGCGACGACTTGCACTTTCGCCTGGCTGCGGATCGAGCGAAGCACCAAAGTCCCCCACTCGGGGCCCTCCTGTTCAGCTGCTGCGGGCGTGGAGAAGGACTCTTCGGCCAACCCCATCACGATAGCGGGGTTGTGCAAGAGCGGCTCGGCCCCATCCCGACGGCTGGATTCTTTGCCCAAGGCGAAATCGGTCCGGTCGGAGGGCGCAACTTCCTGCACGGCTACACAGCGAGTGTGGTCATTTTCTCCAAGCCTGACTCCCGCAAGGAACATCCGTGAGGGCAGCACGTTCATTGATCTCTAGCAGGCTGCGGAAAACCATTTCAGCACGGCAGAGCTTCGCTGGCCTGCACGTCAGGAATACAAGGAGAACATCCCTGCAGGATGCTCAAAAAGGCCGTCCAGCAAGGCCGCAGCGAGTGAAGGGCCGAGGC
>CAZPWD010000021.1:0-16510 GCA_964590025.1 uncultured Nitrospira sp.
GGCCCAGCGTGAGCCGCGTCGACGAAGCCTACGGAGATCGCCATCTCGTCTGCACGTGCCCGCCGACCGACACCTACTAAGTCGGCTGCTGAAAAAGGCTCTCAACGTCGTTCTCGGCTCGCACACATCCTCAACGTACCCAAGAGGGTACGCCTCCGGTGTCTGCTACGCCTGCGGCCTAGTTGCGAAGCCTTTTTGAGCAGCCTCTGAAGAGAAGGATCCCGACAGGATCCCGCTCACTTAGACGACCTTCGCGTACCCGCCGCTCATACCCTTCATCAAGATAGACGAGCATGACCACGCCCGTCTCTACCGCCACGCCGGCCAGGGCGATGATCACTAATGTCGGAACCAGAACTAAATCGTCAAGATGCGCGACGATCGGATGAAGTCAGGAATGAGATCGAAAGGCATTAACAGGTATCCTACAGCGAGGCCGAGCAAGGATTTCGCCGGCTTGGGTGTACGGCTGTCCTGCAGCATCAGTCGATACGCATGAATCTCCTGCTTGATCTGTTTCCCTTTGGACTTCAGCGACTCAATCATCTCCGCCCTAACGGATAGCGACCTGGTTTACCCACGAAGGGAAGCATCAGCATGCCCGTTAACGTCAGTTGAGCTGGATCTCTGAATTGCTCCAAGCCCAGTGTCATGCCCTCGTGTCCACCTTCGGGCGCGGCCCAGTACGTGCCAAGCAAACGGTCCCACCAGGGCAGATTGAAGCCGAAGTTTCGATTCGTCTCCTGCGGAAGGATCGAATGGTGGATGCGATGCATATCGGGGGTAACTAGAAACCATCGGAGGATTTGATCTACCGCCGCAGGCATCTGGGCGTTGCTGTGATTGAACATGGACGTGGCATTGAGCAGCACTTCAAAGGTCAACACCGCGGCAGGGGATGCACCTAGCACAATGATGGCACCCAGTTTAATCACCATTGAGATGGCCACTTCGACGGGGTGAAAACGCACCCCAGTCGTGACATCGCAATCGAGGTCCGCATGGTGCATCATATGAAAACGCCAGAACACAGGCACCGCATGAAATATCACGTGCTGAAGATAGAGGATGAAGTCTAGTACGACGACGGCCAGAATCACTTCGAACCACAATGGCCAGCTCACGCGGTTTAGTAAGCCCCATCCGTGTTCTGTCGCAAAGATGGCTGTTCCAACCGCGCCGGTTCCGAAGACCAGCCGAACAACCATGGTGTTGAGGGCAACGACCGTTAAGTTGGCTGTCCAGCGTCGGAGCTTTGAAGTACTGATCCGGCGTCGTGGGGCAAGGACTTCCCATGAGGCCATCAGGACCAGCACTCCTGCAAATGCACCAAGGCGGATCAGGATATCAGTGTTCATAGTTCACACATGCTGAGTGCGCTGCGACGAGTCCTGCTGGTGTTGATGCCTTTTCGCGAATCAGTTTGTGTAAGAGGACGTTGCTTTATACGGTCGTGCGGGGTGCGTACATGATGACCGCCATACCCACGAAACAAATGGTGGCCCCGATAATATCGAATCGGTCCGGACGAGAGTTGTCTACAGCCCATCCCCAGAGGAGCGACAGTATAATGAACATGCCGCCATACGCGGCATAGACCCGACCAAAGTGGGCCGGCTGAAATGTCGGAATGATGCCATAGAGAATGAGAATAGCCGCTCCGGCAATCCCGTAACCAATTGGCCGTCCCTCGCGGAACCAGAGCCACACAAGATAACCCCCTCCAATCTCGCAAAGACCTGCGAGTACGTATAATCCAAGAGAAATCGGCAGACTCATGATGTCCTCCCCTGGTACTCTAATGAGCTGATTCCTATTCCACCCGAACCCGGTTAGATCGTTCTTCCACAACCTGCAGCGTGGCATGATCGATTCTATATCGATCTCGCAGAAGCTGTTGGAGGCGGTCCAACACTGCATCCCGGTCCTCCCCAACGGGGACCACCACGTGGGCACTGAGGGCGTCGAGGCCGGAGGTAATGGTCCAAATGTGAAGATCATGAATCCCCTTCACCCCAGACACGCCGGCCATGGCTTGTCCGACCTCTTTGGCGTCCAGACGAGTCGGCACTCCTTCCATTAGCACATGCACGGCTTGAGTGAGAAGTGCCCACGTGCGCCAAACGATAAAGACACTGATGCCGGCGCTGAGGAAAGGATCGATGAGAAACCACCCAGTGAGCCAGATTGTGACTCCGCCAAGAATGACTCCGACCGAACTGATCGCATCGCTGAGCACTTCCACATAGGCACTGCGAATATTCAGACTTGACGCGGATTCGTCAGCCAGCAACTTCATGCTTGCGACATTCACGGCGAGGCCGACGAGTCCGATGAGCAACATCGGAACGCCAAGCACCTGGGGCGGCTCGAATACACGCCGGTATGCCTCGTAGAGAATCCAGACGGCCAGCAACGACAGAACCACGGCGTTGGTGACAGCGGCGAGGATCTCGGCGCGGTGATACCCGTAGCTTTTCTCCGGCGTCGACGGCCTCGCAGCCATCCACATGGCAAAGGCACTGAGTCCAAGCGCCGCCACATCCGTCAGCATATGGCCTGCGTCAGCCAACAACGCTAAACTTCCCGTGATCAGACCGCCGACCACTTCGACGAGCATAAACAGCCCGGTGATCAGCAAGACGCGTCGCAGATTTGTTTGCTGGGTGGATCTCCTTTCTTCCTCCTCACACTTCATATTGTCGCTTCAGTGGCAGACCGTGGGGCACGCGTTGGAGAGTCCGCTTCCCGCCGTTGAACAATTCTTTGCTCCATCCACCGATAGAGCACTGGCAACACCACGAGGGTCAAGGCCGTTGACGAAAACAGCCCCCCGATCACCACCGTGGCGAGCGGCCGTTGTATCTCGGAGCCGGGGCCGCTGGCCAGCAGCAGGGGAATGAGCGCCATCATCGCGACAACCGCGGTCATCAGCACAGGGCGCAACCGGAGGACCATGCCGGTCAGCACCGCCTCGTCCAACGACATCCCCTGCTCCCGGAGTTGGTTAATATAGGCGATCTTCACGACCCCGTTGAGCACCGCGACACCGAACAAGGCAATAAAACCGACTGAGGCCGGAACCGACAGATACAGCCCGCCGAGCATCAGCGCCAGCAGGCCGCCGATCATCGCGAACGGAATCGCGAGCAGGATCAGCGCGGCTTGCCTGAGGTTTCCGAACGTAAAAAAGAGCAGCAGAAAGATCAGGCCAATGACCAGGGGCACAACAACGGCCAGGCGTGCCATGGCCTTCTGTTGGTTTTCGAATTGGCCGCCCCAGGTCACATAGTAACCGGGCGGGAGCTGTACCTGACGGGACACTGCCGTCTGTGCCTCTTCTACGGCCCCGACGAGGTCACGCCCGACCACATTAGCCTCGATCACAATCCGGCGGCTCGCATGCTCACGGCTGATCTGAGCCGGCCCTTCTACGATTCGAATGTCGGCCAGCTCGCGAAGTGGAATGCGGGCGCCATCCGGTGCCGTCACCCACAGGGCCGCAATAGACTCGACATCCGCCCGCCGGTCATCTGGAAATCGCACCATAATAGGAAAGCGCCATTGCCCTTCGAACACCTCTCCGGCGGCAATCCCGCCACCGACGGCTTCAATCACCTCCGTGATCTCCGCCACATTGATTCCGTGGCGCGCGATCCTGGCACGGTCGATGTCAAGCTTCAGATAGTAAAGGCCCGACACCTGCTCGACCCGGAGATCGGACATGCCGCGCACCTGCCGCAGCCCCCGGGCGATCTCGTCCGCCTTCACGCGCAACGTTTCGAGGTCATCGCCGAACAATTTGACCGCGACCTGGGACCGGACCCCCGACACCAATTCATCGACGCGCATGGCGATCGGCTGGGATAACCCGAACGCGATGCCAGGTACTTGTGCCAGCCGTCGACGGATCTGCTCTTCAATTTCGGCTTTGGACTGTGCCTGCCACTCTGAGTCGGGCTTGAGCAAGACGTACATATCGCTGAGTTCCATCCCCATCGGATCCGTCCCCAGTTCGTTGGCTCCCGTGCGTGAGACCACGGAGCGCACGTCCGGTATCTCCAGCAAGAACCGTTCGACTTCCCCCGAAATTTTCAGCGATTCGGTCAGACTGATGCTCGGGAGCCGCATCATATTCACCACGACCGTCCCCTCGTCCATGATGGGTACAAATTCCCGACCGATGAATGGGACCAGAGCCGCCCCGCCGACGAGCAAGCCGACCGCCGCGAGAACGACCAGATGAGTTCTGCGGATGGCCCCCTCCAGCATCTGTCGATACAGCCGTCGACCCCGCTCCAACAGGTGCCCGCCCTCGGTTGTGACACGAGGCTTCATGAGCACCGCCGCCAGCACCGGCACCACCGTCATCGAGAGCACTAAGGAACTCAGGAGGGCGATCACCACCGTCAGGGCCAGCGGAATGAACATCTTGCCTTCCATGCCTTGGAGAGCCAAGAGCGGGACAAAGGTCAATGCAATGATCAACTCTCCGAAGAGGCTCGGCTTCCGCACTTCCAGCACGGCGCGTAAGACGACCGGCAACCGGTCAGCGATCAAGAGGGTTCGACCCTTGGTCTGCTCGCTCAGATGGCGCTCGACATTCTCAACCTGCACGATGGCCGCATCGACAATCATCCCCAGCGAGATGGCCAAGCCGCCCAGGGACATCAGATTCGCCGACAGGCCGACTTGCTGCATGATCAGGAATGTGGCCAGCGTGGCCAGCGGCAATGTCAGGGCGACGACAAGGGCCCCGCGGAGATTCCGGAGAAACAGATACAGTACCAGGATCACGACCGCGACGCCCTCCAGCAATGCTCCCTCGACTGTTGCGAGCGCCCGAGCCACCAGTTCGATGCGGTCGTAGAATGGGACCACCGTGACGCCGGCCGGTAAGACTCTGTTGATCAGCTCAACCTTGTCTTTCACCGCTGAGACAATCTCCCGGCTATTACCGCCGCGCAGCATGACGGCAATGCCTTCGAGCACCTCGCCCTTCCCGTCACGCGTGACACCTCCCAATCGGATCGCGGCTCCTTGGCGAACCTGGGCGACGTCCCGGAGATAGATGGGCGTGCCCTTGTGCGCCGCCACCACGATTCGCTCCAAGTCCGCCGCGGAGCGAGCAAGCCCCTGTCCATAGACGACGAGCTTGTCTCCACCCCTCTCGATATAACCGCCTCCGGCATTCTGATTGTTCCCTGCGACGGCAGCGTGTACTTCGCGCAACGTGAGCCCAAAGCTCGTCAATCGATTCGGATCGACGAGCACTTCGTACTGCTTCGCCAGGCCGCCCAACGTGTCGACATCCGCGAGACCTGGGACAGCACGCAGCATCGGACGGATGACCCAGTCTTGAAGGGTCCGCAAGTCCATCAGGGTCTGCGTCGAGCTCTCGACGAGATACATAAAGACTTCGCTCAACCCCGTACTGACCGGTCCGAGCACAGGCTCGGCATTTTGTGGAAGCCGGGATCGCGCCTGGAGCATCCGTTCCAAGACGAGTTGCCGGGCGAAATAGATATCCATCCTGTCCTCAAAGACCACCGTAATCACCGAGAGCCCGAACCGCGACACCGATCGCAGTTCCGTTTTGCCCGGCAGGTTCGTCAACTCGATCTCCAAGGGAAAGGTCACAAGGCGCTCGATTTCTGCAGGAGCCAGCGAGGGCGCCCGGGTGATGACTTGAACCTGGACCGGAGTGACGTCGGGAAAGGCATCAATCGGCAGATGGCGGAACGCCGCCACGCCGCTCACGATCAGTCCGACAACGACGAGCAGCACGATGAGCCGTTGTGCGAGGACGGCACGGATCAGCCGTTCGATCATAGCGGGCCTCCCGTCGGCATCTGCTCGCGAAGGTACTCTGACTTCAGGGCGTAACTGCCTTGCGTCACCACTTCATCTCCCAAAGTTAGCCCAGCGACAACCTGGATATACTCGCTTGAGGCCTGACCGAGGGTCACCTCGTGGGATTCGAACCGACGCGGTCCCCGCACCACGAAGGCGACCGTCCGGCTGCCCACCTGCTGTACCGCCGCGCGCGGCACGCTTAAGACGGATTGCTCGTCCGTCACCAAGGTGACTTCGGCGAACATCTCAGGCCGCAACTGGCCTTCAGGGTTGGACACATCCGCACGCGCCGTCACGGTCCGCGTCGTGGGATCGATCACCGCCCCCACATAGGTAATGGCGCCTTGAAACATCGTGTCCGGATAGGCCGACACCCGCACCTCGATGGTGAGCCCGGTCTTTAGCCGACCGGACTGCTGTTCCGGGAAATCGGCGCGCACCCAGACGGTCGAGAGATCTGCCACCGTGAACAGCATCTTATTGGGATCGATGACTTCGCCGATGGTTGCGTTCCGCTCGATCACTTCACCGGTAAAGGGGGCTCGGAGGGAGACTCGCGCGACCTCCGCATGAGGTAATGTCTTGGCGGCCAGCCGCTGGATCTCCCGCTCCGTCATGCCGAGTAAATGCAGCTTTTCTTCCGCTTCGTTCAGATCGGCTCGCGCGTTCTCATAATCGGCGTCGCGGCGCTGATGTTCACCCGCGCCGATTGCGCCGCGATCCAGCAGCGCTTGGGCCCGTTCAAGCGCCTTTTCCGCCACGCTCAGCGTGGTCCTCGCTTTGCGATATTCCAACTGAGCTTCTCCATAGGCGGGGCTATCGAGCAGGAGAAGCCGGTCGCCTTCCTTCACTCGATCGCCAAGGTTGGCGTATACGGCCACGATGCGGCCGGGGACTCGCGCACTGAGATGCGCTAATCGATTCTCGTTGGCCAAAATCTTCCCCGCCTGGGCCTTGAGGGCCGTCCGCATTGGACGGAGAGCCACTCGATCCGTCTGAAGGTGGGCAAGGGTCGTGCTCCCCTCCGGCAATTCGAGAATACCGAGCTCAGTGGACGACGTGGCCGCCGTGGGAGGCGGCTTCGTCGGGCCTTCTTGCTTCGACTCACAAGACATATGAACGATGGCGACCAATAGGAGCAGGGCGATCCGTAGAGGACTCAATGACGTAGGCATCACGAAGCGAGCGTTCATGGCAACCCTCCCACCGCCCGTTCCAATCGAGCCAGCGCAATCGAATGATCGGCTCGTGCCTGGGCATATTCGAGCAAGGTCTGGCGGTAGACGCGCTGCGCATCGATGACTTCGAGCAAACTCGCCACTCCATGGCGAAAACTAAACTGGGCGATGTCGAGAGCTTCTTTGGCCTGAAACAGGAGTCCTTGTTCGAAGACCTGCATCTGTGCTTGCGCGGTCCGCACCTCCTGAAAATGCTGCGTGATGGTCTGCTCCAGTTCCTGCTGAAATCGATCACGCTCCGCTTGCGCCCGTCGATGCGTTCCCATCGCCGTACCGATTTCTCCCTGTCGGCGATACCAAATGGGCAGCGGCACACTCAATCCTGCCATGACGGATTCATCGCCGGCTTCCCGATGATACTGGCCGATCACCGCCACGTTCGGCATGCGCGATGCGCGTTCCTGTTCGATCGTGAATTCGGCTTGCTCGACCACTTTCTGTTGTCGGCGGAGGGCGGGCTGTCGGTCGAGTGCCTGATCCATCAGTACACGTAGCTCTAGTCCCGACCTCATCGTTTCAAACTCCCCCTGGATGGCAAATGATTCTCCGAGAGCCTTGCCTGTCACCGTATTGAGTTTGGCGCGGGCCACGAGCAGCGCATTGTCCGCCCTCGCCAGCTCCTTCTTGGATTTCTGGAGTTCGACGGTTGCCTTGACCAACTCGAATCTCGGCGCTTCCCGCGTGCTGACACGCGCACTCACCAATTTCACGAGGTCTTCGACCGTCTTCAGATTCTCCCTCGCGAGCTGTGCATCTTGTTGGGCAAAGAGAAGTTGAAAGAAAGCCGCCTTCACCTCGGCCATGAGGACCACTTTTGCTTCTTCCATGCCGGCGAGAGCACCAGCTAATCCCGCGTCAGCGGCACGTTGTCGGGCTGCGCGTTTGCCTAGCCACTCCAACGGTTGCTCCACGGTGATAGTCCGTTCGGTGACGGAGACACCGGTGCTGGGATCTCGAATCGACCCTCGGCCGGCCGAACCCGTGATAGTGGGATTCAGGTAGGCGCCGGCCGTGGTTCGTTGGCCCTGACTCTGTTCAAGGGCTGCTTCCGCACCGCTCATTACTGGGTTGTGTTGGAGCGCTAGTTGTACGACTTGGTTGAGTGTGTATTCGGACGAGCTGAGTTCGGTTGCGTAGCCTGCCGAAAAAGGCGTGGCCACGATCACCAATCCAAGCACGACGGTGATCGTACAGATGAGTACAGGTTTCATACTGGGCCTCCCCCATCGGCGCCCATGGCGACTCGCCTCCGTTACAATAACGAGACGGGCATGTCGCGCCGAAAAATAGATCGAAGCGTTACGAGATGTGAAAAGACCCGATCAAACGAGAGGGGGAGCGCGGGAGGAAAGACTGGTCGTGAGGAGAAGATTCGTCAGCGAAGGACTGGGTTGCGGCTGCCAAGCGGCATGAACCCTCGTAGGCGGATTCGCGTGGAAGGAATGTGCGGCCACATCCAGCGCGGTGCCTTTGCCGACTTGCGGCTCGGCAGAAGAGGCGAGAACAACATCAATTTCGAAGTGCTCAAACCCATGGGGAGGTTGCGCAATCAGATGAAGGGGACAGTGGGATTCGTTATCGGCAACCGAGGCATGGTCATAGACCGAGAACTCACAGCTCAGGTCCGGGGAAAAAACAGTATGGACCGTGCCGCCATGGACATGACTCGCATCCCCATGACGATGATCTGCCTCGGGATGCACGTGGAAGAGTGGAACCATGAGCATCCATATGGACGCCCACATGAGTACCACCACCCGAGACCACGCCACGTTGCCATGTATCAGTCGCATTGTGAAATCAGCCTAGCACAGTTCTCCGATCTCATCAATCAACACAATCTTTAAGGGCGCCGATCATTGGTGCACAGTGTATCAGGATTCATCCTTCCGACCGGCTAGGCTCCACCCCGCCAGAGGAAATATACAGCGGGAATCACGAGAAGCGTGAGGACCGTTGAGCTGAGCATGCTGCCGCTGTTCGGTCGGTTGCGTCATCGCAGGGCTTTTGATGGAACACCTGTCTGCTTGTCGAGTTGCTGGATAGTGAGCATATGTGACTCCGTTCATGTTCTCGATTTGTAGCTTGCATCAGAAAACTCCGGAATTTCTTAAGGTGCCACTTGGTCTTTTGGATGGAGCGCTCTCGCTCGCCACAAAGCATAGAGTATGGGAATCACCACCAGCGTAAGGATGGTCGAGCTGACCATGCCGCCGATCATCGGTGCCGCGATGCGTTTCATCACGTCGGCGCCCGTGCCGGTCGTCCACATGATCGGCAATAACCCCCCAATGATCGCCGCCACGGTCATCATCACAGGCCGTACTCTTTGGGCCGCACCTTCCAAAATGGCCTCGCGCAGGTCCTGAGCCGTCGCCATCCGTCCCTCACGCCCGCACAGCTCGCTCGGCCACCTGACGCCGAATGAGTTTGTTGGACAACGTCAGGTGATCCAGGCTGCCGAAGAAGCCGTCTGTTCTAGTTAAGAACCGTCTCGGAATGGGGCCAACGTCAGTGCCAGAAAGTTCTCCTTTGGGACCGTCTCAGTTTGGGGGGAGCTTACGATGGTTTAAGAAGAGTGGAATGCACGTCATCGATGCGCGAGGCGCCTGAACGGTCGCTCGGGGCCGTATCGGTGGCCTCAGCGCCCTGCAAAGGCTTCTCGCAACGGGACCTGCCCAGCACTCGATACGCGCACAATCCGAGCGCGCACATGATGAGATAGGGAACGACACTTAAGACGATGGATGCAAGGCCGAGCGCCACCAATCAATGCCATCGGAACACGACGCCCGCGACGGCAAGGACAGTCAGCACCACCACCCATCCCCGCCGACTCAACATTACGTTGTGAACCCTATCCATGACTTCACGGCACCGTCATGAATATTTTCGAGGGGCTGCCATCCGCGGTGATCTCATAGATCGCGACTGGCTGGGATCGGGTCCCTGGCATGCCGGGCAGGTTAGCCGGCATACTCGACATACCCGGAATGGAAATGCCGACAATCTTCGGTCGCTCCGCCAGGAGCTTGCGGATTGCATCAATCGGTACGTGGCCGATCACGACATAGCCACCGATGAATGAGGTATGACAGCCTTCCAGAGCCTCGGGTACGCCGGCCTTTTGGTCGATCGAGTGCAGATCGCGTACCGGTTTGACCTCCACCTTGAAACCCTGCTCCTCGAGAAATTTCGCATAGGCCTCGCAGCAGGTGCATTGCAGATTCTTGTAGAGCGTGACAAGCATCGGCGCGGCGAAAGCCTGGGTGGACAGGAGCGGCGCCAGGAGCGCTGCCAGCAGCACGGAGCTGCATCGAAACTTGAGCATTGTGTTGCGCATATCGATTCTCCTTGTACGATGTGGTAACTCGTCAGCTGACACGGATCACGGCCATCATGCCGCTCTCCTGGTGATCGGACCATGACAATGTAGCATCCAGTCGCCCGGATTGTCTGTGACAAAAGCGAGATCCGCAGTTTCATTGGGCTCCACCAACAAAGTGTCATGCCAGGTGCGTCGCGAGGGCGTGAACAACAAGATCCGGGTCATCCAGCGGCGCAGTGACGGCCTACGCGACGAAGAGTACCTGCGCCTCAAAGTCCTCACCTGCATGCTCGACCCGATATGAAATCAGGCCGAAATCACCCACTCGGAAAGGAGAAGCCCCACTTTTTAAAGCCCCTTACTTGCCTCATAAAATAGATAAGTATAATGAACCAGACTATTAATAGAAATCCGCCTCCAAACGGGAGAAAAAACAGGCGCTCGGCCAGGCGGAAGGCACCTGCCTTCCCATACAATGGCAATGTCAGGGCGATCGTCAGCCACCCAACAGGATAGAACAGCCCCAAACAGGTCAGACCCATCAGAACCTGTTTTGACCGGTCTGAAAGATCCATGTTGATCAGAATCAGGCATAAGACGAAGACCACCAAGGCCAGTCCATGGGAATGGAGATGGAAGGTGTGAACCCGGGCCAGGACCTCCGTTCCCACCTTTTCGAGGATCGCCCGATCAATATCTTCGACCCCGGTCAATCCATGAACATCCGCATGGGCCATGGCCTGTGTTCGGGCCAGATCCTTGATCGGCTGGGGATACCCTCCCAGCAATACTCCCGCCAACTCGCCGAATCCAAACAACAGCAGACAGCTTAAGATCACCCACGGTGAAGGTAGTTTGAGCATCGTTCCTCCCGTTCTTTTTATTGCCGGGCGGCTTCAGCCACCAAGACGGTCCCGCTACTTCTGGTGCGAACCCGCAGGCATTGCGGGAGGCCGATCCAGGTGAAAGGCGTCCACAATCCCGCTCACCAGCTCTTTTTGCAGGGCCGCGAATTCCTCCGGCTGCCCATCCTCCAGCCGGTACAGCATCCTGTCCAGCATGCGATCCAGGCGCTGTGCTTCAACCTGATTCTTTTCAGCAAGTGTTGGCTCCAGAAAATAGGAGAAATAGTTTCGCCCTAACCAGAAGATGGTCTGCTGGGTCTGAGGGCTGGCTGATGCCTTGCCATAGGAGGCTTGAAGGACCGTAAATTTTTCCAGCATCAGAAGAAAAGCCATTTCCTGAATCACCTTTTCAAGAACAGGGACGTTGCTCTTCGTCAAGGCTTCATCCAATGAGGCCCCGAGTTGGGTCCCGAACCGCTGATCCACTTGGCGAGCCGTGTTTTTCAGGCCGACCCCCTGCATCACCATCCCCATTCCCATGTCATGAGAAAAATCCTCATACACCATCCGAATCACCTGGACGGCCTCCTGGTGTTTTCCATGTTCAATCTGGTCCAGGGCCTGTTTCATATGGATCATGAGGGGCGTCACCTCGCCCACAATCTCGTGGGCGCGGGCTATATTGCCATACCCGAATAGGAAAACGAGAGACGCCCATACCAGCAAAATCGAAAATCTGAGGGTATCCTTCTTCATGGGGTTCCTCCATAGGCCTCTGCTCAGAACAGCTTCGAAAGACCGAGCTTCACACCGATGTCTGGCGAGTCGCCATTGAGGCCAAAGGGCACCGCCAGCTTAATGGCCAGGTTCTGGAGTGCAAAAAAGGTTTCGGTCTGAATGACCACAATCACTTCAGGCGCGATGGTCAGTTGGGTGTTTCCTGAAACCTCGGTACGGCCGTTCAGCTCGGCCAGCACCATCAACCGGTCCGGGATGGCCCTGAACATCGGCGCCACATTGTAAAACCAGGTCGTATGATTGACCGTCTCATCCGTTCCACTTGTGACATCAAGTTCTCTCCCCGTCACAAGCTCATAGGCCCCATTGAGATGGACCACGAATCGCGGATGCAGGTTCTTTGAAAAGATCAGTTCCCCCTTGATCCCGTGTTCATTCCCTTTCAGTCCGATTGAAGGCGAGTAGGCCACCTCGAAGGCCGCATCCGGCAGAAGCTCGGTCTCATCCAGGAAGCGGTGTTTGACTCCCACCCCGATCTCTTCAATCCCGCTTTCTCTCGGAGAGCCAGTGCGCTCCTCCCGGAGCAGGATCTCACCTTCCAGATTGAGCTGTGTCCTTTCCCCAAGGCCGATTTCGAATTCGATCGGTAAAAGGTGGGTGGTCCTCGTTGTGCCGTTCTCCTCCCTTGAATACTCATAGATGACCTGTCCGAACATCCGGCCGCGGGGAGGGGTGGCGGCAATCTCGGTGCCAAGCGGCTCCAGAATATGTGCCGCAAAGAGCTGATCGGTAAAAACCACTGACGACACAAGACACAAAGCCATTATGATTCGTTTCATTGCATTCTCACTATCAGGCGCAAGTTATAGAGACGGGCATCGGCGCCGTAAGTCGAGAAAAGGCGCCCCATGCCCTTCATCCCGACAAAAGATAGAGATCCAATCTCGTCAGATCAGGGAGAAGGGAGGAGGCCTGACACGCAAGACAAGGGGAACGGATCTGCTGAAGAACGGTCCGGGGGAAACGATAACGCTTTCCGAAGAGGGAGCAATCCGTTGAATGGGACGTGGATCCTCGGACTGGAGAGCGGTCGATGCCGCGCACATCCAGGTACAGATTAAGGAGGCGTGCTGTGCCGCGTGGCTGGCGGTGTGCCCATGCTGCAATGCATGCCCCCCAGCCTCGATCATTATGAGGCCTGATATGAAGAGAGAGAACAGGGTCAAAAGGAGGGCTGTTGACTTAATCAGTGTTTTCGGTTTCATCATAGAAATGTTCGTTTCTATTTCTCTTACACCGCCTGCGAACTCACTGGACTCCAGGCTGATAATGACGGGAAAGCCCATCTTTCCCAACCAGCCCATCATTGTGTCACTTGTATACCTTTGGGCTTCGACTGTGCGGTTCCACGGTGTTTATGGCACCGATTGGATGATCTTCTCCACATTGGCAGTAACACCGTCTGCGTTACTGCCCAAGGTACCAACCAATCCCATACCGCTCTAAGAAACCGGTAATCATCGTGATGGTATTGGCGTAAATCATGACGCCCACGACGACCAGCACCACCCCGCTCACCGTGGAGACGCCCCACAAATACAGACGCGCCTGTTTGAAATAGGTGAGGAAGCGATCCACTCCCAGGGCCGTGAGAAACAACGGCAACCCCAATCCCAACGAATAGCTCGTCAGCAACAGCACCCCGTTCAGCATCGAATCGGTGGTGCTGGCATACAACAAGATGGTCCCGAGCACCGGCCCGACGCACGGCGTCCACCCGGCGGCAAACGCCACGCCGATCACGAACGATCCCACATATCCGACCGGCCGATTTCTGAATTGGAAACGGTGCTCCATTTTCAGAAAATTGATATTCAAGATCCCCAATAAATAGAGGCCAAAGATGACGATCAGGATCCCGCCGATCCGTCGAATGTGATCTTGATAGGTAATCAAGACCTGTCCGATCAAGCTGGCCGATGCGCCGAAGCACACAAAGACTGCTGAAAAGCCCGCGATAAACAACAGGGCGTTGACGACAATGGCCTTTTTGAACTTCGACCGCACGGTCGAGTCGGTGAGTTGTTCGATGGACAGCCCGGTGATGTATGAAATGTAGGAAGGAACCAGCGGGAGCACGCAGGGCGAGACGAACGACAGCAACCCAGCCGAAAAGGCCGCCACGAGAGAGATATTCGTGGTCGATTGCGACATGACCTAGGATTTCATCAACATCTGCACGAGCTGCTGCGCTTCGGACGCTCCCCAGTCACGCGCGCCGAAGATCTGGTGGCGGACAACCCCCTGTCGATCAACCAGGAAAGTCATCGGGAGGCTCCGTGCACCATACATCAATCCCACACGATAATCGGGATCGTGGAGGATGGGAAACGTCAGATGATACTCTTGCTGAAACGGCCTGGTGACCGCCACGCCTTGCGCGTCGATGGACACGGCGAGAATCTCAAAATCCTTTCGCACAAACGTGTGATAGAGCTGCTCCATCGCCGGCATCTCTACCCGGCAGGGGCCGCACCAGGTGGCCCAAAAGTTCAGCAGCACCACTTTGCCACGTAAGTCCGAAAGCGCCACGAGATGGTTATTCAAATCTGGGAGCTGGAAGTTCGGCGCCGGCTCACCCAGCTTGACGGCGTTGCGCTCATCGACCGGCAGGATTTCCGGCGCTGCCGCACCACCTATCCCAACCAGCGCGATCATCAGGAAGACGGCCGTTCCAGCAATCGCGCACCGCGTCATCCCTTCCTCGCTCCGCGATCCGATGGCTGAGCATCCGCCACCTTGGGCGTGACGTTGAGCCACTTGGTCAGGACTTGTAGGCTGTCGAGTCTCGTCCAGTCACGCGGCCCGCTGACAATCTCGCGGATGACGCCCAGGCCGCCGGCCATCGCAAACGCCGCATAGCTGGTCAGCGTGATCGACATATGGATATAAATCCAGTAGCTGTTTAGTGCCTACACGAGCGGTTCTGCCGTCTGATACCGGTAGGACAGCAACGAGGCCGCACCCATCGCACGCACTTTGCTCCGAGTTCCAAGAACGAGATTCTCTCGGTTGAGCGCTGGCTCAATAACCGGCCGAGGAAATGCCTCGGATTCAAAACACCAGCGGAAGTCTTCAAGACCGCAGGGGTTGCACTTGCTAGTTGAATGCGGGATTAGTGCTTTGCCAACTTTCGCCAGCGTTTGAACTTCGATAGATTATACCGTCTTCACTAGAAGCAGTAAGTTCTTTGGAATTTTCAGGATTGATGGCAATAGTAGTAATCTTGATACCATTAAGACCGTCGAGTTTTTTCCAGTTTTGCCCAGCGTCGACTGTTTTCCAAGCCCCAGCTTGAGTGCCCGCATACATAACAGTTAAATCTTTATGAAGAGTAGCGAGCGTATAAACTGTTGTGTTGTCAAAAACTTTCGTTGTCTTTGTCCAGCCGCAAAAACAACTAAAAGATTGGAAAACACCATCAGCCGTTCCCGCCAAGAGAACGCCCCAATTATCCCAACCCATAGACTTGTCCATCGAAGTCTGTATTGCCATGTATACAAACGATCTTACTCCAGGATTCCCGGGTCCATCATCCATACGCTTCCAAGTAACGCCGCCGTCTTTACTTTTGAACACCCCGTTATCAACAGAATAAGCAAAAAGTAAATCAGGATTACGTTGATTAATTGTCAAACCATGAATATCCGTACCCTTTATCCCATCATCAGAACGCATCCATGTAATACCACCATCAATACTTTTTATGACACCTAGATCATGACCTCCGGCAAAAAGTATTTTCCGGTTTCGGGGGTCAACAATAAGACTCATCCAATCATCAGCATTGACGCTTCCTTTCACCGAAACCTTTTGCCAAGCTTTGCCGCCATCGTTACTCTTGAATAGCCCGCCATGTGTCCCTAAAAGTAGATTGCCTTCGGGGTCGTAGGTAACAGCATGGATATGTTGAGCTCCGGGTATTACAGAATTACTAGAACCCCCTTCATCGCTATGAGACATAACAGTTTCCTTGGCCGAAATATCTGTCGGAGCATTAGTGAATTTATTACTTACCCCCAAGAAATAGCCGACCACTACGGCACCAATAATAAAAACTGGAATTAATAGTTTCTTATTCATAAAGTGGCTCTCCGCAGATTGGAGTGGGTAAATGAGCGAGTTTCCCTCTGTTTTTCGTCTTCCATCGAGCAGGTTTCATGCTACCAGGTCTTCATCTCTTCATCTTGTTGAGACATACGCTAATCCTCCAGAAACTGCATCGGTGACTTGTAGCCCAGCGTCAAGTGCCGTCGCGTCCGGCGGTACCCAATATCAGCGCACCGAGGCCAAGCCACTGGCAGATGGCGAGCCGTTTGCGGCCCGAATTAATCACCAGCCACAGGCCGCCGATCACGTGCGCATAAGCAATCAAAAGATCGGGATTCATGTTTCACTGATATTTGACCAGCGTGATGAGTCCGCCTTCCATGTGCTCCGCGTTG
>CAZPWD010000021.1:16610-20006 GCA_964590025.1 uncultured Nitrospira sp.
GTTTCACTGATATTTGACCAGCGTGATGAGTCCGCCTTCCATGTGCTCCGCGTTGTGGCAGTGGAAAAACCACGTCCCAGGATTGTTCGCCACGAACTCGACGTCGTAGCTCTCCATATGTCGCACCGTGATCGTGTCACGCACCATTGGCGTGATGGGCCGTCCGTCGTATTGCAGCACGGTGAAACTGTGGCCGTGCAGGTGCATCGGGTGGTCTTCCATGCTCATGTTGAACAGCCGCACACGCACACGGTCGCCCTGTTTCACAACTAATGGGTCGGTGTTGGGATACGCCTTACCGTTGATCGTCCAGGTGTTCTCGCCATCCCCACCCATCATTCCGCCCATCATCATGCCACCGCTCAGTGTCAACTGAAACTGTTTGTCGGGGCGCGTCGTTTCGCCTGCTGCCTGCCGCTGGCTGAGAATGGTATCCGGCCAGACTCTGAACCTGCGTGTGTTGCGTGTATCCGCACTCTCACGGCTATCGTCGGCCGCACCCTCATAACGCACGAGCGTCTTCAAGCCGCGCTCGGCGTGGCCGGTGCGCACACAATGCAACGCCCACACGCCGGGGTTGTTCGCAGTCACTTCCACGTCGTAACGCTCGCCCGTGCCAATCTCGATCGCGTCCACCTCACGCGGCGGCGAGAGTGGGTTGCCGTCAACGTGCGTAATCTTCATCGTGTGACCTTCCAGGCGGATGACGTGCTTCTGCATCGCGCTCGCGTTGATAAAGCGCAGCCGCACGCGCTCGCCCTGGCGCACGTGTAAGGGCGGCGCGGCAGGGGACGCTTTGCCATTCACAGCGAACATCACGTTCGGGTCGTCGGGCGTGCTCATCATGTCGTCGCCCATCATGTCGTCGCCCATCATGCTGCCCATGCCACCGTTCGGTTGGTTGTGGTCGGGCTGCAGCGCGTCGGGCGACCACTCGCCGAACGTGATGGTGTAATCGCGGTCGTAGCGCGTGGCTACATCTCGTGGCTCGATGATAAGCGGCGCGTAGAGGCCGAGACGCAGTTGCTTGTGTTCGGCGAAGTGCGCGTGATACCAGCGCGTGCCAGCAGGCGTGGCGATGAACTCGTAGGTGAACGTGCCGCCCGGTGGCACCGGCGGCTGGCTGATGTCCGGCACGCCATCCATGCTAGTCGGCACGTTGACGCCGTGCCAGTGAATGGTGGTCGGCTCAGGCAGGTTGTTGGTGAAGATGACGCGTACAAGGTCGCCTTCGCGCACGCGCAGTTCGGGCCCAGGCACTTGGTTGTTGTAAGCCCAGGCAGTCGTCGGTTGGCCTTTCACAAATTCATACGTCATGGCGCTGGCAGTCAGGCGGAACTCGCGCATCTGTCCGCCGGCGCGCGGTGTGATCGCGGCGCGCCCCGGTGCGGCGGTTACGGGCATCGCAGGCGCGGCACGCGCCACATCCAGCAGCGCGCATGACACGCCGAATAGTTGCACGCCTACGAACAACAGCGCGATGAGCAACGGTGTCTTCACGTTCATCAGAATCCTCTTTGCAAATTCAGAGACTCGAAATGTGCGCCGATTGTTTCTCAACTCGTGGTGCAGATGCTTCCAAAGCCCGCACCTGCTTTTGCATTGTCTGCAATTGCTCTTGCAATACGGTGATCTGCGCGTCTTTGTCGGCGGCAGGTTGTGAGCGATACTTGGGATGAGAAGGATGATCACCAAGAGCCATCTCATTGGTTCTGCAACTCCCTGACCAGGGGCAAAATCTTCCCTTGCAAGATGTCCTCACGCAGCGGGCCAATCTGCTTATAGCGGATGACCCCCGCCTTATCGATCACATAGGTTTCCGGCACCCCGTAGACACCGAAATTAATGCCGACGCGCCCTGACTCATCCACGGCGATGACCTGATAGGGATTGCCCCACTGTTTCAACCACGTCAGTGCGTCTTCCCTTCGATCTTTATAGTCCATGCCGTAGATGGGCACTTCGCCGGATTGTGCGAGGTGGGTGAGGACAGGATGCTCTTCTTTGCAGGCTTGGCACCAAGAAGCCCAGAAGTTAAGCAGCCAGACCTTGCCCCTCATCTCATTCGGCGAAAAGATTTTCTCCTGATCATAGAGCTGCGGAAGCGAAAAATCAGGCGCCGGCTTCCCGACCAATGGAGAAGGCAATTCACGCGGGTTGAGCGTCAGCCCGACCGCAAGAAAACCGACCACGACCACGAAGATCCCGAGCGGGAGGAGAAACCGGTTCATGAGACTGGTTGCACGCCTACGAACAACAGCGCGATGAGCAACGGTGTCTTCACTTTCATGAGAATCCTCTTTGCAAACTTAGAGACTCTTAATGTGCGCCGATTGTTTCTCAACTGGTGGTGCAGATGCTTCCAAAGCCCGCACCTGCTTTTGCATTGTCTGCAATTGCTCTTGCAGTATGGTGATCTGCGCGTCTTTGTCGGCGGCAGGTTGTGTGGGCGGCTTCATGTTCATGCCACAAATACCTTGCCCGTTCGAGCGCCCCATATACCACATCATCAACGCCATGCCGACGGGACAAGCAATTGCTGCGATGATAGGCAGATAGATCAGTAGAGATTCCATGTGAATTGCTCCCTCGTGGTGCGCAGCACAGAGTCGGTATTCGTGCCCGCGACAGTTACACACTGACGCTGTCTATTCCGTCTCATAGAAATGACCTCCTAGAGTTCCCACACGTTCGAAGCCCTGTCTGCGCTCTGGTTGTACGTGGCCAAGAGAACTAGACGGTAGGGACGCTGAAACCGAGAGTCGAACGGCACACGTGATGGCACAGGAGCGATTACGTGGTATGGACGAGGAAGATCAGATGCGAAGCACGGAAATCTTGAGCAGGAGATCCTGGGGAGGAACGACTGTGGGATGATCGGACAAGCGGCTGCTGGGTGAGGTGTGAATGACAAGAAGCGCTAACGAGGCGGTGTCTTGAGAACAGATCGTCTGACGGTCACTGTTGAGGTGGAGCTTATCGGCAGACTGCACGTCGAGCGTCTTAAACGCCTCGCAGTACTGAGAGACAGGTTGTTCATCTGCAGTCAAACAGCCATTGCCCATGGCAGCGGCCGTGACGCCATTCACCGGCAGGAGGCAGGCATAGGCATTGACACTCAATGCGAAAAAGATAACGACGAGTGTGCCGGCTAGAACCGAAGGGGAGCGATGGAAATGTACTCGCATGGGGTCAGTCTATCCCTCGTCCATCCCAGTCGTCAACGGTATTTTTAATAAGCTGCGGAAAAACTATTGTGGCACGGTGGAAATTCAATGGCCCGCACGTCTGAGACAAGCCCGGTCTGTCTAGTCCATCTGGTTGATTTGGTTTGTTTGGTTATCTGGTTGATTTGGTTCATCTGGTTAGTTTCGTTCAACCAAAAAACCAGACAAA
>CAZPWD010000022.1:0-13279 GCA_964590025.1 uncultured Nitrospira sp.
CGGCGGTGCGCTGGGGCGTCACCACGAGAATTCTGTACGCCTGGATTTTCACACTCCCTGGCGCCGCTCTTCTCGCGTCGCTCATTTATCTGATCGTGACGAGAGTGGTTTAGCAGGCTTCGGAAAAACCATTTCGGCTCAGCAGAACTTCGATGGCCTGCATGTGTGGGACAACAAGAGAACACTCCCGCAGGATGCTCAAAAAGGCCGTCCAGCAAGGCCGCAGCGAGTGAAGGGCCGAGGCGTACCCTCTGGGGCGCACGGTGCGACGAATAAGGAGCACCAAGTCTGTGCGCGCCGCCGAGTTAGTGAGGCGGCCGGGTCCCCGTTGAGGGTCTGAGCGATGCGAGAGCGCCGCTGGCGGTCGTTTTCAGCATCCTGATTAGCCAGCCGGTTGACTGATCTGTTGTACAGGCAGCCGGACGACAAAACGGCTGCCTGTCGGGGCGTTCCCTTCGACCCACACCCGCCCGCCTAGACCCTCGACAATATGCCTGACTATCGCCAGCCCGAGCCCTGTTCCACCTAACTCACGCGAGCGGGCCTTATCGACTCGATAGAATCGTTCGAATACGCGTGGGCGATCCATTTCAGGAATTCCGATGCCGGTATCGGTCACGCGCAGTTCTACAGCCGTGACCAGTGCGGGCTGTTCAGCATCGTCCGAAACCGGGTGGGCCGCCACGGCGATGGTCCCTTTCTCGGGGGTGTATTTGACAGCGTTATCGAGCAAGTTGGACAGGACTTGCATCAGCCGGTCTTCATCGCCGAGCACAGCAGGCAAATTGTCCTCCACGATGGAGACGAGCCGGTGCCCCTTCTTGTCTGCTAAGGGCTTGATCATGGCCAGCGTTCGTTCGATGACACCCTGGATATGAAGCGGCTCTCGCTTGAACTGGACCTGCCCGGATTCGATCTTCGACAGCTGGAGGAGGTCTTCCAGAATCAGGTTCAGCCTGTCGCTTTGCTTGAGAATGATGTCGAGGAATTTTGTGCTGGTCTCGGGATCGTCTTTGGCGCCATCGAGCAAGGCCTCGATATACCCCTTGATCGACGTGAGCGGGGTCCTCAACTCGTGAGACACGTTGGCGACGAAATCTTTCCGGATAATTTCCAGGCGACGTAATTCTGTCATGTCGTGGAAGACAAGAATCGCGCATGCTTCGTTCTCTCGATCGCATTCAGTCACCGAGGCTTCGATATGGAGACGGCGACCACTCGGGTGCAGGAGAATTTCATCTTCTTCGTTCATTCGTTTCGTCAGGACCGTTGAGACTAACGTATCTAATTGAGGATGCCGGAAGACATCGGAGCAGGGGTGTCCCCGTGCTTCCATCCTGGTGACGTCGAACATCCGTTCCAGCGCGGGATTGATTTGCAGCACGCGACCTCGACGGTCCAGGACCATCACGCCTTCGACCATCGAGGTCAGCATGGCCAAGAGCTGGGACCGATCTTCGGAGAGTTCATCGATCTTGGTTCTCAGTTGGTCCGTCATGTGGTTGAGCGTGTCGGCTAAGAGGCCGACTTCATCCCGTGATCCGGTCCGAATGCGGACAGCATGGTCGCCCTTCGCCAGCTGCTGCGCAGCGATCGCAATATCGGACAGGGGTTTCGTGATGCTGTGAGCGAGCCACACACTCAGCGCGACGGCAATCAAGAATGCAATCCCGAAGGCGAGGGCCAAGTCTCGGTGCAACTTGGCCACTTCACGATCAAACGTCGTCATCGGCAACCCCAGCCTCAAGAAGACGGATGGCGTCGCCTGGTTCGTACCGCTCAGACCGACAGCCAAATACAACGTGCGCTCACCGGTGGTGTGACTCGTGAGGAGATCCGTTCCGCGCCCGGTGGCAACGGCTTGCTGAATTTCCGGTCGCGCCCGGTGGTTTTCAATCGTGGCGAGGAGGCTATCCGAGACGGCGCTGTCGGCCAACACCCGTCCATCCGGAGCAATGACGGTCACGCGTGCGAGGGCCCGCGCGCTGAGATCTCGTACGGCTGCCTGTAATTGGGGGGTCGAAGCCAGTCCCCCTGATTGCGTCAGAAACGGCTGCAGCCCGTATGCGACGAGACTGGTTCGAGCCTCCAGAATCTGGCCCGATTGGACGATCTCCTGTTGTTCAAGGGAGCGAATCGCCAGGGTCCGGGCGATGAGAAGCCCACAGGCGAGAACCAGCAGGGTCCCAATAGTGACCTTCCATCTGATGGAGAGTGCCATAAGAGACGCGTTTCGTTAACCGTTCATCGTGAATCGTTGAAAGATTTCCGGACATTTCTTGCGTTTAACGATTCACGATTCACGATCTTTTAATTTGTAGCCCAGGGATTTGACTGAAATAATCGCCTCGTTGAGCGAAGGGAGTTTCTGCTTGAGCCTTCGGATGTGGACGTCGACCGTCCGCGTCGTTCCGTAGTAATCGTATCCCCAGACGGTATTGAGGAGGACGTCTCTTGTCAGGACTCTGCCCGGATTGCGCAAAAGATGCTCGAGCAGGCCGAATTCTTTCGCCGTGAGGAGGACTTCTATCTTCTTCACGGTGACTTCGTGTCGCGCGAGATCCATGACGAGATTGCCATAGCGATATTGAGCCGGGCTGTCGTCCGGTTTCCGTTCAAGCCGTCGAAAGAGGGCCTTGATGCGGGCAACCAGGGTCTTGGGGCTGAATGGTTTGGTGACGTAGTCGTCGGCTCCCAGCTCCAGGCCTATGATGGTGTCCGATTCCTCGGCTTTGGCGGTCAACATGATGATGGGGAGCATCGCGGTCTCTGGAGCCGATCGAAGGCGTTTACAGACCTCGAGGCCGTCGATCTCGGGCAGCATCAAGTCGAGGACGACCAAATCGGGCTTCTCTTGTTTCACTTGCCGGAGGCCCTCCGTACCGGTCTTGGCCGATACGGTTCGAAAGCCTTCTTTCTCCAAATACAGTTTGACCAGTTGGAGAATGTCGTGCTCATCTTCAACGATGAGGATTTTCTTGCTTGCAGGGCTTGGCATAGCTGGTGGTGTGAGACTACGAGGGAGAGGGCATCGTGTCAAGACGGGCAGAGAAGAGAGGCGCGGGCCAATTGTGTTGACGGGGCCCGCTGCTCTGACGTAAGGTGGACTCCAGCGATGTGTGGAGACGTGGGCACGAATGTGGCCATGTCCGGTGTGAAGGAAAGGTTACCATCATGAAGATCTATCTCGCTAATCCACGAGGGTTTTGCGCCGGAGTCGACCGGGCGATTGATATCGTCGACCTTTCGCTGAAGAAGTATGGGGCGCCGATCTATGTGCGACACGAAATCGTCCATAGCCGGCATGTCGTGAACTCGCTCCGCACCAAGGGTGCCGTGTTTGTGGAGGAGTTGGGAGAAGTGCCGGAAGGTTCGGTCGTGATCTTCAGTGCCCATGGGGTCGCCAAGTCGGTCTGGGACGAAGCGAATCGGCGGCGGCTGCATGTGATCGATGCCACCTGTCCGTTGGTCATCAAGGTGCATAACGAGGTCAACCGCGACTATACGCAGGGGTATGATCTCATTCTGATCGGCCATGCCGGCCATCCCGAAGTGATCGGGACGCTCGGACAGATCCCGGACAAGTTCCATCTGGTCTCCTCCGTGATAGATGTCGAGAAGCTGCAGGTTGATAACGTCCACGACCTTTCGTACGTCACGCAAACTACGCTGAGCGTCGATGAGTGTCGGGATATTGTCGGTGCGCTCCATAAACGGTTTCCGCATATCAAGGGGCCGCACCAGGAGGATATTTGTTACGCGACACAGAACCGCCAGAATGCGGTGAAGGAGCTCTCCAAGCTGGTGGACGTCATTCTCGTCATCGGCTCTCCGAATAGCTCAAACTCCAACCGGCTACGTGAGTTGGGGGAGCAGTGCGGGATTGCGTCCTACTTGATCGATGCCGCGGCCGATATCAATCCAGCCTGGCTCACGAACGTGCAAGCGGTCGGGATCACCGCCGGCGCTTCAGCGCCCGAGGTTCTGGTTGAAGAGGTCGTGACGTACCTCAAGTCGTTTGGGACTGCAGAGGTCCAAGACCTGACTGTGATTGAAGAAGACGTTGAGTTTCTTCTTCCCAAGGAACTGATTACGATTGAGTCCTCCAACAAATCTGTTGGGGCTCAGGTGGGATAACCGCATCCCTCGCCACCGTTCCACTCCCCAAATGTTGTAGGTCTCTCTCCTCGTGCCTACCACCGGCAGTATTTTTCTTTGATTTCCCCCCTAGGTCTGTGCTACAAAACCAGGCGTTCAATCCGCTTGAGTTCTTTCGAGACAGGCTACCGAAGGAGTCGCCGATGTATTTGAAATCCATAGAGTTGGTGGGGTTTAAGTCGTTCGCGGAAGCCCGGATCGAATTCCCCGATGGCGTCACCGCCATCGTGGGGCCAAACGGGAGCGGGAAAAGCAATGTCGTCGATGCGATTCTTTGGGTACTCGGTGAGCAGAGCACGAAGGCCCTGCGTAGCGAGAAGATGGAAGATGTGATCTTTAACGGGACCGAAATGCGGAAGCCTCTCGGCTTGGCCGAAGTTTCGCTCGTGATCAGCGGGCTGGATCGGATCAATGTGGATCCCCTGTCCGATCTTTCGAGCCAGCTGTCGGAATATCAAGAACTCATGATCACGCGCCGCCTGTACCGTAATGGCGACAGCGAATACCTCATCAATAAGACCGTCTGCCGGTTGAAGGATGTCCGGAGCCTCCTGCTGGACACCAGGGCTGGGACAAAAGGACACACCGTCATTGCGCAGGGGCAAATCGATCAGATCCTTAATGCGTCACCACAAGATAGGCGCGAGTTGATCGAAGAAACCGCCGGCATCATTCGCTACAAGAAGCAGAAGGCCGAAGCATTGCGCAAGTTGGATGCGACGCAGCAAAACCTCTTGCGCGTGAGGGACATCATTGCTGAGGTGAAAAAGCAGTTGAATTCCCTTGAGCGCCAAGCGCGGCAAGCGCGGTCCTATCAGACGTTGCACCAAGAG
This sequence comes from uncultured Nitrospira sp., assembly GCA_964590025.1. Classification (GTDB taxonomy): domain Bacteria; phylum Nitrospirota; class Nitrospiria; order Nitrospirales; family Nitrospiraceae; genus Palsa-1315. Next base: position 4,992 of record CAZPWD010000022.1, read on the forward strand.
GCTAAGTTGCTGGAGATTCAGTTGCTGACCAACGAATACCGTGTCCTACGAACCACGCTCAAGGAGGTGGAGTCGGAATTGCAGACGTTGGGGGATCACGAGTCCGAACGGTCCGCCGAGCTGGCGCGTTTGAATACAGAACTTGAGCGGATCAAACTCTCGATTGCCCTAGCGAACGAGGCGATCGGACAGCGGCGCGAAGAACTGTCGACGGTTGAACAGCAACAGGCGCGGGCACTGACGGCCGCAGAAGTCGAGCGTAATCGCGGAGAACTCTATGCGCAGCAGCAGAGTCAGGAAGGGCAGGAACTCGAGCGCCTCACCCAGGAGCAGAAGCAGGGCGCGGCGGAAGCTGCGACCCTCGAGGCCGCGCTGGCTGCGCTCGAGCGTGAATGTGCGGAGCGGGAGCAGGTGTTCGCGACGCTCGACCGGGAGATGAAAGAGCTGGTCCAGCAACGAACCGCGGCCTTGGCAGAAGAAGAGCGAGGGCGTCTGGACATGCTCAACCTGGCGGTATTGGTCGCGAATACTGAGCAGACCCTGGTGCAATTGGCCGCTCGCATTCAAGAGGCTGCGGATCGTGAAGGCCGGCTGGCTCGTGAGCGGGAAGACTTTCGCCTGCAGCATGTCACGGCAACGGACAAGTGCCAGGCGCTCCAACAGGCCTTCCATGACACGGAGCAATTGGTTGATGACCTGCGTCGGCAGCGGCAGGGTGTTGAGGAAGGGAGCGAGCGCGTGTCGGCCGAGTTGGTCGAAGTCGACCAGTTGGTATTTCGTCAGTCGGAAGAGTTGGCCGCAGTGGACTCTCACCTAAGAGCACTGCAAGGCGTGCTGCAGGAAGATATGGGTTATGGCCGGCGCGGCGACGAAGAGTCGACTGCGCTCAAAACCTGTGCCGGGGTTCGCGATGCCATCGCCGAGTGGTTGGTCGTGCCTCCTGGGTGGGACCGCGCGGTGGAAGCGATTTTGGGCGAACGGGTCAGGGGATGGTTCGTCGACAATCCCGCCGCCGCTTGTGAGGCGATTGAGTTTCTCAAAAGGAAAGATCTCGGGCGGGGCACTTTCATCCCTCAGCAACCTCGATGGACGACTCGGGATACGGTATCTTACCAGTGGTGGCCTGCGATGGAGGGCCACCCCGGTGTGGTCGGATGTGCGGTTGATCTGATCCACGTGGAGGGTCAGCGCGAAGCGGCCCGTGACTATCTCTTCGATCGGATCGTGCTCGTCGACACGCTCAAGGACGCGACGGCATTGTGGGAACTACAGCCCTGCTCTGCTCCCGATGGACCCATCTTCGTGACGCGTGCAGGAGAAGTCTTGGATGCGGCCGGGGTGATCACCGGTGGACAGACCGGCGCAACGGGAGGCCTGCTGCAACGACGTCGAGAGGTGTTTCACCTGGAAGCCCAGCGCGTCTCGTTGATGGGATGCGTCAAAGAAGGGAAGCAGCGACGGGAACGATTGTTGGTGCAGGGACAGGAGTTGCGCGAGCAGAGTCGACAACTCGTGGAGTCACTGCGGGATGCAGAAATGCGGGGGCTCTCACTACAGAAAGACGAGGCCGGACTCCAGCATATGCTGGGGGATCTCAATCAGCGGATCGATATATTGATGAGTGATGCGCAGCGAGGCTCGGCGGAGGTGCAGCGGCTCAATCATGAAACGCGCTCCGGCGAAGCGCAGCTCGCACAGTGGCTCGGGGAGAAGGCAGGCCAGGAAGCCGGGCTCAGTCGTGTGCGCGAACGGGTGAGGCAGATTGATCACGACACCCAGGGGCTCCAGCAGCGATTTACAGAGGCACAATTGGTGGCGCAGGGAATCCGGACTACCCGTGAGCATCGCCATCACGATCTTCTCCGTGTGCAGCAACAGCAGCAAGACGCGATCGCACGCATTGAGACGTTGACACGCCATGTCGAGGGACTCACGGGCTTGATCGAACAGAGCCGGGTTGAACGTGAGCGCCAAGAGGCGCATTGTCGCGAGTTTGGTGAGTCGGCAGCCCAGGTCAAGGCTCGGCTGGTCGAGGTGCAAGAGCAACAGGCGCAGGACATGGCGGCGGCGCACCAGCTCGATGCCGGCTTGGAGGATGTTCGTCGGGCGGTGTCGTCTCTTCGCGAATCTCGCATGGCGGTGGAGGTCAAGAAGGCGGAAATTCGGATGCAATTGGGGACTGTCGAATCCACGCTCTTGGGAACGTATCAAGTCGATCTTGCGACGCTGCTCGATTCACCGATCGTGGAGACGACACCCGAACAGCTGACCAGCGGGGAGGAGCCGATCCCGGAAGGCCACCCAGCAGTCAATGAAGTCGCGCTACGAGAGCAATTGCAGAAGATTCGCGAGAAGCTCGATCGCCTGGGACCGATCAATTTGGCGGCCATTCACGAACATCAAGAGTTGGATGAACGGTATCGATTCCTGACGACGCAGGAACAGGATCTCTCCAGGTCCATCGGCTCGCTCAAAGAAATCATTCAGCGCATCAACCGCACCACGAAAGACATGTTTGCCGGTACCTTTGCCGAGCTCCAACAGAAATTCAGTGAGGTGTTCGTGAAGTTCTTCCCCGGTGGCCGGGCCGAACTCCAGCTGGTCGAGGTGCCGGCGGATGAGACGGCAGAAGGGCGCGGACCGCAGGAGCCGGGAGTCGACATCGTGGTGCAACCGCCGGGCAAACGCTTGAAGAGTATAACTATGCTTTCGGGTGGTGAGAAGACCTTGACGGCGATGGCCCTGCTCTTCGCGAGCTTCCTGATCAGACCGACGCCGTTCTGTATTCTCGACGAAATCGACGCGCCGCTGGATGAAGAGAACATCGGGCGCTTTACCGGCGTATTGCGTGAACTTTCCGAAGGTGCGCAGTTCATGGTCATCACCCACAGCAAGCAGACGATGGCCATTGCAGACTCGTTGTTTGGGGTCACCATGGAAGAGCCAGGCATCTCAAAAATGGTCTCGGTGAGACTGGGCAACTTACAGCCGGTCTAAACACATCAGATCGGTTAAAACATTCGTACTTCAGAGGACTTCCGTCTCTCTGTTTCTTGACGTCAGAGTAGGGTGTCTGCTATATAGCCCCTAAATGAGCAGATCTATGAGCGTGCCGCTCGTAGTGCAAGCTTCATGGGGGCGAAGCGAATCACCCGCGTTGTCCCATCCATCTACAGTTTTCTACAGACCAATACTACAATGAAGCTGATTCGAACGCTTCTGGATCGCCTGTCCGATAGCCTCTTCGTCTCCGTTCCGGAGAAGCTGGGGCTTGCGACCGAGCTGTCCAATGTTCCGCCACTGCGCCTGGTGTCGGACAAGTCCGTGTCCTCGGCACCCGTCGACGCTGCGACACGGCGCTCCAGCAGCCATTCAATCAGTCAAGTAGATGTGCTCGACGACGCGGTCCGGCGCAGTCAAGCCTGGTTTTTATCCAGACAACATGCATCAGAGGGGTACTGGGTTGCGGAGCTCGAAGCCGATACCACGCTGACCGCTGAATACCTCTTGCTGCGGCGGTTTCTCGATCGGGTCGATCCCGAACGAGAGCGCCAGGCGGTCCGCTATCTCCGTGCCATGCAATTGCCCGATGGCGGCTGGCCGACTTTCTACGGGGGGCCTTCGGAGATCAGCGCCTCCGTGAAAGCCTATTTCGCCTTGAAGTTGAGCGGGGTGTCTGTAGATGAGCCCTTCATGGTGCGAGCCAAGGACTGTATCCTCGCGAAGGGTGGAGTTGCCCAAACGAATGTGTTTACCAAGATCACGCTGGCGCTGTTCGACCAATACGACTGGGAAGGCATCCCCCACATGCCGGTTGAGCTGATGCTGCTCCCGAAAGGATTCTACTTTAACATCTATGCCATTTCGTATTGGTCCCGCGCCGTCTTAATCCCATTGCTGATCATCTTCGCGCACCGGCCGGTGTGTCAGATCCCGCGGGAGCAGGGGATTGATGAGTTGTATCTCATTCCGCGCAAGGAGATCCGCTATTGGAAGTTCCCGCCGTTCAACAAAGATCAAAAGTGGTTCACCCCGCACAATTTCTTTGTCGCGTTGGATGCGATGCTGAAACTGTACGACCGGATGCCTCTCATGTGGTTGCGCGAAAAAGCGTTGCATCGTGCCGCGACCTGGATGCTGGAACACATCAAGGGTAGCGGGGGGCTGGGCGGCATTTATCCGGCCATGGCCAATTCGATCATGGCGCTGCAATGTTTGGGGTATCAGGTGGACGATCCCTTGGTACGGAAGGCGCTTCACGAAATCGAATCGCTGGAAGTCTACGACACAGTGTCGATTGGCGAACAGCGAGTCGAGGCCTTGCATCTCCAGCCCTGCGACTCTCCAATCTGGGATACGGCATTGCTCATGAACGCCCTTATCGAAACTGGAATGCCGCAGGACCACCCATCCCTCCAGAAATCGGCTGCGTACTTGGTCTCGCGCCAAACGAAAACGGTTGGAGATTGGAAGTTCTCGTCTCCCGATGCGGAACCGGGAGGCTGGTACTTCCAGTCTGAGAACGAGTTCTATCCCGATGTGGATGACTCGGCAGTGGTGTTGATGGCGCTGTCGAAAATTCGGATGGCTCAGACAGCCGAGTTACAAGATTCCATCCGACGGGGGACGAATTGGGTACTCGCCATGCAAGGGTCCGATGGCGGGTGGGGCTCGTACGACAAGGACAACAATCGCATCGTCTTCAACTATATCCCATTTGCCGACCACCATGCCTTGCTTGATCCGAGCACGTCCGACTTGACCGGACGCTGCCTCGAGATGCTTGGGGCGTTGGGCTACGATCAGACGCACCCCGCCGTGGCGCTGGCCCTCCGGTTCCTCAAGCGAGAGCAGGAGACCGACGGCAGTTGGTATGGTCGGTGGGGCGTCAATTACATCTATGGCACCTGGTCCGTCCTAGCTGGTCTCCGTGCGATCGGAGCGGATCTCTCGGAACCCTATATTCGCCGTGCGGTCGCCTGGCTTGAGTCGAAGCAGAATCCCGATGGCGGATGGGGTGAGTCTTGTCTTTCTTACGGCGACGACCCTGCGTGGAGCGGGAAGGGGGACAGTGCGCCTTCACAAACGGCCTGGGCCATCATGGGACTCATGTCGGCCGGGATGACCGATGCCTTCAGCGTCGCTCGCGGCGTCCAATATCTGCTCCGTCACCAAATGAAGGATGGGTCGTGGGAAGAGGTTCGCCATACAGGCACCGGATTCCCTCGGGTGTTTTATCTCCGCTACCATTGGTACTGCCGGTACTTTCCGTTGTGGGCCTTGGCCATGTACCGGAATCTGCGGACGCGCGGGAAGATGCGGGCCGACGAAGTACGGGAGCACGTACTCGCGTCCGGGCGTCATCGAGCCGATCGTTGAACCGCCCGCCGACGTCATCCGTTGGCGCGGGGCAACCCCTCTCAGGATCTGCGGTGCATCCCATCGCCATCTTTGCCGCGACTCGCTGGGAACTCCAGGCCGTTCGGCGCGCGCTCGCGACGGATCGCGTTGCGACAATCGCCGGAGTCCGCTGCCATATTGGACAGCGAGGGGAGCGTACGTATTGGCTCATCCAAACCGGTGTCGGTCCCGTTGCGGCCGGCACTGTTGCGGGAAGGGTGTTAAAGGAGCAGGCCATGTCGCTGGTCCTGTCTACGGGTTTTGCCTGCGCGCTCGTACCGGCTCAGGTGGGAGACCTCATCGTTGGCACAGCGGTGTCTTCTGTGCATGCTGAAGGAACCTGGACGATGAGGAATGACCGTGTACTCTGCGATGGGGCTGTACACGCAAGCCTTCTCATCGTGGCGCAGGATGCGGGGTTGGTCGCACGGGTCGGAACAGTCGTGTCATCGGGGACCGTGGTGTGGCAGGCGCAGGAGAAGCGCTTGCTGCGTCGTCTGACCGACGCGACCGGGCTCGATATGGAAAGTGCCGCGGTGGCGGCGGTGGCTCAGGAGCGAGGCCTACCTATGGCGATCGTGCGGACGGTCTCCGATCTGGTGGATGAAGATCTTCCTCTTGACTTCAATCTCTTTCTCAGGCCCACTGGCTGGATAAAAGGTATGCAGGCGCTCATCGGTCGCCCCTCCAGCGTTGAGGGGCTGAATCGGCTGCGAAAGCAGAGCCGGGTGGCAGCGGATCGATTGACTGAATGGTTTCAGCGCTATGCGGAGACAGACAGTGAATCTCTTCGACTGCCCAGGTAACTGATGACGAACGTGATTGAACAACTAGGTGCGTGGGTCGTCATTCGTGTACAGGAGATGGGCCGCATGCTGTTGTTTGTGCTGTCGGCTTTTGCCTGGCTGGTGCGGCCTCCGTTTCGATTCCATCAAATCATGAAACAGCTCCATTTTATCGGGTATAGATCCACGTTTGTCGTCGTGCTCACCGCAGGGTTTACGGGGATGGTGCTAGCGCTCCAAGGGTATTATAGCTTGCGGAAGTTTGGTTCCGAGGGGTTGCTGGGCTCCGCGGTGGCGTTGAGCATGATCCGGGAGTTGGGACCGGTGCTGGCTGCGTTGATGGTGACCGCGCGGGCCGGATCAGCCATGACCGCCGAGATCGGCATCATGCGGATTACGGAACAGATTGATGCGCTCGATACCATGGCGATCAATCCGCTGCAATATTTGGTCTCACCAAAATTGGTCGCCGGCGTGATCGGGGTGCCGTTGCTCGTGGCCATATTTGATGTGGTCGGTATCTACGGCGGCTCCCTCGTCGGAGTGGATCTGCTGGGAGTGAGCGAAGGGGCCTATTGGAACTCGATCGAATCGGCCGTGGAATGGAAAGACGTCTACGGCGGCATTCTCAAGTCGATCAGCTTTGGGCTGATCGTCAGTTGGGTCTGCTGCTATAAAGGCTTCTACACGAGGCAGAGCGCCGAGGGACTTGGGAGTGCGACGACGGAGGCGGTGGTATTGTCGTCGGTGCTCATCCTCGTAGGGGACTATGTCTTGACGTCGATACTGCTGTAAAGCCGTAAGGGGTGAGGGGTGAAGGGTGAGGCGATTTCAAATAAGCGAAGTCCTGTACCCCTTACGCCTGACGCCTTACGCCTCACGGAGCACGCATGATCAGGCTGATCGGCGTCGAAAAAAAGCTTGGTGGGCAGCCGGTCTTGCAAGGCATTGATCTCTCTATCCCTGTCGGCAAACTCACGACCATTATCGGTCGCAGCGGAGAGGGAAAGAGTGTGCTCCTCAAGCACATGATCGGGCTCATGCAGCCGGATCGTGGTGAGGTGTGGGTCGGCGATGTGGAGATCTCTCGGCTGTCGGGCACGCGCTTGAACGATGTGCGGAAACAGTTCGCGATGCTCTTTCAGGGTGCAGCGCTGTTCGACTCGCTCACGGTCTTCGAGAACGTGGCGTTCCCGTTGCGGGAGAAGTTGCGTATGAGGGGCCCGGCGGTGGCGCGACGGGTTGAGGAAAAGCTGGAGGAAGTTGGGTTGGCGGGGATGGGGCACAAGTTTCCCGCCGAGTTGAGCGGCGGCATGCGAAAACGGGCTGGATTGGCACGCGCATTGGTCATGGAGCCGGAGATTATCCTCTTTGATGAGCCGACGACAGGGTTGGATCCTTTGATGGCGAAATCGATTCACGATTTGATTGTCACGATGCACCGGCGGTTCGGCTTTACGGCGGTCATGGTCAGCCATGAAATTCCGGAGATCTTCGCGATTTCCGATTGGGTGGCGATGCTTCGGAAAGGCAAGATTGCGGCGATGGCCACGGTCGCTGAGTTCCAGCGGACCACCGATCCGGAGATTCATGAATTCATTTCAGTCGGTGGGACTGTGGCGCTCCCTGGGTCGCTCGTTGGGTGAGGAGGAGTACCAAGGATGGAAAAAGCCAAGTTGGAAATGGTGGTCGGCGTTTTCGTGTTCATCGGCATGTTGTGCCTCGCGTATCTGTCGATCAAGCTCGGGAAACTCGAGATGATCGGCGGCGACGTCTACGAAGTCGAGGCGCAGTTCAACAGCGCCTCGGGGCTCAAACCGGGTTCGACGATCGAAATCGCCGGTGTCGAAGTCGGCAGAGTCCGAGGGATTACGCTCAACCAGGATCGTGCGATGGTAAAACTGGCGGTCAACAACACCGTCAAGCTCTATACGGACACCATTGCCTCCATCAAGACGCGAGGCATCATTGGAGAGAAATTTTTGGCCCTGTCTCCCGGAGGGGGTGGCGATCCGCTCAAGCCGGGGGATACGATACGCGATACCGAATCGGGCCTCGATCTTGAGGAGTTGGTGAGTCAGTTTGTTCATGGCAAAGTGAACT
>CAZPWD010000022.1:13379-19658 GCA_964590025.1 uncultured Nitrospira sp.
GAGGAGGATACATGGAGATCCAGGGATCTGCCGTTGCACAAGCGCAGAGATGGAGTTGGGGGATGGTCGCGAGCGGGATGGCCGGTCTGCTGTTGCTGCTTGGCGGGGTGGCCGTCCAGCCGGCAGTGGCAGGTGGCGCGACCGAGGCCATGAAAAGCACCATCGACGAGGTGTTGAAAATCGTTCGGGACAAGGAACTCAAACAGCCGGGGAGAGAAGAAGAGCGCCGGCAGCGACTGGAACAGGTTGTCGGGGATCGGTTTGACTATGAGGAAATGTCGAGGCGGTCGCTGGGGGCTCCTTGGAATACGCTGTCCGACAAAGACAAGCAAGAATTCGTCGCATTGTTCAAGACACTCTTGACCAATTCTTACGCCGACAAGATCGAAACCTATTCTGGAGAAGGTGTGCAGTATATCAATGAACGGACTGAGAAAGACTATGCCGAAGTCAGGACAAAGGTGTTGACCGGCAAGACCGAAATTCCGCTCGACTACCGCTTGCTCAATAAGGGTACTGATTGGCGGGTGTATGACGTGGTGGTGGACGGTGTCAGTTTAGTGAATAACTACCGGGGGCAGTTCTCAAAGATCCTCCGTTCTTCTAACTACGCTGACTTGGTGGACCAGCTTCGCAAGAAATCCGAAAAGATCAAAGCCTCGTAGATCTCTCCAGGAAATCCATGATCAGTTTACGCGGCCTCGTCGCCGTTGTCATCGTGTTCCTCACGGCGAACGCCGCCACTCTACCGGACTGTGCACGGGCTGATGTTCAATACTTCCCGATTCCAGCAGTGTCCACCAGCAAGAATGATGGGAACGATGCCGGGTTGGTCTTCCCGATTCTGATCACGGATCCTGACGGGGAGTTGAAGTATTTGGTCGCCCCGATGCTCGTTCACAATTCCATCGTTGGGACGCGTGGTTCGATCAATCTGTTTCGATACGAGCCGGGCGGGCGGGAAATTCGGTTCATCGGATCCTATACGGAAGAGATCGAGCGCAGAGTGGTATTCAGCTATGCCGATCCGGCCTTCAGTAATGGGCGCTACTCGTTGAACTTTGGTGCCTCGTTTTTTAAGAACGCCACCGCTCGTTTTTTCGGCTTAGGGCAAGCGACATTAGAGTCAGGGGAAACGAATTACACCGATCGTGAAGGACGGGTGAACTGGCGATTCGGGGTCTACGCGAACGAAGTCACCCAGATTGCCGTTGGTCAGCGATTTCGTCAAGTGCGTCTGCAGAGGGGCGCAACGGATCTTCCGTTTACGGGCGAACAGTTCCCCTCCGTCGACGGCGTTCAGGGCGAGACGCTCATTCTCGGACACCGGGCGACGTTCTATTACGATACGCGCAATAACCTCGTTTCACCCACCGACGGGATGGCCGTCACGGCCTATGCGGAGGTGAACCAGAATATCCGCAACGGCGATCATCCTATCTATTCGCGGTACGAGATGGAGGTCAAGAAGCTGTTCCCGAGTGAATCGAAGCGCGCGATTCTCATCGTGCGGGCGGACCTTCAAGCCACCATCGGGGATCAGGTGCCATTTTTCGAACAAAGTTCGTTGGGAGGGCAGAACAATCTGCGAGGCTATGGAGTCGATCGCTTCATCGACAAGCATCTTGTGGCGCTCAGCGTCGAAGAGCGTATTCACCTGGTGCGAACGAAGTTTGCGGGGGTGACGGCGGATTTTGAGATTGCGCCGTTCTTAGATACAGGGGAGGTATTCAGTGATTTCAGAGACGTCAACTTTAAGGACTACCGCATGACTCCAGGTATTGGGTTCCGTGGGATCGTCAAGCCCAACGTCGTCGGGCGGATTGACTACGGCTACAGCCGTGAGGGTGGTGCGATCTTTGCGGGACTCGACTTCCCGTACTGAGGGGCGATCGTGTCATGGTTGCTGGGGCATGATATTTTATCGAGTCGTTCTCGCCGCACTCCTCGTCCCCCTTTCTTTCCAGCCTGCACTGGTTGGGGCGGAGGGGTTCGGTCCGTTCCCGGTCAGAAACTTCCAGGCCTTTCAGCAGTTGGTGTTGAGTCTTCCTGGCGACCGTGCAACCGTTGTGAAACCTGGTACGTTGGACGTGCGGTTGGAACTTGCTGAGACCGCCAGTATTTATAACGACAATTCGCCACCGATCAACGTGAACGTAAAATTTGAAACCCTCAGATCCGGCCTCTTCCTTCGTTATGGTGCCATTGACAAATTGGAGTTTGGGCTGGAAGTACCGGTGCTCTACCGATACCAGGGATTTATGAATGGAGCCATTACTGCGACCGAGCGGGCAACGACTGGCTTGAATCCGGCGCGAGCTGCGTTTAGGAACTCCAACTTTTTATTTAATGTTACTCGGAACGGACAAACAATTATGAGCGGAGGTCCGGACGTGATGGGGCTGGGAGATACGACACTGATGAGTAAGTATCAACTCCTAACGGAAGGGGCAGCGACGCCGGCTGTTTCGCTCCGTGGCGCAGTGAAGTTGCCGACTGGGGATCAATCGGATTTTTTCGGAAGCGGGAGTCCGGATTTCGGATTGGGTCTCGCTGTTGAGAAGCTTGTGGCTAGGCGATGGTTGCTCTATGCGAACGTTACCGGAGTTGTCCCGACCGGCACCATAGCAGGTCTTGGCCTACGGCCCACCCTGTCCGGGCTTGCCGCCATCGAGTACTTATGGTCGGAGAACCTGTCGATCACGGTCCATTTTGACATCTATTCGTCGCCGTTTTCCGGGACCAACTCAGCTGTATTGGACCATGGTGTTATAGAGTCAGTCCTGGGGTTCAGCTATCGTGTGGCCCCGCACTTCCTGTGGCAAGTGTATGCGGTCGAGAATCTCGACTTTAATAGAGGGAGTGCCCCGGACTTCACTGTTTCAACAGTATTTACCTATCGGTTCGAATCCGGCTCGAGTCGCCAATGAGTGGGGTCGCATTGGCTAACCCCTTGACAGCATGGAATTCCCATGTGAAACTCACCCCTGCGAGCGTTCAAACTGCCACAGGGCTTCGCCAGTGCGTATCTGAGCCCAACTCGTTGTTACAGGTGCATGCATTGACGCAAAGGAGCATCTTTCATGTCGATTTTGAAGACCATTCAGAACCCGGCTGACCTGAAACGACTATCACCGGCGCAATTTCCTGCCTTGTGCCAAGAACTGCGCGAGCAGATTATCGGCGTGGTGTCCAACGTCGGAGGTCACCTCGCCTCGAACCTCGGAGTGATTGAACTCACGGTGGCATTGCATTACCTGCTCGATCCTCCCAAGGATAAGATCGTATGGGATACGGGCAATCAAGCCTATGCGCATAAGCTACTCACCGGGCGTCGCGAGGGGTTCCATACGCTCCGGCAGTATGGAGGGCTGAGCGGCTTCTGTAAGCGTGAGGAAAGTGAATACGATACGTTCAACGCAGGCCATGCGGGTACCGGCGTATCCGCGGCCTACGGCATAGTCGAGGCGCGTGAGCAGTTGAAACAGCGACACAAGGTCGTCTGCATCGTCGGCGACGGCGCCATGACGGCTGGGATGACTCTGGAAGGTCTGCAGCATGCTGGAGGGCTGGGGAAAGATTTCCTGGTAATTCTGAACGACAACCAGATGTCCATCTCGAAGAACGTCGGAGCCATTTCCTCCTATTTGAACCGGACCTTGACCGGAAGCTTTTATGACAAGATGCGGGAGGAAACAGGGCAACTGTTGGGGAAAATCCCCCACATCGGGCAGGATATGCAGAAGTTGGCTCGCCGGGCTGAAGAGCTGGCCAAGGGCGCGATCCTTCCAGGGCTGCTCTTTGAAGAGCTTGGGTTCAGGTATGCGGGGCCGATTGACGGACATAGCTTCGAGCATCTGCTGCCCACCTTGGGAAATGTGTTGAAGATGAAGGGGCCGGTGTTGCTCCATGTCATTACGAAAAAAGGGTTGGGCTATGAACCTGCGGTGAACAATCCCGTGTGGTTCCATGCCTGCCCGCCATTTGTTCGGGAAACCGGGGCACCGGCGAAGAAAGCGGCGCGGCCGTCCTATACGCAGATCGCCATCGAATCATTGGTCAAGCTGGCCCGAGCGGACAAGCGGATCGTCGCGATTACGGCTGCGATGTGCGAAGGGACAGGCCTGAATATTTTCGAGAAGGAGTTCCCGGACCGGTTCTACGACGTGGGGATTGCCGAACAGCATGCGGTGACATTCGCGGCGGGTCTTGCGACGCAGGGCCTCCGGCCGGTGGTGGCGTTGTATGCCACCTTTTTGCAGCGTGCGTACGACCAGGTGGTACACGACGTCGCCACGCAAAATCTGCCGGTGACCTTCTGCATCGATCGCGGCGGGCTGGTTGCAGAAGACGGGACGACGCACCACGGCGCATTCGATTATGCGTTCCTGCGCCACATACCGAACATGGTCGTCATGGCGCCGAAGGATGAAAATGAGTTGCAGCATATGATGAAAACCTGCATCCAGCATGACGGGCCTGCCTCGGTGCGGTATCCGCGCGGACTGAGCCTGGGCGTCACGATGGATCGAGAGCCGAAGGCGTTGCCGATCGGGAAGGGCGAGTTGTTGTGCGATGGCATGGAGGTAGCGATCATTGCCATCGGTGTGCCGGTCTGGCATGCGGTGGCGGCGGCGAAACGGCTTGAGGCGGAAGGTATTTCCACGGCGGTGGTGAATGCGCGTTTCGTAAAGCCGCTGGATCAGGACTTGATCGTCGAGGTGGCGAAGCGCGTTCGCTACGTGGTGACGGTTGAAGAAGGCAGCAAGATGGGCGGGTTCGGCTCAGCCGTTCTCGAAGCCCTGTCCGAAGGCGGCGTGACGGATGTGACGACGAAGATTCTTGGGCTGCCTGATTGGTTCATCGAGCAAGGACCGCAGGACTTCCTGCGCGAACGATATGGGTTGACGGTGGAAGGCATCTATCAGAGCGTGAAGGAGTTAATCGGCAAGACACCGGCTTCCTCACGAGAGAAGTTTGCCCTTGCTTCATCGTCCGATCGGCTGCCGCACGGAGATGAACAGGGGAGCTGATGGAAGACGTGAGGCGTGAAACGTTAGGCGTCAAGCGGATCTAGATCCAATGCACATTACTAGACGGAAAACACGGCAGATTCAAGTCGGCAAGGTCAAGATTGGTGGAGATGCGCCCGTGTCCGTGCAGTCGATGTGTTCGACTGACACGCGCGATGTTGCGGCGACGATCGAGCAAATTCGCCAGTTGGAGGCCGCAGGATGCGAAGTGATCCGCGTGGCCGTGCCGGACGACGAAGCGGCAGCGGCGCTGCCCAAGATCAAAGCGGCGATGACCGTGCCGCTGATCGCAGATATTCATTTCGACCATCGGCTGGCATTGAAAGCGGCTAAGATCGTGGACTGCGTCCGGATCAATCCGGGCAACATCGGGGCCTGGTGGAAAGTCGAAGAAGTCATCAAGGCCGTGAACGAGCGAGGGATTCCCTTGCGTGTCGGCGTGAATGGCGGGTCACTCGAGCGGCCATTGCTGGATAAATATGGCTGGCCATCACCGGAAGCCTTGGCCGAATCGGCGCTCAATGCCGTCCACGCGTTAGAAGACGTGGGATTCACGAACATGAAGGTGTCGCTGAAGGCCTCGGACGTCCACCATGCGATCGATGCCTATTGGCTGTTTGCGCATCAGTCCGACTATCCGGTACATATCGGTATTACAGAGGCAGGAACGGCGATGACCGGGGCAGTCAAGTCCTCCATTGGTCTCGGGTATTTGCTCTCGCAGGGGATCGGCGACACCTTGCGCGTGTCACTCGCTGCTGATCCAGTCGAAGAAGTGAAGGTGGGGTTCGAAATCTTGAAGTCTCTCGAACTTCGCCACCGAGGGATCAATGTCATCGCCTGTCCCACGTGCGGCCGCGTGGAGATCGACGTAGTGAGGCTGGCCAATGAACTGGAAAAGAGGCTGGGCCATATCAAGGCCCCGCTCAATGTGTCGGTCCTCGGCTGTGTCGTGAACGGTATCGGCGAAGGCAAGGAAGCGGATATCGGGATTGCCGGCGGCGAAGGCAAAGGCATCCTGTTCAAGAAGGGCAAGCTCGTCCGAAAGGTGCCGATCGAAGAGTTGATGGATACGCTGATTCAAGAGGTCGAGCTGATGGCCAAGGAAAAAGACGCCGAGGAGAATGGGGAGGCCGCGGTCCATTCGAACGGGGTCTGGGAATCGATCATCCCACAGTCGGATCAGTCTTCGACACTCGGGAAAGAAATTCCGGTCCTTTCTAGTAAGCGGTAGATCTCCCCTCTC
>CAZPWD010000023.1:0-19559 GCA_964590025.1 uncultured Nitrospira sp.
AACCCAGCCGTGTCGCTGACTGAATCTTTTTTCCCTTACGCCTCACCCCTCACCCCTCACGTCTTTCTAGACCTGTTTCATCCACTCCACCTGTCCGATTTTTTCCAGTTGAATGTAGAGGGTCACCCAGGGGCAAGCCATCTCGGGGTACACCTCACACAATCCCCCTTTTCGCACACCTCCGCAGGGGCCATGGCTCATGAACTTCGGGCACTCGGCTTTGAGCGAATTGTCGGGAATCGGGGGGCGCTTATGGATCCCACCGGCGTGCTGCGCGCCTTCGTCTTCCCCCGGGATGATCACGCGTGTTGACATACGTGCCTAGTCTAGACAGGTTTTGTGGAATCGGCAATCTCTCTTTCCAATGCCATGTAGTCGGTCATACGTTCGACGACTGTGAAAACGTTGCGAAACGCAAGTTGTTAGGGCAAATGGCCTACTGGCTTGGGGTGTGCTAGGGCTTCTTTCTGGCATGGTGGGCCTTCTGAGAAGTTGCGTTGAATATCAGGAAGTTATAGTATCTCACGATGCCTATGTGATTCGAGGGTATGTCGACGTTTCTCATTGACAGTCTTTTTTGGTCTTTGCTACCATGCGCAGTCGTGTGAACGTCTTTGAGCGGGTCAGCCCAGTTCATTAAACCTCGAATTCCTGCGGGTTTGTTGCATATAAATGTGTCTTTCCGATAGGCAATGGAATTCCGTTGCCACGATAGAGGGAGGTGTTCCGATGAGTCTTGATTATGTAAAGTTTTCCGGTGGATTTGAGAAGTTCATGCCCAAAGAATATCGGGATATGGTCGAGCATGGCCCGTTTGGAAAGAAAATTTCGGTCTCCCAAATGGGGAGCTTCAAGGAAATTCTCGAAGAACATCCCATGTGTGCCGGTTGCGCGATGACTCTGTTCATCCGACTGGCGATCATTGCCTTCCCCAACCCAGAAGATACGATCACTGTTGGAACAGCAGGCTGTGGACGGTTAGCGATTTCACAGGCTGCGATCCCGTTTGTGTACGGCAACTACGGCGATCAGAACGGTGTCGCGAGCGGACTGTCCCGCGGGTTGCGGCTGCGGTTCGGTGACAAGCCGAAAGATGTGGTCGTCATGGCGGGAGATGGCGGAACGGCGGATATCGGTTTCCAGCAAGTGCTCCATTCCTGGTTCCGAAAGGAACGGTTTACCACGATTATGTTGGACAACGAAGTATACGGCAACACCGGCGGGCAGGAGAGCGGGATGACCAACCGTGGCGCTGTCTTAAAGATGGCCCCATTGGGGAAGAAGTTCGAGAAGATGGACATGATACAAATGGCAAAGGTGGCTGGCTGTGCCTACGTGGCGACAGTGGTTCCGAACAATCCCCGCCGCGTCGAGAGCGTTATCAAGAAGGCTGTACTGATTGCGCGCGAAGTAGGCTCGACCTACATTCAAGCCTACACCTCCTGCAACATCGAGTACGCGATTCCGACCGACAAGGTAATGGAAGACGCGAAAACTGTTGAGAATGATCGGTATCAGTTTACGGAGTATGTAAGCGATGAGGCCAAGCAGTATCTGACCGAGCGGTATGGCTACAAAGACTATCTTCCGAAGGCGGCTGCTCCTGCCGCTGCAATTCCAAACAAGGCATAAGCGACCCGGAGGGAGGCTCGGATATGGCAAAGCGCTTCAACATTCGGATGGCAGGTGTCGGCGGTCAGGGTGTCGTGACGGGGTCACACATTCTGAGCACCGCAGTGATCCATGCCGGCGGTGAAAGCACGATCGTCCCATTTTATGGGTCGGAAAAACGGATG
Organism: uncultured Nitrospira sp.; assembly: GCA_964590025.1. GTDB lineage: Bacteria > Nitrospirota > Nitrospiria > Nitrospirales > Nitrospiraceae > Palsa-1315. Next base: position 1,797 of record CAZPWD010000023.1, read on the forward strand.
GCGCCGGTCGAGAGCTACGTCCGTGTGTCGGATGAACCGATCTATGAGATCGGGGAAATCACTTTCCCGCACATCATTATTATCTTCCACCCACAAGTGATTACCCATGGCAAATCCTATACGATGCCGTTCTACTTCGGATTGAAGGAAGATGGGATTGCACTGATCAACAACGATGGTCCAATGAGCCTTCACAGGGATCAGCAGCGTGAGTTGGATGAGCGCCGTGCAAAACTCTATTACTTCCCCGCCACCAAACTGTCCCTCGAAGTTGCAGGGATGGACCTCGCGACGAACATGGCCTTGATGGGTTGCATCGGAGCGATCACGGGACTGACCTCGGTTGACGCGCTGGAGCAGTCGGTGAAGGATCGGTTCCTTGGTAAAGGATTTGTCGTCTCCGGCGGAACCGCGGCCTTGGACAGCGTCGTCGAGCGGAAGTTCAAGAAGAAGCAGGAATTGATCGATAAAAATGTGGCGGTGATTCAGGCCGGCTGGAACTACGCGGTCGATCATGGCTGGGCTGCAACATCGGTCAAACGGTCGGAAGCCCGTGCGACCGTAAGCGCCTAACTAGGATTTAGCACGAAGGAGTACCATGTATCTGGTAGCCAATGTCGATGTTGAGATTTGCGCCTCGAAGAGCTGCAAGCTCTGTACGCAATATTGTCCTGAAGCGAATACCATTCAGTATAGCGAAACCATGGGGACGGATAAGGGCTTCAAGTACGGCACTGCCTACATAGCGGTGGATCGATGCAAGGGTTGTGCGCTGTGTGTGTGGGTGTGCGACACGATGGCAAAAAACCATGCCATCAAGATGATCATGATTGATCAATTGCCGCTGGCTGCCGTAACCGATAACATTCGCTATGAAGAAAAAACTACCGTTGCAGTTCTGTCCAATCCAATGATTGTGATAGGTAATTAGGGGGGGGGGAGTGGCAACGACGATCGATACAAGAGAGCGCATCATAGTTCCGGGTCCCGCCGGATTCCATCCACCTTCGGCGGCTCAGTTGGGGGTCGCGCTGCCTGACCCAGGGCAAGGACTTTACTATGGGTTGCTGGAGGAGAATGAGGACAAGGTCATCGAAGAGATGGCCCGTAAAATGTTGACCAGCCCAAACGCCACGATTTTCCCTGGGCCGCTAGTACTCTGGGCCTGGAACGATCATGCCGTTGAAAAGGCCAAGGCCGTGCTGGAAATTGCCGCCCAGATTCCTGACGTCATGATCATCCCCATGCCGGACTATCGCCCGAAGTATCCGAAGATCGATCCGGAAGAGGTCATCAATCCGAACCATCCGAACCTCACGATTTGGGGCAACAAGATAGAAGCTTGCGTCTTCATCGGCGTGCATTGCCATTACGCCAACTTGACCTTGAAAATGATTCGTGCCGGGACGAACTGCCTGACGATGGCAATCTGTGCGGAGCAGGGGCATGAAGATGCGATGTTGACGATTCGGGATTCGGACATCATCAAGTTGAGAAAGACCGCGCAGGTCTTCAAGCAGGTGCGCGAAGAAATGGGCATTAAGTTGCCGGAGAATGGCGAGAACGTACGATTTACCGGTACGCAATCGAGAGTGCACGGCGGGAAAACTCACACCAATCCCCTCACCTTTGCGCCAGCGGCGGGCCTTGCCGGTGCGGCTGCCTTCGGCCATTCCGCCGAGCAGATGAAGCGTGAAGGCTGAGGGCAATTGAGTCATTTGCTCATTGTCGATTGCTTCATTCAATGAACCGATGACCCGATGAATCAATCGTCAATTTCTTCAGAAGAGGTGACATGATGAGTGAAGCACTCGAAGCAGAACAAAAGACCAACCCGCAAGGCGACCCCATCACGAGTGTCGCGGCCCCCAAGCCGGCCGAGACGACGGGCGCAAGGAAAGATCCCCATGCCGAAGCGAAACGGCAGAAGGTGGTCACGCCGGAATACTTGTTTCTCGAAGCCCCGCGAACGAAAGAGTTTATAACGGGCAGCGAAGCGGCGAAAGAGGCTGTTCGGCGCTCCAACGTGGACCTGGCCATTGCCTATCCGATCACCCCGCAGAGCGAAACGATGCAGCTCATCGGCGTGCTCTACGGCGAAGGGTACGTGAAAGAGTACTACCGTGGTGAAGAAGAAGTCGGCGTCATGGCGGCGATGGCAGGCGGATCCCGAGCCGGTGTCCGCTGTTTTACGGCGACCGCCGGTCCCGGTACGCTCAGGGGTCTTGAAGGCATCTCGTCATGGCCCGGGCATCGGCTGCCCATTGTTGCCATGTTCACCTGCCGCGTCGTCAACGCCCCGTTGGCCATTCAGCCGGACAATATTGAAGTGGCCTATTTATTGAATTCAGGCATGATCGTCTTCCATGCTGAAAATCAACAAGATATGTACGACTTCATCATGGCGGGTTTCACGATCAGCGAAAAAAATGACGTGACACTTCCCGTCGGTGTCTGCTGCGACGGGTTCTTCGTGACCCATGCCCGTGGGTACGTCCGAATGCAGGACCGCAGCATGAAGCTTCCCCCTCGTGACGCATGGCGCGGCGCGGTGCCGGTACTCGATGCGGAGAATCCTCCCGCCCGGCTGTCTCGTGACGCCCCGGTTCAAAAGTCCAACTTCATGGCCTATAACATCCATGCCGTGTGGCAGCAGGAAGTGTGGGCCGCAGTCGAGCGGTCTCGCAAGTACATCAATCAGTATATTGGTGGCTTGCTTACAGCTGAGAATGTGGACGATGCCGAGGCGGTCATCATCGCCTCGGGTAGTGCCGCGGCCCAGTCACGGGAAGCCGTTCGCATCTGCGCGGAAAAGGGCATCAAGATCGGCTTGATCAAGGTCCGGTCGATCCGTCCATTTCCGACGCAGGAGTTACGGCAGCTCTGTGGCAAGACGAAGCTCATCGTGGTGCCCGAGTTCAACTATGTCGGATGGCTGGCGAAAGAGGTGGCTACCGCGATTTACGGGTACTCTAAGGCCAAGATCATCGGTGGGCCGCGGGTGTATGGCGGTCAGTCGATGCCGGTGGAGTTAATCGTGGACGAAGTCGAGTCCGGTCTGACCGGGAAGAAATCGAGTAATGTCGCCCAGTCTTCGATTATGGGTGGTGCGGTCAATCAGGATGACGTGGCGCATTTCATGCGCAGTATCTAGAACAGTTGTAGAAGCAGAAACACGACGGGCCCATCCGGTCATGCGGATGGGCCCGTCGTGTTTCTCGGTTTGTCTGGTTCATCTAGTTTGTTTGGTTGAACAAGACAAACCAGATAGACCAGATGAACCAAACAAACCAGCCTACCCCTGCAGTTCGTCTTGCACCATGTCTTCGCTCTCCGGCATGCCATAGGCGACATACTTGGCATAGGAGAGATAGATCATCGCGCTATCCCTCATCGCTTTGGAGCCTTGCGACAAGCGAAAGACTTGGTCGGCGTCGTGGGATGGGGCGGCACCCATCGTTTCCACGTGGCTGTGAAGGAGTTCGGTGAATCGTTCCATCGAGCGTTCCACATCTTTGTAGGCCAATAAAATTGCGTCTGTCATGGTTGTCCTCCTAATCACCATCAGCTTACACTATGCCCATGCAACCCTTCAACGAGAAGAAACCGGCTGGCCTGTCATCGGAAATTCTCAAGGTTCTGGCAAAGGTATCGCCAGAAAGGAATCTTCGTGGTGACGCCTTAGCGCAGGCGGTCGTAAACCTCTCACGTCTTTTTACGACGGCACGCGCAACATTGCCGCCGCGTTACCTGAATGATCCAGCCCACGCTTCTGCCTATCTCTCGTATTTTCTCCCTGTGAACCTTTCCAAAGTCCAAGTCCTATTGGACGAGCTGTCTGAGGCCAGCGACATGGAATCGTCGGATCATCCAATGGCGGTGCTTGACCTCGGCTGTGGCCCAGGGACTGGGGCATTAGCCCTGTTGGATTGGCTGTGGCATCGCAGCCCGGACCGCGCAGGATCTGTGTCGGTCTTGGCCGCCGACACTTCTCCCGCACCATTGCAGGACTCGAAGAGGCTGTGGGACGCCTATTGCCAGGAGGTTGGAATATCCAGCAAAGGTCTCCGGTCTGTCGAGGGCAACCTGGAACATCCGCTCAAAGGCGATCTGGGAAAGCAGATTGTGCGGGGTGGGCCGTATGACCTGATTATTATGGCGAACTGTCTCAACGAATTGTTTCCTGCATCGGTCGATCCCCCAGCAGAGCGTGCTGGGGTTGTCGCGCAGCTCCTGCCATTCCTCGCACCGCACGGCACCATCATGATCGTCGAGCCGGCCTTGCGGCAGACGGCTCGAGCGTTGCATCACATGCGTAATCACCTGCTCAGGCAGGGCCTTTGTACGGTGTATAGTCCTTGCCTCCATGAGGGGGCCTGTCCGGCCTTAGACCATCCAGACGATTGGTGTCATGAGGAGCGACCGTGGCAGACGCCTCCTGCGATTGCCGCGATCGATCGGGATGTGGGATTCATTAAAGACGCGTTGAAGTTTTCCTATCTGCTGTTGCGCACAGACGGTCGCACTATTGTAACGCGGAGCCCGCAGACCTTCCGGGTCGTCAGTGAGTTGCGGGAACTGAAGGGGGAGAAGCGAGCCTGGCTGTGCAATGAAACAGGGCGGCCCGAAGTCGGCCGGCTGGATCGGAAGGCCTCTCCCAAAAATGCGGCTGTCGATAGCTGGCATCGCGGCGCCATCGTGCAGATCGAGCGGATTGTGCGTAAGGAACGAGAAGGGAAAGTCTCACCAGTTGGAAGAATTGAGAGTGATGCGGCTGTCGAGATCATCCGTCCCGCCTAAACGTCTCCAATCAGGGCAGAGGAAGGATGCGCCCTCTCGCTTGAGCGCCTCCCGCGGCACCCCCTCCACGGCGCTCTGAAGCGGAAGCCTTCTGGAATTCCTTCAGCTGCGATCGTTCGATCGCAGTGCTTCAGTCAGTTCCAGCTTTCCTTCTTCAGACGCCGGGTGGGGACCCCGCCGCTCCGGCGCAAGTCGCTCGACGCCGCATGCTTCCTTGAAAGTATGGAAATGGGACCGGTCGCTCATAGACCGGTCCCATTTCTTGGACAGGTGGCGGTACGTTCTTGCTCTGCGCTGGAAAAGCGAATAGGATTTGCGGCAGCCAAACCAAAGGGGTCTGACCCCTTTGGTTTGGCCAGTATCTGCGTACTATGCCGGTCAGTATACTCACTAGTTAGGCAGCAGGACACTCCAGGTATGTGGTTGTCAGCCTGGATAGTCATCCAAAATCAGGTCCGGAGGTTTTCATGTGTCTACGTGCAGGTATTTTGACAATTCTGCTGGTCTTCTCACTCGCAACGGCGGCACTGTCACAATCTACAACTGACAAGGGGCAGAAGGAACGGTTGGAATACGAGACCGAACTTCAGAGGCTCAAGCGGGACAAGCCGAAGGAGTATGAAAACACCAGGCAGATGGCAACTCTCTGGGCGCAACTTCTCTTAGGTAGGCTCGGTTATGGTGTAGGTCCTTACAACGGTGTGCTAGATGAAAAGACTAACAATGCCTTGCGAGAATATCAGAAGCTACGGAATCTACCCATCACAGGAAACCCCCTCTCATTTGAGTCCTTTGAACAGATTAAGAAAGATACAGATCTGGTAGATTACTCGCCTGCCACATTGCCTCCTCTTCATGTATTCCTAGATTTCTGGGAGTCTGGCTATGTCTCTGCAAAGGGCACTTGGGTTTTAATCAACGAAAAAATGGCTGAGCCTGAACAAACGACTCACCTCCAATGCTTCCGTGAACGGCACATGTGCATTGGTGCCACGGCGAACGTTTCAGGCGAAGGCGGAAAGAAGATTGTTTCTGTGGATGCTGATGTGTACGAGATAGAGAGGTGGGACGACCACGAGATTGTCACAAAACCAAGGGAGACTTCAGGTCGTTGTGTGCGATATGTGCTCAAATTCAATCGGGTCCAAAAATCAGTTACTGGCCTGAGAAGCACCATCTCAACTGAAGGACCATGCAAAGCGATTGAGGCTAAAGAACTGCACATGCTTCTTAGTGACGGCCTCAAGGTTCATTGGGAGCTCTACCAGAATTCGAAAAAAGCGTACAGAGAGGTCATGCGCTTCAGCCCGGAAGTGATTTCATTCATGGAGCAGCAGCGGGATAAGTAGCAGTTAACTGTCTAACCAACGGCTGAAACAGGACCCGGGGTAAGCCCGCGCCGCTTAGCTGCGCCGTTAGGCCTCGCTTAAAGGGATGGGAGATGAAAACGTTACTTTCTAGCAGTGTCTCCGTAGCGAAATATAAGAAAATGGAAAGTAATCGAGATGCTCACGCAATTGCGAATTTCGTGAAAGAGCGGTTCATGGAACGTTACATCACACCCATGCGCGTGGATCCAAAGAAGAAAAATGGATTTACGACTATGGCGGTCTCCTGTCTGTTGATTGAAGCTCTTGAGTCCTTCTATCGGGGCAGGGCAGACTCAAACGGCAAGAGCCAACGCGCGTTCTGTAATTTTTTCGACAGAAACAAAGGATTTAGGTCTTTTCACGGTCTTGGTCAAAGTTTCTATAAAAACGTAAGGTGCGGAATCCTACATCAAGGGGAAACAACTGGTGGTTGGCATATTCGCAGGGATGGCGTTATTTTCAACAAGAAGGCAAAAACGATAAACGCAAAGCTATTTCATGATGAGATCGAAATCGTTTTAAAAAACTACTGCGAGGAGCTGCGAGGTTCCGCCTGGTCCGCGCCAATCTGGAAGTCGTTCACGAAGAAAATGAATAGTGTGTGCAAAAACTGTCAGTGAACCGAGGCATAGCACCTCGTTCCACCGGACGCGCAAAAGCGACGCGCTAGTGAACTATGCGTTACGAAAAGACGATGTGAACAAGATGGAGCAGTGGCAGAGACGGCGTTCGGGTTCGGATAATTTTACAGGCCGTTAGAAAGACCGTATTCTTGTATCAGACGACGGGTAATTGAAAGAACTCAAACGTGAAAACACATGATCAATTGGTCAAGCGCCTCATGCGCCGTCCCGGCGTGCGCGCCGAGGTTCAGCGTATCGAACAAGAGGCAGCGGAGCTCCTCGACGCGTTGCTGAAAGCCCGGCAGGAGGCCGGTCTTACCCAGGCGCAGGTGGCGAAGCGAATGGGGACACAGGGACCCGCAATTGCACGCCTCGAGCGCGCGCTGGCAACCGGGAAACACTCCCCGTCCGTCGCCACACTACGAAAGTACGTGAAGGCGTGCGGGAAGCGGCTGGTCCTACGCGTCGCTTGAGGGAGCCGCACAGATCACCCTAACTGACACCCGCAAGCACGTTGCTGTAAGGCCGGACTTTTCTTAAGGCGACGGGTCTGTGAGCGACTCGTCGCCTTTTCGTTTTCTTAGGAGCAGCAGCACGTGGGTAGCCTCCTGCCGACTTCACCGGAGGCGCGGGGACCCACTGAGGTTTCAGCGAGAAGGAAAGCTGGAACTGACCACGGCAACACGGTCGCAGACCGTGGCCACGGGAATTCCAGAAGGCTTCCGCTCGCTGGGACCCAGAAGGGTCGCGCCGGGAGGTGCGGAAGTGGGAGGCTACCCACGTGCTGATTTCTTTGGAGAATCTTCGGGAGGGTGTGCTAGTCCGCTTCTGGTTCAGATGACCCGTGTTGGTGCGACACCCGGTCTTCATCGAACATTTCGGCCATTTCCTCGGCGATCATGTCGCCATCGTCTTGAATGGCAATGAGCGGGATCTCTTTTCTCGTCTTGGCCACGGTCTCTGGAGCGGGAGCTTCAGGGGCCTTGGCGGGAGTCTTTGGTGGCTCACTCATGGGAAGAGTATACACCACGCAGGGGATGAAAAGGGGAGCTATTCAAAGGCTTCCAGGGAGGAGCGCTCCGGGAATGTTTTCTGGCAAGCGGTACAGGTCAGGAAATAGATGGACTCCCGGACGGACATGGTGATGCGAAAATTGAGGCTTACGCCTCGTTGATTGCAGGTCGGACAGGACATCTCCTTGAGGCGGTAGGGGATATCCGGTTGTGTGCGCTGGTAGAACTCCATATCCGTATAGACGGGGAAGCTGTAGTAGCATTTTTTACAGACGCCACGCCATTCACCATCCGCCTGCGTAAAGCGTTGATCGATCCCAAAGCTTGACCCCTTGCAAATGGCGCACTGGACGGTCTCAAGCCTAGTTTCAACTTCTTTAACGGTCGGACTGGGCATCGGGGCGGCTCCTTGTACGGAAGTTCGCAACGTCGTGCAGCCAGTATAGCGTTCACGTGGAAGCGACCGCAACGGGATAGGATCAAGATTTATCCTTGACCTGGCGAGCGCGCTGCTTATACTGAATCCACCATGCATTTTATCACCGAGACCCTGTTGGTTGGGAATATCAACGACGCGAGGGAACCGCCGGTAAAGATCGGCGCGCTGCTCCTCGTTGCTGCTGAGCATGCCTTGGAGTCCCCCAATTGGCTGATCTCTAGCAGGATTCCGTTTTCGGAGTATGCCGAAGCCGAGCCGCTTTTGCTGGACCAAGCCGTGAGCTGGGTTGAACAGCATATTTCAGACAATCGGGTCATGGTCTGTTGCCGCGCTGGCATGGGCCGGTCCGTGTCGGTCGTGATGGCCTATCTCTGTTGTGTCCAAGAGATGACGTATGATGAGGTTCTGAAGTTGGTCATGAGGCGCCGACCCGGCGCCATGCCCCTTCCTAACCTCGAAAAAGCTATCACCAAAGTCAGCCTTCTACGTGAGGCTCGCGCGAAGGATAAGAAGAAGCGTACTTCACGCCCAGCCTCCGGCGCGTAACTACAAGCTCGACAGTACTCTCCCATTTCATTCCCATCCAACACATTGCCTTTCGGGCTTCGTCCATGGCCTAATCTGCCGGATCGGGAGTAGGTGCCACCGCGTTACGAGGATCTCTCTCCATGCCGGAACTACCGGAAGCTGAAGTCGTTGCTCAGCAACTACGGACTCATCTCCTTGGTGCTCAGCTCAACGACTGTTGGGTTGGACGGGCGGATATCGTTCGGGAAGGGTTGCGTACGCTCTCGTGGTATCACGGCGCGCGGCTGGAAGCGGTGGAGCGATACGGCAAGAGCGTCGCACTGGGGTTTAAAAAAGAGGACGAACTCAGATATGTCGTCGCGGAGCTTGGTATGACAGGCCTCCTTCTCTTCCGCGCGACGCAGACAAAATATCCGCAGCACGTGCATGTCCGCATGTCGTTCACGGGGGACCGTGAATCAGAACTGCGCTATTGGAACCCTCGTCGTTTCGGACGGCTTTTCTTGCTCGATCGGGCAGGACTTGACCGCTACTGTGCTCGCCGCTTTGGGGTCGATCCCCTCACGGTGCCGCGCGACGAGTTCGTCCGTCTCATGCAAGCCAGGCGTGGACGCCTGAAGCCGCTGTTGATGCATCAGCAAGTGATCGCAGGGATTGGGAATATTTACGCGAACGAAATTCTCTTTCGCGCCAGGCTCCATCCAAACCGTGAGGTGAATCGGCTGCGCCGGGCGACGATCATTACGCTCTATGACGCCATGCAAACGGTGTTACGCGAGGCGATTTCCTGTGGCGGGTCAAGCGTCAAGGATTTCTATGCACCGGATGGCACGGAAGGCCGATACAAGCGCCGTCATCTCGTCTATGGCAAAGAAGGTCAACCTTGTCCCAACCGCTGCGGACGGATGATTCGCCGTCTCCAAAGTGAACGCAGCTCGTTTTTTTGTCCCGCCTGCCAATCCAACCGCCTTCCAGGATAATTCTTGCCGCACGCACGTGAGAGGATCTGTGATGAAAGATGGTGATTGCCGCACAGTTTCAATCACTTAGGTTATAGTCCACCCGCCGTTCTCGCCGCTAGGCCTTTTGAACCAATGGACTTAGTCCCTCTGGTGTATTGAGTCGTCCAACCGATTTCGTTAGAATCCTCATCCTTTACAAATGTTTCTCACCATTCTTACTTATGGAGTGACGTCATGGCGAAGGTGCTCGAAGGTCCCGGGATGGGGCTGATGAAGAAATGGGGTATCTCGGTCCCCAACTATGTCGTCGTCACCTCGGTTGACGAATTGGCGAAGCTCGGGCAAGCCAATGAATGGCTCAAGAAATCCAAGTTGGTGGTCAAGGCTCATGAAGCGCTAGGTTCTCGGTTCAAGCTTGGCTTGGTGAAGATCGATCTGGATCTCAAGGGGGCAGAAGCGGCGACCAAGGAGATGATCGGTCGTCAAGTGGGCAGCATCACCGTCTCGCAAGTGATCGTGTCTGAGATGATTCCGCACAAGGAAGAATACTATTGTGCGGTGAAATCTACCCGTGAAGGAACTGACATTCTGGTCGCCAACTGCGGCGGCATTGAAGTTGAATCGAATTGGGATCGCGTGAAGCGCCTGGCATTGGAAGTCGGGCAGCAGCCCTCGGCGGACGCGCTCGAGAAGCTGGCCAAGGATGCGGGCTTCACCGGTCCGCTCTTGAAGAGGATGGCTGATTTCGCGGGCAAGATGTGTACCTGTTTTGACAGCGAAGATGCGCAGTATTTGGAAGTGAACCCAGTGGTCCTGCGCGAGCAAGACAGTGAATTGATTGCGCTGGATGCGGTGACGCTGCTCGATGGCGACGCCAAGTTTCGGCACCCCGATTGGAACTTTGCCTTTGCCGCAGAATTCGGCCGTGCGTATTCCAAGCACGAAGCGGAAGTCATGGCAGTCGATTCGAAGATCAAGGGCTCGGTCAAGTTTATCGAGATTCCAGGCGGAGATACGGCCATGCTTCCAGCCGGCGGTGGCGCCAGCGTCTATTATTCCGATGCGGTTGTCGCACGTGGTGGCAAGTTGGCCAATTACGCCGAATACTCCGGCGATCCACCAGACTGGGCGGTTGAAGTGCTGACGGATAAGGTCTGTTCGTTGCCCGGGATCAAGAACATCATCGTCGGCGGCGCCATTGCTAATTTTACCGACGTGAAGAAGACGTTCGGCGGCATCATCAATGGATTCCGCAAGGCGAAGTCCGAGGGCAAGCTCAAGGGCGTCAAGATCTGGGTGCGCCGCGGTGGTCCGCGTGAGAAGGAAGGGCTGGATGCGATGCGCGCGCTCAAGGACGAAGGGTTCGACATCAACGTCTTTGACCGCAACACACCGCTCACCGATATCGTCGATAAGGCGCTTCAAAACAAATGATGAACGATGAAGGTTAAACGGTGAATGGGAGAGTCACTTCCATTCTGAATTCATCGTTCCGCGTTCCTCGTTTCGAAAAGGGGAGATCTCGATGAGTATCCTGGCAAACAAAGATACCTATGTGGTCATTCAGGGCGGCGTCGCCGGGGTGAACGCTGCGCGCCGGATGGCCGAGTTCTGCTACCTGATCAAGCGCTCGCTGAACGTCCTGGCCTTCGTCTATCCGCCTGACGCCGGTAAGACGAACGAGATTCCCTACGGCAGTGGCTTGCTGGCTGTTCCCATCTATAAGACCGTCGCGGAAGCCACGAAGCACCATCGGCAGATCAACACCAGTCTCGTCTACATTGGCGCAGATCGGGCGATGAAGGGCGGGATGGAAGCTTTGGACGACCCGCACATCAATGTGGTCTCCATGATCACCGAGGGTGTGCCGGAAAAAGATGCCAAGATCCTGGGCCGTCATGCGACCAAGCTCGGAAAGGTCTTCAATGGCCCTTCGTCGATCGGCATTGTCTCAGCCGGCTCCTGCCGATTGGGTGTCATCGGCGGAGCCTTTGATAACCTTGTCCTTTCGAAGCTCTATCGCGAAGGCTCGTTCGGCGTCATCACCAAGTCAGGCGGCCTCTCCAACGAGATTATCTGGATCTGCTCGCAGTTTGCCGACGGCATCACGACGGCCATCGGGATCGGCGGCGATGCCTATCCGGGAACCGACTACGTCAGCTATCTCGAAATGTTCGAGAACGATCCGCAAACGAAGGCGGTCGTCATCGTCGGTGAAATGGGCGGCGATCTCGAAGAGCGGGCAGGCGAGTGGTACGGCGCAAAGACGCGGCGTGTGAAGTTGATTGCCGTCGTTTCCGGCTTTTGCCAGGAAAGTTTGCCGAAGGGCATGAAGTTCGGCCATGCCGGCGCCAAGGAAGGTCTGAAGGGCGAAGGATCGGCCCGTTCCAAGTCCGATGCCCTCAAGAAAGCCGGCGCGATCGTGCCGGCGACATTCGGTGCCTTGGGCCCCGCCATCAAGGAGACCTATCAAGAGCTGTTGAAATCAGGCCAGGTCAAGGAACCGGTTGAACCGGCCCTGTTGCCGAAGCTGCCGAAGACTATCGAAGAGGCGATGAAGGCGGACGAAGTCATGGTCGCCCCGCTGATCCGCACCACGATCAGCGACGACCGTGGCGACGAACCATGCTACGACGGGTACCCCGCTTCCGAGCTCATCAACAAAGGCTACGAGATTCCTCATATCGTGGGCCTACTCTGGGACAAGCGACTTATCTCGAAGCAGGAAGCCGAGATCGTCAAGCGCATCATGATGCTCTCCGCCGACCATGGCCCCTGCGTCAGCGGGGCCATGGGGACGATCATCGCGGCCTGCGCAGGGATCGGCCTGTCCCAGTCGGTTGCAGCCGGACTCATCATGATCGGCCCTCGCTTCGGCGGTGCCGTGACCGATGCCGGACGCTACTTCAAACACGCGGTCGACAACAAGATGTCCGTCGATGAGTTTCTCACCTATATGAAGAAGAACGTCGGGCCGGTACCGGGGATCGGCCATCGCGTAAAGAGCCTGCGCAATCCGGACAAGCGAGTGAAGGAGTTGGTCGGGTACGTCAAGAGTTTGAACATCAAGACTCCCTGCCTGGACTTTGCGCTCGAAGTAGAAAAGATCACCTCGGTGAAGAAGGACAACCTGATTCTGAACGTGGACGGAACGATGGCGGCGGTGCTCGTCGATATCGGATTCCCGGTTGACAGCTTGAACGGCTTCTTCATTCTCTCACGCACGATCGGGTTGATCGGGCATTGGGTGGATCAGAAGCGTCAGGATAGCCGCTTGATCCGGCTGTTCGATTACCTGGTGAATTATGCGGCGCCGAAACGCCGGGAAGTTCCGCCGTTGAAGTAATGACAATTTTTAATTTTAAATTGTCAATTTTGAATTGAGGTCACCATGTCGATGGATATTGCCAAGAACCTATATGCGAAGATGCCGGACCTGTTTGCCAAGGCCAGGAAGAAGTTCGGCCGTGGTCTGACACTGGCGGAGAAGGTGCTGGTTTCACACGCCGACAATTTCGAGACCCAGACCTGGGAGCGCGGCAAGGCGATGTTGGTCCTGCGTCCTGATCGTGTTGCGATGCAAGATGCAACGGCCCAAATGGCCATGTTGCAGTTCATGCAGGCCAACAAGAAGAAAGTGGCCGTGCCGAGTACCATCCATTGCGACCACCTGATCCGTGCCGAGATGGGTTCTGAGAAGGACCTGCTTCGTGCGGTGGACGAGAACAAAGAGGTCTATAATTTTCTCGCCTCGGCGGCCAAGAAGTACGGTATTGGATTCTGGAAGCCTGGTGCCGGGATCATTCATCAAGTCGTGTTGGAAAATTACGCATTTCCCGGCGGCTTGATTATTGGAACCGACTCTCATACGCCCAACGGTGGAGGGCTTGGGATGTTAGCCATCGGTGTCGGTGGCGCTGATGCCGGCGAAGTGATGGCCGGTCTGCCGTGGGAAGTGCTCCATCCGAAACTGATCGGCATCCGCTTGACCGGTAAGTTGAGCGGCTGGGCCTCGCCGAAGGACGTGATTCTGTATCTCTGCGGTTTGCTCACGGTGAAGGGCGGGACGAACAAGATCGTCGAATACTTTGGCCCCGGTGCGGAAACCATCAGCGCGACCGGCAAGGGGACGATCTGCAACATGGGCGCGGAGCTGGGCGCCACAACGTCGGTGTTTCCCTTCGACCAGAAGATGGTCGCCTATCTGAACATCACGGATCGGGCCGATCTGGCCAACCTTGCGACTGCCAACAAGTCATTGCTGGTGGCGGACCCCGAGGTCTATCAATCGCCTGAGAAGTACTACGATCAGATCGTCGAAGTCGATTTGTCGACGCTCGAGCCTCATGTCGTCGGGCCCCATACGCCGGATCTCGCCAGGCCGATTTCCAAGATGGCGGCGGAAGCCAAGGAGAAGGGTTATCCGGTCGAGCTCAAGGCGGCGCTCATCGGAAGCTGCACCAATTCATCCTATGAAGACATCAGCCGTTCGGCCCACATTGCCCAGCAAGGGTTGAAGGCCGGGCTCAAAGCGAAAGCCCCGTTCCTCGTGTCGCCTGGCTCCGAGCGCATTTATCATACGATGAAGCGCGACGGGTTTCTGGACACATTTGAAAAATTGGGCGGCACGGTGTTGTCCAATTCCTGTGGCCCCTGCATCGGGCAGTGGAAGCGGGCCGATGGTGTAAAGGGGAAAACGGACTCGATCGTCAGTTCCTTCAACCGTAATTTCCCTGGCCGCAACGACGGTATCAATGAAACATTGTCATTCCTTGCCAGCCCGGAAGTCGTAACTGCTTATGCGTTGTCCGGCGATTTGGGCTTTAATCCCGTCAGTCAAAAGCTTAAAGGAGCGGACGGAAAAGAATTCATATTGGAGCCGCCGCAGGGTGAAGAACTTCCAGCCAAGGGATTTGCGAAGGGCGAAGAAGGATTTGTTGCGCCGGCAGCCAGCGGCGAGGGCTTGACTGTCGAGGTTCCGCCGACTAGCGAGCGACTACAACTATTGCAGCCCTTTCCGCGCTGGGACGGCAAGGATTTCGAGAAACTTCCCCTGTTGATCAAGACCAAAGGCAAGACGACGACCGATCACATTTCTCCAGCCGGTCCCTGGCTCAAGTTCCGCGGCCATTTAGACAAGATCAGCGACAATATGTTCCTCGGGGCGAACAATGTATTTTCTTCCGAGCCCGGCAAGGGCACGGATGTCTTGACTGGCGAAGCGGGGCTCACTATGGCCCAGATCGCCCGCCGGTACAAAGCGAAGGGCATCGGTTCTATTGTGGTGGGCGATGAGAACTATGGGGAGGGCAGCAGCCGCGAGCATGCTGCCATGTCGCCGCGGTTCCTCAACGTCCGCGTCGTCATCACGAAGAGCTTTGCCCGTATTCATGAGACCAATTTGAAGAAGCAGGGGATCTTGGCGTTGACCTTTGCTGACCCGAAGGATTACGAGAAGATCGAGCAGCAGGATCGCATCAGCGTGACAGGGCTAAGCAGTCTGGCTCCTGGCAAACCGGTGCAGGTGACCATCCATAAGGCGGATGGTAAGTCACTCACCATTCAGGCGAACCACAGCATCACCGAGCAACAGATTGCGTGGTTCAAGGCAGGTTCGGCGTTGAATGCGCTGAACTAACCGGAGACTGAAAGAGGAAAAACCATGGCAACAAAAGCATCCAAAATTATTTATACGAAAGTGGATGAGGCGCCGGCGCTGGCTACCTATTCTTTTCTCCCGATTGTCGCAGCCTTCACCAAGGCGGCCGGCGTAGCCGTCGAACTGAGGGATATCTCTCTGGCAGGGCGAATCATCGCCGCCTTTCCCGAACATCTGACGGCCCAACAACAACAATCGGACGATCTGGCCGAATTGGGGGAGCTGGCCAAGACTCAGGAAGCCAATATCATCAAACTGCCCAACATCAGCGCTTCGATTCCTCAACTGCAAGCGGCCGTTAAGGAGTTACAGAGTCAGGGGTACAAACTCCCCGATTATCCCGAGAATCCCAAGACCGACGCCGAGAAGGAGAGCCGGGCGCGCTACGACAAGATTAAGGGGAGTGCCGTCAACCCGGTGTTACGTGAAGGCAACTCGGATCGCCGGGCGCCGCTCTCGGTCAAGCAACACACGAGAAAACACCCGCACAAAATGGGGGCATGGAGCCCGGACTCCAAGACGCACGTTGCCCATATGAACCGTGGAGATTTCTATTCCAACGAAAAATCGGTCACGCTCACCGAGGCAACCGATGCGCGCATCGAGTTCGTCGGCCAGGACGGCAAGATCACGGTGCTCAAACCCAAGCTCGCCCTTCAGGCCGGCGAAGTCATCGATGCCACCTACATGAGCCGCCGTGCCCTCCGGGAATTCCTCGAGGCGCAGATCGAGGACGCCAAAAAGCAGGGCGTGTTGTTCTCGATCCATCTGAAAGCCACCATGATGAAGGTCTCGGACCCCAAGATCTTCGGTCATGCGGTGTCGGTGTTTTTCAAGGACGTGTTCGACAAACACGGGGCCCTGTTCCAAAAATTGGGCGTCGATCCCGACAACGGCCTCGGCGACCTCTATGCCAAGATCAAAACCTTGCCGGACGATCAGCGCAAAACCATCGAAGCCGACATTCAGGCGGTGTACAAGAAGCGGCCGCCGCTGGCGATGGTCAACTCCGATAAAGGCATCACCAATTTACACGTCCCCAGCGACGTGATTATCGACGCCTCCATGCCGCCGGTCATTCGTGACTCAGGAAAAATGTGGGGGCCAGACGGCAAGCTGCAGGACACCAAGGCGGTCATCCCCGACGCCAGTTACGCTACGGTCTATCAGGAAGTCATCGACTTCTGTAAAAAACATGGCGCCTTTGATCCGCGAACCATGGGCAGCATTCCCAACGTCGGTCTCATGGCGCAAGCGGCGGAGGAATACGGATCGCACGACAAGACTTTTAAGTCCCCGGGCAACGGCACGATGCGTGTGGTCGCGGCGTCTGGGAAAACGTTGCTGGAACACAAGGTGGAAGAAGGGGATATCTGGCGGATGTGCCAGGTCAAGGATGCGCCGATTCAAGACTGGGTCAAGTTGGCTGTCAATCGGGCACGAGCCACCGGAGCCCCCACGGTCTTCTGGTTGGACAAAAACCGGGCACACGACGCGGAGCTGATCAAGAAGGTCAATCGCTATTTGCCGAATCACGACACGAAGGGCCTCGACATCCGGATCATGTCTCCGGCGGAGGCGACGCGGTTCTCGCTGGAACGGATCAGAGAGGGGAAAGATACGATTTCGGTGACGGGGAACGTGTTGCGAGACTACCTCACGGACCTGTTCCCGATTCTCGAAATTGGGACCAGCGCAAAAATGCTATCGATCGTCCCGTTGCTGAACGGCGGAGGCCTGTTCGAGACCGGGGCCGGCGGCTCGGCGCCTAAACACGTGCAGCAGTTTCAGGAAGAAGGGTATTTGCGATGGGATTCGCTGGGCGAATTCCTGGCGCTGGTGCCATCTTTGGAGCATCTGAGCAACGCATCCAACAATCCCTCCGCCAAGATTCTGGCGGATACGCTTGATCGGGCCACCGCCAAGTTTCTGGATGGCAACAAGTCGCCGGCCCGCAAGGTGGGTGAAATTGATAATCGCGGGAGCCATTTCTATCTCGCGTTATACTGGGCGCAAGCCCTGGCCGAGCAGACGCAAGATAAGAACCTTCAAGCGCGTTTTGCCAAAATCGCCAAGCAGCTTGCAGACAGTGAGGCCAAGATTGTGGCTGAGCTGCTCGGTGCTCAAGGAAGACCGGTCGATATGGGCGGGTATTATCATCCCGATCAGGAGAAGACGACGAAAGCGATGCGTCCAAGCCCAACCTTGAATGCGATCGTGGACGCGATCGCCTAGGGAAGCTGAAACAGCCGTTAGGGGTTAGGCGTGAGGCGTAAGGGGTTGAAAGAAGCCCCTCATGACTCACGAAGGAAACAATGGCACAAGAAGATACCAATGTGATCGATCAACCCGAGGTGCTCAAGCCTCGG
>CAZPWD010000024.1:0-19533 GCA_964590025.1 uncultured Nitrospira sp.
GCCTGAATGGGATCAAATTGACCAAGTGCCGCCCTCCCACCTGCGCATGCCATCAAGTCGCATGGCACCTGCCCCACCCAATAAGCGAAGAACTCCTCATAAATAAGCCGCTCTAGCCGGACCACAGAAGTCGATGAGTAGAACAGGTTCTTTTTTAGGTTGAGCCTAGCCCATGCCGCCGGTCGCATAGACGCCCCAACCCCCTGGCTTCTCACTCGCGCCGGCGACGCCTCTCAAAGCACAGAGCCCAGGACTTTCGGGTCGATACCGTAGGTCCTTTGGACGCTTGCTATCCCCGTAATCCAGGGTCTAAGATTCCGCTCTCGTTGCATCTCAACGTGTTGAAAGGTCAGCCCTATGAGCGGTTTTGAGTTACTCCTTGAGTACTTGACCAGATACTTTCCGATTCTGCTGTTTATTTTCGTGGCGCTGGTGTTCGGCGTGGCGACGCTGCTCCTCAGTTATCTGGTCCAGCCGAAATATCCAGAACCGGAGAAGCACTCTACCTATGAGTGTGGATCGGAACCGTTCTCGGATGCTCGGATGCCCTTCCCGGTTCGGTATTACATCTTCGCGATGCTCTTCGTTATTTTCGATATTGAGGTCATCTTTCTGTATCCCTGGGCAGTGGTCTTCACCAAGATCGAGTTAATCGGGTTGATTGAAATGCTGGTCTTCATCGGATTGTTTTTGGTGGCCTACGTCTATGCTTGGCGCAAGGGAGCCTTGGAATGGGACTGATCCAAATTGGTCGTCATGATAAGGACGGCACGCCCGACGTCGTAACCATGACAGTGGAAAAAGCCGTCAACTGGGCTCGCAAGGGGTCACTGTGGCCCATAACGTTTGGCCTGGCCTGCTGCGCGATCGAAATGATCGCCGCAGTCTCGTCACGGTATGATATGGACCGCTATGGTGCCGGTGTCTTCCGGGCCACACCGCGCCAGTCCGATCTGATGATCGTGGCCGGTACCGTCTGCCGGCGGATGGCCCCCGTCATCCGAAAACTTTACGATCAGATGCCCGAGCCGAAATATGTCATTGCAATGGGATCTTGCGCCACGTCAGGGAATATCTACGACAGTTATAGCGTCGTCCAAGGGGTCGATCGCTTTGTGCCGGTCGATATCTATGTGCCGGGTTGCCCTCCAACGCCGGAGGCACTCTTTGACGGCATCCTCAAGTTACAAGAACGAATCATGCTGAAACGCGTGTTCCTGAAACAACCGGATCAGGTCAAGCCCAGCCTTAAAATATAGGTCTCGCTCGATGTCATTGCAGCAACTGGCCAGCCGACTCCAAGAAAACTTTGCCACCGGCTTCGTAAAAGCCGTCGAATGGCGTGGCGATCTTGCGGTGACTGTGACACGGGACCGACTCCATGAGGTCGCACAATTCCTTCACGACGACCCGGCCATGGACTTCGACTACATCGTGCATGTGAGTTCGGTCGACTGGCCCGACGACGAAGAACGGTTTGAAGTCGTGTACGAGTTCTACTCGATCAAGAAACGCCAGCGCATCCGGCTTAAGACCAGGGTGCCGGAGTCGGATTGCATCGTGGATTCCCTGACGGATCTCTGGAAAGGCGCGGACTTCATGGAGCGCGAAGTCTACGACATGATGGGAATCCGCTTCCGGCACCATCCGGATCTCCGCCGGATCCTCCTGCCGGACGATTTCACCGAAGGCTATCCGTTGCGAAAAGATTTTCCGCTCCGTGGCAAGGGCTGGCGCGACACGTTCGAGTTCCTGGACGAAACGGCTCGGTAGGACAGACGATGGCCTTTGAAGATCAACGAACAACCGTCTACAAGATCGATCCGGCCCATCCGGAAAGCGAGACACTTCCGACGCTGCGCACAGAGGAACTCCTGCTCAACATGGGTCCCCAGCACCCCGCTACCCATGGGGTGCTGAAAGTGATCCTCGAATTGGAAGGAGAACGCCTCGTCAAGTCTACCCCCGTGTTGGGATATCTGCACCGCGGTGTGGAGAAGCTCGCGGAAGACGGCACCTATCACCAATTTATTCCCCATACAGACCGGCTCGACTATATCTGCGCGATGTACAACAATTTTGCGTACTGTCGCGCGGTTGAAAAACTCATGAATATCACCGTGCCGGACCGCGCAGAATATCTGCGCACGATCGTGGCGGAGGTCCAACGGATCATCGGCCATCAGTTTTGGCTCGGCACCCAGGCTCTCGACATCGGAGCCATGGGCGTCTTTTTCTATTGTTTCCGGGATCGAGAAATTCTGATGGATTGGTTCGACGAACTCTGCGGCGCGCGCCTCACCACCAGTTGGTATCGCATCGGCGGTGTCGAGCGGGACTTCACGCCCTCGCTGATCGAGAAGCTGAAGCTATTCCTGGACTACTTTCCGCCAAAAATCGACGAGTACACGGTCTTCCTGGAGAAGAACCGGATTTGGGTCGGGCGGACCAAGGGAGTCGCCATCATCTCGGCGGAAGACGCCGTGAGTTTCGGTCTCAGTGGGCCGCCGCTCCGCGGCTCAGGTGTCGACTACGACCTCCGTAAAGCCGAGCCCTATTCGGCCTATCCGAAATGCGAATTCAGTGTGCCGCTCGGCAAGAACGGCGACACCTACGATCGGTACTGGATCCGCGTCCAGGAATTCTATGAGAGCGTGAAAATCATCCGGCAATGCCTGGAGCAGATGCAGGACGGCCCCATTATGGCCGATGTACCCAGCGTCACGTTGCCGCCGAAGCAACGAGTCTTTACGAATCTCGAATCCATGATCCAGCAATTCAAGCTCTTCTCGCAGGGCTTCGACGCCCCTCCAGGAGAGATCTATTGCGGGACCGAAGCGCACAAGGGGGAATTGGGATTCTACATCGTCAGCACGGGCGGCGGAAAACCCTACCGCTTAAAAATTCGCGCTCCCTCGTTTATTCACATGGGCGCATTCGACCATATGTCCAGAGGCTACATGATCTCCGATGCGGTCACGATCTTCGGGACCTACGACATCGTGATGGGGGAGTGCGACCGGTAGGGACATGACACGTGAAGCGTTATTCGTTAATCGCAAGTATGAGCAATGCGGAACCGGCCGGACGTTTCACGTCTAACGTTTCACGTTTAACGAGGAATATAGATTGGGACTGAAGCCAGCAACCAATCCTGACGTGGAAGCAGTCGCGATCGAACTGTCGATCGATGGGAAATCCGTGACGGCAAAGGGCGGGGTCTCGCTCTACGACGTGATCTCGAGCACGGGCAAGATCATCCCGGCCATGTGCTACCACTATACCTTCGATCCCTTCGGCTCCTGCGGCATGTGTTTGGTCATGCAGGACGGCAAGAAAGCGCCCGTCCGTTCCTGCACCGCCAAAGCGACGGCTGGCATGATCATCAGAACCGAGGGGGACGATCTCTTCCAAGCCCGGAAGAAAGCAGTGGAAAAACATCTCTCGGTCCATCCGCTCGACTGCCCGGTCTGCGACGCCGACGGACATTGCGAACTGCAAGACACGGCCTTCCAGCACGGGGTCACGAACCTGGCCAACGCGAAACAGAAATTTATTCCGGAAGATACGCGCAGCCCGGTGCTCGACTTTAATATGAACCGCTGCATTGCCTGCGCGGAATGCATCAACGTATGTAAAGATGTGTTGATGATCGACGCGCTCCAGTTCATGAAGAAGGGCGGATTCAATCAAGTTGTGCCAAAAGGAGATCTTGCACTGTCCTGCGAGTTCTGCGGAGACTGCCTCGCCGTCTGCCCGGTCGGCGCTATCACAAACAAGTTCTCTAAATATTTGTACAAGCCGTGGCAGTTGAAGAAAACCACGACGACGTGTAACTACTGCGGGGACGGCTGCCAGATGTACCTTGAGACCAAGGACGCTGAAGTCGTCCGCGTGACCTCACCTCTGTCCTGGAAGAATAAATGGGGCGACCGAGCCGAGACGGCCAAGGGGCACGGCGGGCTCTGTGTGCGAGGGCGTTTTGGGTTCGAGTACATCGATAGCGCCGCACGAATGAAGCAACCGCTCCTTCGCAAGGGCAATCAGCTCGTCGAAACCCCCTGGCTCGAAACCATGCACCAGGTGGTTGATCGGTTCTCCGAAATCCGACGCAAGCACGGACCCGACGCGATTGCCGGCCTGATCACCGCCCGCTGCACCAACGAAGAGCTGTATCTCTTCCAGAAACTCATGCGTGCCGGGTTCGGGACCAACCATCTCGACAGCAGCGCACGCTACGGCCACCTCAACTTCGTCCATGCCTCCCGGCTTGCCCTGGGGATTGGGCGGAGCCCGAACGACTGGGAAGACCTGACAAAGGCCAAAGCCGTGCTACTCATTGGCTCCAACATCACGGAGACGAACCCGCTCACGGCCGTGCGCATCAAAGAAGCGATTCGTGTCTATAAAGCGCAAGTGGTGGTCATCGATTCCACCATCACGAATATGGCCAAGCTTGCATCCCATCCCGTCCTGATCAAGCCCGGAACGGAAGGACTCGTGATCGACGGAATCGTGAAGGCCACCCTGGAGTTGGACTTGATCGACGAAGAGAGCACCAAGAAGCACCCGCAAGCCTTCGAGGCCCTGAAGGCCGCCGTGGCCCATGTATCGTTGGAGCAGGTGGCTGCGCAGACTGGTATGTCGGTCGAATCGTTGCAAAACACTGCGGCGATCTTTGCCGAAGCGTCCCGATCCATTATCCTCTGCGCTGAAGGCATCGTCCGCCAGCCCCACGGGTATCAAAACGTCCTGAAACTGATTGACCTCGCCTGGATCACAGGCAAGTTGGGCCAACCTGGCTGCGGGGTGAATACGCTTACAGAAGAGCCGAACGAGCAGGGCGCCGTGGACATGGGCGCCGCGCCGGAA
Organism: uncultured Nitrospira sp.; assembly: GCA_964590025.1. Lineage (GTDB taxonomy): Bacteria > Nitrospirota > Nitrospiria > Nitrospirales > Nitrospiraceae > Palsa-1315. Next base: position 4,873 of record CAZPWD010000024.1, read on the forward strand.
TTCCTCCCTGGTCAAGCCTCATTCAACGATCAGACGGCTCGCGACCGCTTTGCCAAGGCCTGGAACGTCACGCTCCCAGCGGCTGGGTCCGGCGCGAATCTCGTCGAGATTCTCAAGCGCTGCAGGAGCGGCCAGATCCGCGCCCTCTATGTCATCGGAGAAAACCCGCTCGCCACCCTACCTGCATCGATGGAAGTTCGCGCCGCGTTGGATCGACTGGAGTTGCTCGTCGTCCAGGACCCGTTCCTGACCGACACTGCGCGCATGGCGCATGCGGTGCTGCCGGCTTGTACCTCTGCGGAAAAGGACGGTACCTTCACCAATCTGGAAGGCCGAGTCCTGCGTGTCCGCGAAGCCATCGATCCAATCGGGGAAAGTTTGCCGGACTGGCACATTATGACCGCCCTGGCCAACGCGCTGGGCTGTCAATGGGAATACGAATCCCCGAACGATATTCAAGCCGAGATCATGAAGTTGCTGCCCGGGTACTACAACCTCGGACAGCCACGCAAAGTTGTGCCAACGGTGGACCGCTATCTCTCAAACGGCTACACCACCGATGTGGCGGCGCGCTATCGAGCTTCCGCTCCATCAGTCTCCAAGAACCAGCGACCCTTCGCGTTGCTGATGGGACAGGTCTTATATCATTCCGGTAAGTTGTCCACCAAAGCCCCCGGGCTCATCACGATCGCCCCCAATACTGGGCGGCTCAGGATGAATCCCCAAGATATGGAACGGCTCGCAGTAGGTGAGGGGACGATGGTGCGCCTCACATCGGACCGCGGCTCAATGCAATTGGCGGTGCAGCCCGATCAATCCATCGCCCCGCAGACCTGTTTCTTCCCGGAACATTTCAATGAGCCGCCGGTGAAGGACTTGATGTCGGTCCAGGTCGATCCGACGACCGGAGTTCCCACGTTTAAGCAGACCCGCGTGACGATCGAAAAGGCATAGAGGGAGCAGGAAGCGCACATGCGTGTTACCGCACTGATAAAGCAAATCCTCCAGGCTGCATTGTTCTATGAGATCTGGGACGCGATGAAGGTGACGTTCAAGCACATGTTCCACAAGCCCATCACTTTCCAGTATCCACGGGAACAACGAACCCTTCCCGACACCCACCGGGGGGCACTCGCGCTCTTACGCTACGACGATCACCAGGAACGTTGTGTCGGCTGTGACCTCTGCGAAGCCGCCTGCCCATCCCGCTGCATCAAGGTCATCAGCTCTGAAGATGCGGAGCGTCCGCTGCAGCGATTCGCCAGCGAGTTTTACATCGACATTACGAAATGCGTCTTTTGCGGCTACTGTGTCGAGGCTTGTCCCGTCAACGCACTGGCTATGACGAAGATGTACGAGTTCTCGACCCATGATAAGCGCACCTTGCTGTTCGACAAGAAGCGGCTGTATGAAATCGGCGAGCGCCATCTCGACGATGCAAAAAAATACTTGTACGCGCATAATCAGGAAAAGAACGTTGAGGAAAGCCGGGAATATCGGTATTACTTCCCGCAATCGGTACTGAAGCCGACCCAACCACCACCCAAGCATCTGGGCTAAGGCGATCGATGGTTTTGGTCTTTTTTGCCTATTTCGCACTGGCCAGTATTGTTGCGGGTGTCTTGACTGTCGCGCTAAAGCACCCGGTGCATTGCGGCCTGGCCCTCCTGGCCCTATTGGTCCATGTCTCCGGACTCTTTATCCTCCTCAACGCCGAGTTCCTCTGGGCCGTGCAGGTCATCGTCTACGCCGGTGCGATCCTCGTTTTGTACCTCTTCGTACTGATGCTCCTGAACTTGAAGACCGACGACCGGTATTTCCACTCCTCATACCTGTACTTTCTGGCTCCAGCAGCCATCGGATCATTGTATGTGTTGGCCCTTCTAGTCCGTTCACCCTTCGGAGGCGCAAAGGGCGATGCGACGACCGTGGCGGTACTTCAGGACGGCGATACCTACGCGGTCGGGATCAAAATGTTCAGCGATTATCTGTTGCAGTTCGAAATCGTCGGGGTGTTCCTGTTGGGCGCCGTCATCGGAGCGATTGTGCTGGCAAAAACGCCGAAACCGGTCAACCGAGAACGTAAGACGTAAGGGGTTAGGCGTGAGGGGACGAGCAGCAAGAGAAAAGATAATGAGTCGTGCGCCTCACGCCTCACGCCTCACGCCTCACGGATAACTATGGTTCCTCTAAGCGCATATGTCGCCGTTAGCGCCGTGCTCTTTATCACCGGCCTGCTCGGCGTATTGATCAGACGGAACTTCATCATCGTGCTGATGTCTGTCGAGATCATGTTGAACGCGGCGAACATTAACCTCGTAGCCTTCTCCCATTACCTGGAATCCATGGCGGGCCAACTGGTGGCCCTCTTCATCATCGCCATTGCTGCCGGGGAAGCGGCGATCGGGCTGGCCATCATTATCGTCGTGTTCCGTGGAAAGATCTCCACGAACGTGGACGAGATGAACCTCTTAAAGTGGTAACGTGACCGATCTACTCATAAAGCTCATTCCGCTGTTCCCCCTGCTGGCCGTGATCCTGAATGGGCTCGCGGGCAGGCGGTATTCCCACGATGTCGCGCACCGGCTTGCCTGGGGATCGGTGGGGTTGTCATTTCTCTGCACGATCGGCGTGTTTGCCGACATTCTGCGGACCGGCACGCCCCATGAAGTCATCGCCTATCAATGGATCTTCGGCGGTGACCTCACCATCAATCTCGCCTATCTCGTCGATCCTCTCACGTGCATCATGCTGCTCGTCGTCACGGGAGTCGGGTTCCTGATCCACGTCTATTCCGTCGGCTACATGCATGGGGAGGACGGATTCACACGATTCTTCACCTACATGAACCTCTTCATGGTCTCCATGCTGCTCCTCGTCATGGGGAACAACTATCTGGTGCTCTTCATTGGCTGGGAAGGGGTGGGACTCTGTTCCTATCTGTTGATAGGCTACTACTATAACAAGGTTTCCGCTGCGAAGGCCGCCTCGAAAGCCTTTGTGGTGAACCGCATCGGCGACGCGGGCTTCCTTCTGGCCATCTTCCTCATCTTCATCAATTTCAAGACGCTCGACTATACGAAGGTCTTTGCCCAGGTCAGCCAGCTCTCGCCGGAGATGGCCACAGCAATTGCGCTCTGTCTACTCGTCGGAGCAGTCGGCAAATCAGCCCAACTCCCCCTCTACACCTGGCTCCCGGATGCGATGGAAGGTCCGACACCCGTCAGCGCACTCATCCATGCGGCAACGATGGTGACGGCCGGGGTCTACATGATCGTGCGGAACCAAGCCATTTTCGATTTATCGCCGACGGCCATGACGATCGTCGGCGTCATCGGCGGACTCACAGCCTTGTTTGCCGCCACCATCGGCCTCGTGCAAACGGACATCAAGCGCGTCTTGGCCTATTCGACGGTGAGCCAGCTCGGTTACATGTTTCTCGGGTGCGGGATCGGGGCCTATACAGCTGCCATGTTCCACCTCATGACCCATGCCTTCTTCAAGGCCCTCTTGTTCCTCACAGCCGGATCGGTCATCCACGCGCTCTCGGGCGAGCAAGACATCCGAAAGATGGGCGGCCTCAGCTCGAAAATCCCATGGACCTATCGACTGTTTCTGATCGGCACGGTCGCCATTGCGGGCATTCCACCGTTGGCAGGCTTCTGGAGCAAAGATGAAATCCTGGCCCATGCCTTCACGCATCATCACTATCTGTTGTATGGCATGGCTGCCATCGGCGCGCTATTGACCTCCTTCTACATGTTCCGCCTGATCTATCTGACCTTTTATGGCACGTCTCGCATGGACCATCATACGGAGGAACATGTACATGAGTCCCCGATGGTGATGGTCGCTCCGTTAATGGCGTTAGGTGTGCTGTCCATTCTCGGTGGGTTTCTCGGGTTTCCCCCTGAACATGGCTGGCTCCATCAATTCCTTGCACCGGTCGCTGGCACGGGAGGGGAGCATGACGTGAGCACCGGACTCTTGCTCATGCTCATGATGATTGCCACAGGGATTGCGTTGCTGGGCTGGGGCCTCGCGCACTATTTTTATAGCGTGAATCTCTCGGCGCCGGACCGCCTGGCTGCAAAGTTTCAGGCGGCCTACAGGACCTTGCTCAACAAGTACTACGTCGATGAGCTCTATGACCTGTTATGGGTGGAGCCGACCAAGAAGTTGGGGCTTCTGCTCGATTGGTTCGACCGCACCGTGATCGACGGCCTCGTGCGCGCCGTCGCACACTTGGCTGAATTGGTCGCGGCCGGTTCGACTTGGACGGAGAAACACGTGATCTACGGCGGCATCAACGTGGTCGGATACGGCAACCATCTTGCCGCCCGCCAGTGGCGGCAACTGCAGAGCGGGATGGTGCATCATTATGCCGCCATCATTGTGGCGGGGCTCTTCCTGCTGGCGGTCATCATTCAGCTCATCATGCAACTATAAAGCACTGTGATGTTAGAAGAGCTGGCATCAACTTTTCCGATTCTCACCTGTATTCTTTTTCTCCCCGTCATCGGGGCCGCCGTCCTGTGGTTATTCGAAGACGAGGACAAGGTCAGGACCTCCGCCTTGGCGATTGCGCTGGTGGAATTGGTCCTCTGCGTATTCGTACTCATTCGATTCATTCCCGAATCGGCCGCCATGCAGTTTTCCGAACACGTGCCGTGGATTCCTGCCCTCGGGATCAGCTACCACCTCGCGGTTGACGGGATCAGTGTCCTCTTCGTTGGGCTCACGGCATTCCTCACGGTCCTGATCATCATCTATAGCTGGGACACCGTCCGTCATCAAGTGAAGCTCTACATGATGGCGCTCCTCGCCCTCGAAACGACCACGATGGGGGTCTTCCTCTCCATCGACTTGATCCTCTTCTTCGTCTTTTGGGAACTCATGCTCATCCCCAGTTACTTTCTGATCAAACTCTGGGGCGGAGGAGCGGAGCGGCACTACGCAGCACTGAAATTCGTGCTCTATACCTTGCTTGGTAGCGTCTTCATGTTGGTGGGCATCGCCCTCTTGGACATCAATTATCACCAGTGGGCGACGCTGCGCCATATCGAGCCGACCTACTCGTTTGACTTGTTGGAACTGCTCTCCGTCCCGATCCCGCTCAGCCAACAAATCCTTATTTTCTGGCTGTTGTTCCTCGGCTTCGCGTTCAAGGCCCCGGTGTTCCCCTTCCACACCTGGCTCCCAGACGCCCTCCTCGAAGGCCCGATCGGCATGGCGGTGGTGCTGGCTGGGCTGAAGCTCGGGACATTCGGCTTCATCCGGTTTAGCATTCCGTTGCTCCCGGACGCATCGAAAAGTCAGACCGTCGTCACGGTCATCATGGCGCTGGGATTGGCGGCGATTCTCTATGGGGCTATCATGGCGCTGATCCAGCAAGATTTTCGCCGACTCCTCGCGTTCAGCAGCATCAGCCACCTCGGGTTTGTGGTGATCGGCCTGTTCGCCCTGAACTATCAGGGGCTCCAAGGCAGCCTGCTCACCATGATCAACTTGGGATTCAGTACGGCGGGTTTGTTCTTTATTGCGGGCTTTCTCTACTCACGGCAGCAGAACACCCAACTGGCCTCATTCGGCGGCATGGCCAAACAGACCCCCTTGCTCGCAAGCTTTTTCTTGTTCATTGGGCTGGCGTCGATCGGCTTGCCGGGCACCAATGGCTTCGTCGGTGAATTCCTCATCCTCTTGGGAACCTTCAAGGCCAATTGGCTGTACGGTGGGATCGCGGTCACCGGCGTCATCTTCAGCGCGGCATATTTTCTCTGGTACTACGAGCGGTCGATGCTGGGACCGCTCGGCAAGGCCGTTAAGGACTCCATCAGTGATCTGCATCCCCGCGAAGTGCTCATCGTGGTGGCCTTGTCGGTGATGATCCTCTGGATTGGCCTCTATCCCGCTCCCTTCTTGAGAATGATGAACGGATCGGTGCAGTCGTTGGTCGATCGACTGGAACGGGGGACCGTGGCGTCGATCGAGACCAAACAGCCGGTAAGGGTGGATTAATCGTATGGATAACTACGCACTATTCTATATCCTGTTTGCCCCCTTCGTGGGAGCCATCGCGCTGATCTTCGTCTCCAACCGGCAAGCGATGCTCGTGCGGGGGATCGCGGCGGGATCAGCCCTTGTCTCCCTGCTCGCCTCACTCTACCTGTTCTTCGCCTACGATCACGTGAAGGGGGGATTCCAATTCGTCCAGCGATTCGAATGGTCTCGCCAGCTGGGTATCTCGCTCCACCTCGGGGTGGATGGGATCGGCACCCCGCTGGTGCTGGCATCGAGCATCTTGCTGTTCGCAGGAATTTTCGTCTCCTGGCACATCAAAGATCGGACGAAAGAATTCTATATCTGGCTGCTCATCCTCGCGGCCGCCACGATCGGCGTCTTCATGTCGTTGGATCTGTTCTTTCTCTTCTTCTTCTACGAAATGTCCGTGATCCCCATGTATCTCCTGTTGGGCATGTGGGGAAGCCACACGAAAAAGTACAACGAGATGACGGATCCGGATGGCCTCAAACAGCGGGATTCGGTCGGGTTCATCTTCAACTTCGGATCCAACAGTAAAGAATACGCCGCGATGAAACTGGTGCTCTTCCTCTCGGCCTTTGCCGTCGTGGCGCTGATGGGTATCTTGCTGATCTACAAGTACTCGGGGCTCAATACCTTCGACATTCTGGTCCTGCGTGAACAGGCCAAGTTGATGAACATCCCGGTCTTGGGCACGACGCTCGACAAGATCATTTGGCTACTGATCTTCATCGGCTTTGCCTCGATCGCGCCGCTGTGGCCGCTGCACTCCTGGTCTCCTGTGGGTCACGCAGCCGCGCCGGCCGCCACGAGCATGTTGCACGCGGGAGTGCTGATGAAGCTCGGCCATTTTTCCATCATCCGGGTGGCCTTTGAGATTCTGCCGGAGACCACCAGAGAACTCATGCCCATCGCGGCCGTGCTCTGCATGTTCAGTATCGTGTATGGCGGGTTCGTGGCGTTCTACGCCAAAGATACAAAGTACGTCATCGGGTATTCCAGCTCGAGTCACATGGGCTATGTCTTCTTAGGCATGGCCGCCTTGGACTACATCAGTTTGACCGGCGCGGTGATGTATATGTTCGCCCACGCCATGGCCACGGGCATGCTCTTCGCCATGGCCGGGTGGGTGTACGATCAGACGCACAGCCGCGACATTCCCTCGCTCGGCGGGCTCTCGAATCGCATGCCGTTCATCTCCGGCTGTTTCGTGGTTGCTTGCATGGCCTCGATCGGCGTGCCCGGCACCGTAAACTTCATCGCCGAAGTCATGATCATCGTCGGCAGTTGGAACAAGTATCCCTTCCAAGTCATCGTGGCCGTGGTCGGCATCGTCTTGACCATGGCCTACTTGTTCAAGATGATGCGCGGGCTCTTCTACGGACCCATGGACCAGAAGTACAGTCACGCGCACGACGCAGTCGCCGTGGCTGATCGTCTTCCGCTCTTGATCATGATCACCGTCAGCATCGGATTCTTTTTCTTCCCCATGCACCTCTATAATGTGGTGCGGTCGGGCGTCGATCCCTTAATCGCGAAGATCACCCACGTCGTGCCGGTGGCCTCACAAGAACGTGAAACGTTACACGTGAAACGTGAAACGACGAGTCTGCCGGGGTCGCCGGATGCTCCGCTCTTGGCGGACAACCCCTCACCCCTCACCCCTCACCCCTTACAAGGGCTCGAATGACCTTCGCGTTCACCATGTCTCCCTCCGATCTCCTGTTGCTGTTACCGGAAATCCTGCTCACGTCCTGGCTATGTCTCATCCTGATCATTGATTTCTCGTTCCCTCGGCTGCCCAACGAACAATTAGCCTATTTCAGCATCGCCGGGCTCGTCGCCACCCTCGGCTGCCTGGCCTGGTTCGATATCACTGGCATCACCGGGACCCTCTTCGCAAACATGTTCGCCCTCGACCGGATGGCCCTGTTCTTCAAAATGCTCATCGTCGGATCGACGATCCTCGTCATTCTGGCCTCAATCGATTACATCCATCGATTTAGGTTCTTCCGTGGAGAATATTATTTCCTGATCGTGATGTCGGCCCTCGGGATGATGTTTATGGCTTCCGCGAACGACCTGCTGTCGGTCTTCGTCGCCCTGGAATTTTCCACCATCGGCTTCTATGTCCTCGTTGCGTATCTCCGCGAGGACATGGCCTCGAACGAAGCGGGCATCAAGTTTTTCATCCTGGGCGTCTTCGCCGCAGGCCTCCTCGCCTATGGCATCAGCTTGGTCTACGGAGAAACAGGCAAACTGGTGTTTTCCGATATGAAGGCGGCACAGGCCACACCAGGATTGGCCATCGGCTTCCTGCTGATTTTCGGCGCATTAGGATTCAAAATCGGCGCTGTGCCCTTCCACTCGTGGATTCCAGACACCTATCATGGATCGCCGACACCAGTGACGGCGTTCCTCTCGATCGCACCCAAGGCAGCGGCCTTTGCCATCCTCCTGAGAATGTTCCTCGTCGCCTTGGCGACCTTTAAGCCAATCTGGGCTCTGCTGCTTGTCGCTGTGTCCATCTTGTCCATGACCTACGGCAACATCGTGGCCATCGCTCAAAAGAACATGAAACGGCTCTTGGCCTATTCCGGTATCGCCCAGATCGGCAACGTGCTGATCGGTCTCGCGACCGGGACGAAGATGGGCAGCGACGCAATGTTGTTCTACCTCCTGACCTATCTTTTCGCCAATCTCGGCGCCTGGGCCATTATCATCGCCGTCAGCGAAGCCATCGGCAGTGAGGAAATCGACGACTACAGCGGCCTGGGCCGCCGGTCGCCCTTTCTCGCCTTTGCGATGCTGATTTTTCTCTTGTCGCTGGCCGGGGTGCCCCCGCTGGCCGGCTTCATCGGCAAATTGTACATCTTTGTCGCGGCCATGAAGGAAGGGCTCTACGCGCTCATCGCCGTAGGGCTCATCAACATCGTCATTTCCCTGTACTACTACCTCATCGTCGTGAAGAAGATGTACATCGGCGAACCCCACGACTCGTCACCCCTCAAGATCTCGGGCCCGATCAAAGTGGTGGTCTACGTCTGTCTCGCCGGCACCCTCGTGATCGGCATCTATCCGCAACCCTTCACCGACTGGGTTGTCTCGGCCGTCTTGACGTTTTCAAACTTGGCTGATCCAACCGCATCCCTTCCCGTTCCCCCTGCCGTCATCCCCTTCGGCGGCTAAGCCTACCGGGGATGGTTCCCCAGCGTCCAACAAGCATTCTTCTAAAATATTTCTTGCAGGGTCTTCCGGAGGAGGGTACAGTTTCCATGACATTGGCTTACATCCTCTCGCCCGCGCACGCTTGAACCATGGAATCCGTCACGCAAGAACGTCCAGCCACGCCAGCACCCGTTCGATCGGAACCGGCTCCCGATAGCAGTCCGGCACCGATTCCCAAGACCGGCGGGCGCAGGGAGTGGTTCACCCATTGGTCGATCGAACGACGCGTCCTTGCGGGGTTTGGGCTCGTCTTTGCCGGCATTGTGGTCATCAGCGCTATTTCCTACCGCAACACCTCCGTCTTGATTGAGAATAGCCGGCTCGATACCAAGAGCCACGAATTGGTACAACTGCTCGGCTCAGTCGGAGAAGCCCTCAGCGCCGCTGAAAGCGGCCATCGGCGCTATCTCGTCACCGGCGACGAGTCGTACCTCAGATCCTACCGGACCGTTGTCGAACAAATGCCCGAATACCTTCGGTATCTCAGAGGCCTGACGAACGAAGGAGCTGAACAACAGGCCCGCGTGGCGACACTCGAACAGCTCATCGCCAGGCAATTGGGAGCAGAGGCGGAAGCTATCGCCCAGCGCGAGCTTCATGGCTATGAAGCTGTGCGCCATCTCGCACTCTCCGGAGCGGCAAAGAACGAGCTCGAGGGAATCCAACGCCTGATGACGGAGCTCGACTCGGTCGAGCAGCGAGCAATTCATGCCCGCGTGGCGCAATCCGCTGGAAGCACGAGAAATACGATCGCCTTGCTCGGACTCGGTGCCCTCCTGCAATTGGTCCTCTTGGCCTCCGTATACTTTCTGATCCATCACGATGTCACCGAGCGACGCCGCGTGGCCACGGAGTTGCAGAGCCGGGGCGAGCTGCTCCAGGCTGCCAATAAGGAGTTAGAAGCGTTCAGCTATTCCGTGTCGCATGACCTGCGCGCCCCACTCCGTCATATCGACGGCTATGCGGCCCTATTGTCCAAGGCGGCCGGTGAGGCGCTCAACGACAAAGCGCGCCGCTACCTGCAGACGATTTCAGATTCCGCGAAGCAGATGGGACAACTGATCGACGACCTGATCGTCTTTTCCCGTATGGGTCGCCAGGACATGCTCCGCACGACGGTCAACTTGGATCAACTCGTCAAGACCGTCCTTCACGATTTACGTCTTGACTTGCAAGGGCGGACAATCTCCTGGACAATGCACCCACTACCTAACGTTTCGGGAGATCCGGCGATGTTACGCCAAGTCTTCGTGAATCTGATCTCCAATGCGCTGAAATTCACAGCCACGAGGCCGGAGACCAAGATCGAGATCGGCGCCGTCAGACGGAACTCTGGTGAAGCCGAGGTGTTCGTGCGTGATAATGGGGTAGGATTCGACATGCAGTATGTAAACAAGTTATTCGGCGTCTTTCAACGCCTCCATCGGAACGACGAGTTTGAAGGCACCGGCATTGGTCTCGCCAGCGTACGCCGAATCATCCATCGGCATGGTGGAAGGACCTGGGCCGAGGGGGCACCGGACCAAGGGGCTACCTTCTACTTTTCGCTCCCGCTCGCGAGGTCTCTCAGATGACCACTGTCAAGCCCATCGTGCTCGCTGAAGATAACCCGCGTGACGCCGAGCTTGCGCTGGCCGCCATGGAAGAACATCACATCGCCGACAAAGTGGTGGTCTGCCACGACGGAGCTGAAGTCCTCGACTACCTCTATTGCCGCGGAGTCTTTGCCTCCAGGCAGCAGGGCAATCCCGTGGTCGTGTTCCTGGATCTCAAGATGCCCAAAGTCGACGGGCTCGAGGTCTTGAGGACGATTAAGAACGACGTGAACCTGAAACCGATTCCTGTCGTCATGCTCACGTCCTCGCGCGAGGAGCGCGATTTGGCCCAAAGCTATGCGTTGGGCGCCAACGCCTACGTGGTGAAGCCGGTTGAGTTTCACCAGTTCATCGCGGCCGTAAAAGAACTTGGTGTTTTTTGGGGCGTGATCAACGAACCGCCACCCGAAGGCTCTGACCCAATCGATTAGTCTCCTCACAAAGGATTTGTGAAAACCCCGCTCCGCCTACTCCACCTCGAGGACGATCCGGTCGACGCGGAACTCATTACGACCACCCTGATGGAGGGCAACATCCCTTGTCAGTCGCAACTCGTCGACACGCGTCAGGCATTTGTGGCGGCCCTCAAGGAGGGCCGGATGGACCTCATCCTGGCGGACTATTCGATCCCGGGCTTCGACGGCATGACGGCGCTCACCTTGGCTCGTCAGCACTGTCCCGACGTACCCTTTCTCTTCGTCTCGGGCGTCATCGGAGAGGAACTGGCTATCGACGCCATGCATCAAGGCGCGACCGACTATGTGCTCAAGCAACGGCTCGGACGGCTGGTGCCCTCGGTCCAGCGCGCATTACGTGAGCTAGATGACCGCGCCGAACGGAAACGGGCTGAGGAGGCCCTTCGGCAGAGCGAGAAACAATTTCGGCAGTCCCAGAAAATGGAAGCGGTTGGCCGGTTGGCCGGAGGGATCGCGCATGACTTCAATAATCTCCTGACCGTCATCATGGGCTACAGCCAAGTCCTCTTGACGGAACTCGGCCCTCAACACCCACTTCGCGGAAAGATCGAAGAAACACTGAAGGCTGGCGAACGGGCTGCGACACTGATCCGACAACTGCTCACGTTCAGCAGCAAACAATCGCTGGACCCGAAAGTTCTTTCGCTCAATACCGCTGTCACGAGTCTGGAAAGTCTATTGCGCCGCCTCATCGGCGAGGACATCCAGCTCGTCAGTCAACTCGATCCGACGAATGGGCGGCTGCGCGCCGACCAAGCCCAGCTTGAACAGATCCTGGTCAATCTCGTCGTCAACGCGCGGGATGCCATGCCGAAGGGCGGAACGCTCACGATCGAAACGGCCCAGGTCGAACTGACCCGCAGTCCGGTCTACCACCTCACCCCGTTGCCGCCAGGTCCCTATGTCCGGTTGGCCGTCAGCGATACCGGCTGTGGCATGGACCGCAGGACACAATCCCATATCTTTGAACCATTCTTCACCACGAAGGGGGAGGGGAAGGGCAGCGGTCTTGGCCTCTCCACGGTGTTTGGGATTGTCACCCAATGCGGCGGCGCCATCGACGTCACCAGCCGAGTGGGCCACGGCACGCGCTTCGACCTGTATTTCCCGAGCGTCGAGTCCGCCATCCTCACCACCGCGCCGACCCAGCCCTTGGGACAGCCTCAGAGGGGCACGGAAACGATTCTCTTGGTGGAAGATGAACCGAGCGTACGTACGCTCGTGCGAGACGAGCTGCGGAAGCTGGGCTACCGGGTCGTAGAAGCCAAGAACGGGGTCGAGGCCTGCTTGCTGGCGACGCAACAAGCAGGATCGTTACAACTCCTCCTGACCGACGTCGTCATGCCGGGCATGGGCGGACGGGAACTGGCACAGCATCTCTCCGTCATCAAACCGGATTTACGAACCCTGTTCATATCGGGGTATATGGATGACATCGGCATCATGGCCGGACAAGAAGAGGGAATGAGCAGTTTCTTGCAAAAGCCCTTCACTCCTGAGGTGCTCGCCCGCGCAGTCCGCAATCTGCTCGATGCCAGCACGCCATCAGATAGGACCGGCACCTCCCCATCGACACCCCAGCCCACCCCGCGCTGACCGTACGTGGCTCGCATCGCAGCCGTTGCCCCTCTTCCTTGAATGATTTGACGCTCCATATCGGCTCTCTCTATACTCGATCCTGAGACACTATGGTACAGGACAACAGCTTCCACCGGTCTTTCCTTTTCACCCCTGTCGCCCGGTTTCTCCTGGGTATCATCTTCGTCATATTCAGCGGACCCTCAACGACGACGGCTCAGCCCCTCGCAGCAGATCACCTCGGAGACGGTTTATCCATCTCCGTCTGGAATCCACAAGCACAATGCTCGGACGTCGCACCGTTGATCGCCGTCGAGATCGATCCCAATCGCTATCGCTTTACCGTGCACTACTACCAGCAGGACGGTTTCTCGGACCCGCTCGATATTCGCCAATGGCAAGAACGAACCGGCCACGACCTGGTCTTCAATGCCGGACTCTTCCGTGAAAATTATGCGTATCTCGGGCTGCTCTATGGAAACGGCCGCTCTCTGGGGAGCAAGCGGCACGCCATCTGGCTGGGACTGTTTGTGGCAGAACCGGTGGAGGATCGTTCACGCCGCGCGCGGGTTTTGGACTTGACCTTTGACACCTTCGACGAACGACAACCTCCCTATCGAGAGGTTGCGCAATCCCTTATGCTCCTTGACCGGACAGGAAAAGTCCGTGTGCGCCAAACCGGGAAACGCGCACATCAGACCCTCGTCGCAGAACAAGGCGATGGACATCTTCTCGTCCTGAAGACCACGGAAGAGGTGTCACTCCATGCCCTTGGGGAATGTCTGCGGGACGCCTTTCCCTCCCTACGCCAGGTCATGGCCATGGATGGAGGATCCTCTTCTGACGTCGCTGTCAGCCCTTCGCTCCGACAAGCCATGTCTGCGATGGCCGGTTTACACGTCTGGTTACCCTTGTTAGAAGGCAGCACCACAACCCACGTCGGACTTCCAGCCGTGATCGGGATCAGCCCGCGCCAGAAGCAAGCCGGTGCCAAAACCGTAGACAAATGAGTTTGTCGAAATATACGTCGGACTAGCAGGCTGCAGAAAAACCATTTCGGCATAGAAGAGTTTCGGCGCCCCGCACGTCAGGGACATGAGGAGAACAGACACGCAGGATAGCGGAGCGAGACGGGCTAGACGAGCGAGACGTGTGAAACGAGGTGGGAATCCAATCTGTCCACGTCGCGCCTTTCTCGCATGTCTCGCGCGTCACGCGGCACGGTCTGTGGCTGCTGACGGACTTTTTCAGCATCCTGCTAGCGGCTCCCCGATTCAACCGGAAAGCCCGCTGCAAGCCAGGCATTCATGCTGCCGGTGACGTTGTAGACATGACGGTAGCCCAAATCGGCCAGCGTTTCTGCTGCATTGTTGCTGCGATGGCAACGGTGATGACAATGCGCATGGTCATGGTTGGCCTCCTTTCAACAAACAGGGCGATGAATCGTCCTAACGGGATCACTCTCACGAGTATGATAGGGACCGCATGAAGATCTGGTCAAGCCTCGCCGTCCTCTTCGTCATCGTCCTGGTCGGCTGTGCCGAGGGAGCAAAACTGGTTCAGGAAAGAGAAAACGGGGGGGTTGTTACCTATCCCTTCAAGGGGGAGCAGGGATCGATGCTGTCATCGTTTCGGGAAGACGCCCTTGCCCTCATGAAGGAGAAATGCAGCGGACCCTATACCATCGTGCGGGAAGGGGAAGCCAAAGGCCGAACCCGCATGGCCAGCCCGGTAGAAGGCGC
>CAZPWD010000025.1:0-19444 GCA_964590025.1 uncultured Nitrospira sp.
GCATGCAGGTCTTCGACGACCGCACCACCGCCATGCACTGGCAGACGCAGAAGCACGGCGCCGAACATTTCCGCCGCGCCCGCGCGCAGAATCCCTCCGGACGCATCGAAGTCGCCGTCGCCATCGGCGCCGATCCCGCCACCTGCCTCTCTGGAATTCTTCCCGTCCCTCCCGATCTCGACGAGTTGATGTTCGCCGGCTTTCTCCGCCGCGAGCCTGTCGAAACAGTCGCGTGCGAGACCGTTGACCTCCAAGTCCCCGCCAACGCCGAAATCATCCTCGAAGGCTACATCCAGCTCGACGAACTTCGAACCGAAGGCCCCTTCGGCGACCACACCGGCTTCTACTCGCTCGAAGGCGAGTATCCCGTCTTCCACATTACCTGCATCACGCATCGCCGCGATCCCATTTACCTCACCACTATCGTCGGCCCGCCCCCGCAGGAAGATTTCTACATGGGCCACGCCGTCGAGCGCATCTTTCTCCCCGTGATGCGCATGCAGTATCCCGAGATCATTGACATTTCCATGCCCGCCGAAGGCATCTTCCACAACTTGATGATCGTCTCCATCCGCAAATCTTACCCGGGCCACGCACGCAAAATCATGAACGCGATTTGGTCCCTCGGTCAGGCCATGTTCACCAAGGTCATCGTCGTGGTGGATCACGACGTCAACATTCACGACTACCGCGAAGTCGTCTGGAAAGCCCTTTGCGCCATCGACCCCGAGCGCGACGTCCAATTTGTCCTCGGCCCCGTGGACACACTTGACCACGCTGCTCGCATTCAGGACTTCGGTTCGAAAATGGGCATTGACGCCACGCGCAAGTGGTCATCAGAAGGTTTCCTCCGCCCCTGGCCCGACGAAATCCGCATGGACCCCGCCACCCGCGCCCGCGTCACCGCCCTCTGGAAGTCCCTCGGCCTCTAGCGTTCCTTCACACTGACCTCTTGCGTCTAGCCTTTTCACACCGGCCGCTCGCCTCTTCCGCGGTTACCTATAGTTTTTTTCACGTTGGCCCTCAGTTTTGGTCATAGCTGCCCTAGGGTGTTGTTCACAATCAGTACCCGCCCCCTCGCCTTTTCAACGACATACGCTCCCCCACAACGGTCCCCTCCAACCCATTGTGGTTCTATGCGTTCTAGGACCCTATTACTGGACCCCATCTCCGCGTTTGCCTACAACTTCGGCACATACTCCCCCTTTTGGGCACAACTCCCTAAGGGAATTCTTGACACCTCTTTTTCGGGATGCCATAACCCTTTGTAGGGGTAGGACCTCTGTTCGACCGAGGTGGGGTGGCTTGGGTCGCAGGGGCGAGGGACGGTTTCAGACGTGGGGTGTCAGCCGCAAATATGGAATCGCGCGAAGTAATGAACATTCGGCAAGCTTCGCAATACTTGGGCGTCTCACCGGACACCCTATATCGCTATGTTTGCGAGGGTGAGATACCTGCTTTCAAGCTCGGCAATCGCTGGAAGTTCAAAAAAACCATCCTGGACCGTTGGATGGAAAAGAAGATGACCCAGGGACCGGTCACTAAGAAGCGATAGGAAGCGAGAACGCTGGATCGGGAGACAGGCCACCATGTTTGGCTCGGGAAAATCGAAACCGGTTGTCGGACTCGACATCGGCTCCAGTTCAATTAAGGCGGTCGAGTTGAGGGGCACGAAGCAGGGGTACGAGCTGGTCAGCTTCGGTGTGGAGCCGCTGGCACAGGATACGGTTGTAGATGGCGCCATCATGGACGCTCCGCTGGTCGCTGCGGGCATCGGCAGCATCTTTGACCAACAGAAAGTCAAGGCGAAGAGTGTGGCCACTTCGGTCTCGGGACATTCTGTGATTGTCAAGCGCGTTGCGCTGCCACTTATGACCGAAGAAGAGCTGTACGACCGCATTCAGACCGAAGCCAGCCAACACATCCCCTTCGATATTGCGGACGTCAACCTGGACTACCAGCTGCTGGAATCCGTGGACACACAGATGGACGTGCTGCTGGTCGCAGTTAAGAAAGACAAGATCCTCAATCACACAAACGTGCTGGCGCAAGCGGGCAAGACTCCAACGGTCGTGGATATCGACGCGTTTGCACTCCAGAATTGCTTTGAGGTGAACTACGACCCGGACCCCGGGCAAACGGTGGCACTGCTGAACATCGGCGCCAGCGTGATGAACATCAACATCGTCCGGGGTGGCGTTCCTCTGTTTACCCGCGACGTCTCCGTGGGCGGAAACCAGTACACCGATGCGCTGCAGAAGGAATTGGATTTGAGCTTTGAAGACGCCGAGCGACTTAAGAAGGGCGAGAACATCGCTGGCGTCGCGGAGGAACAACGGGCAACAATATTGCGCTCGGTATCCGACATTCTCATCCTGGAGATTCAGAAGACCTTTGACTTCTTCCGCGCCACCGCGAGCGGCGAAAACATCCAGCGAATCTATGTGGCAGGCGGGACGGCCAGGGTGCCCGGCCTGATGGAGCTGCTCCGAGAAGAGTTTGCCATGCCAGTCGAAGAGCTGTATCCGTTCCGGAAGATCGTGATCAATCCCGGACGGCATAATGAGGAACAAATCCGCGAGCTGGCACCGCGGCTCGCGATTGCTGTCGGTCTAGCGCTTAGGAGCTTTGACACGCCATGATCCGGATCAACCTGCTTGGTCGTGCTCGACCAAAAGCTAGCCGCCGGGCCGTTCCGCTGGAAGCCACACTGCAATTAGTGCTGCTCGTCCTCTGCCTTGCGTTCGCGGGCGGCGTTCTTTGGTTTCACTGGTGGCAGATGGGCAAGGACCTCCACGTGGAGAAGGATAAAATTCGTGCCAAGCAAAGTGAAAAGACTCGTTTGGAGGGGCTCAAGCAACAGGTTGAGGTTTTTGACCGGCAAAAGGCCGTTCTGCAACAGAGGATTTCGGTAATCGAGGATCTCCAGAGGAACCGCACGGGCGGCCAGGAACTTCTGGAGATGGTCGCCAACACGGTGGTGCGGACCGAACAGCTCTGGCTGACCTCTCTGACTCGCAAAGGCGCTGGGTTAGAGATCGAGGGATCTGCTGGCTCGATCAATGCGATCGCCAACTTCATTACGCAGCTGAAGCGATCCGGGTATTTCCAGAAAGTGGAGATCAAGGAATCCAAGCAGGATGACAAGAATACAGCGGTGCAAACGTTCTTGTTTATTCTGACGGCGGACTTCGCTCTGCCTCAGGCCAATCCAGCCGCGCCATCCCCAGTCGCGGCGCCGCAGAGGAAAGGGTAGGGAGCGCCATGGCGATCTCGTTTCGTGAATTCCCCTGGTACATCCAGGCCCTGCTCTTTGTAGCCCTGGCTGTTCTTATTATCGGCGCAGGTGAATTCGTGCCGTACTCTCCTGTGCAGCAGGTTCGAACTGATCTCGAGAACGCGAAAAAGGAATACAGCACTCTGAATCAGGAAGTCGCCGGCCTTGAGGTCTATGACCGGCGGCACGCTGAATTCCGGGCTGAGATGGAAGCCCTGCAAAAGCAGCTCGAGACACTCAAGACAATCGTGCCGGAAGAAAAGGAATTGGATGAGTTCATCCGCCTCCTCCAGGGCGCTGCGGCAGCCTCCAACGTTCAGATTCGTCGCTTGACTGCCCATCCCGTTACGCCCAGAGATTATCACTACGAGATGCCTTTCCAAGTCCAGGTTGATGGCCCCTACTACGCAGTTTTGGACTTCTTTTCGCGCTTGGGACGGCTGTCTCGGATCATCAATGTCGGGGATTTGACTTTTGCAGGTGTGGCTGAAACGAAGACAACGAAGTATCCGTTACGACCGGGCACCTCGGTGACAGGTGTATTCATGGCGACAACCTATTTCACGAAAGCGGGGGAAGAGCCTCCGGCCAAGCAGCCGGGCAAGCGCTAAACGGGGATCGAAGCGACCATGCGCATAGCAAAATCAACAACCGCATTGCTCGTGCTGGTAGCCCTGCCGCTTGGGGCTGTGTCAAGTCTATCGGCGCAAGCCAGGCAGCCGGCCAAGGGAACACAGGCGGGGAAGCAGCCCGCCGCCAAAGCCCAGGGGGCGTCCAAGGCGTTTGAGACCAAGGCGGCTGCACAGGTGCCAGTCCCGAGCGACTCGGATAGGTCTGCAAAAACTGTGGCCCGGCGTGATCCGTTCGAGCCTCTGGTCAGCAAGCAGGGACCGGGCGCGGGAATCCCGGAACGCTTACCGCCGGGGAAAGCCGGTTTGGTAATCAGCACCCTTCGGATCGACGGGTTGGTTCGAGGGCCAAACGGCATGATTGCCGTCGTTTCGAATCCACAGCAGCGGGTTTACTTTTTGCGTGAGGGAGACCAGCTTTACGACGGCCGGGTCGAGAAGATCACGATGGAAGCCGTCTCGTTCCACCAGACCGGCAAGGATGCGTTCGGCAAGCCCGTGGAGCGGCAGGTGAGCAAACGACTTTACCCTAGTCCAGGAGAGCAGCCATGAAGATCAACCGGCCGGCATACCGGCTCGCCATTTTCCTCTTGCTCTTGGTGAGCGCGGCGATCTTCGCCAGCCCAGCGCTGGCGCAGACCGGAGGCGCTGCGCCTATGGTGCGCTTTAGCGCCGAGGCGAATGCCCAGGCTGTCCGCATTGAAGCAACCGCGACGGCAGCATTCGAGTACAGCGTCTCTCGTCCTAGTGCGAATCTCCTGGTGGTGGACCTGCCTGGCGTCAACTCGACGGAGTCGACGAGCGCTCGGGTGTTGACCTCCGAGGTCGTGAGCAGCTATCGAGTGGTTCCTCAAGACATTAATGGACAGTCTGGAGTTCGACTGGAAGTCCTCCTTCGCACGCCGGTTGAGCCGCGCTTCGAGCGTTCGGGACCGAACCAATTGGTGCTGGTTTTCGAAGCCAAGCAGCCCGAATCGGCTGACACGGCCCGCGAGCCTGTTCAGAATAAACCGACAACACAGGATGCTCCGAGCTTGGCAATCCACAATGTGCGGGTCGGCCAAGTGGGCGCTCAGACTAATGTTCGCATCGAGGGAACGGGGCGCTTGGAGTATGAAGCGACTCGCCTAAGCAATCCTGAGCGCGTTGTTTTGGATTTTGCTGGCGCACGCCTTGCTCTGAACCAGTCCGCAACAACAGGTGCTGTTCGGCCAGTTTCCCGCTTACGGGTCAGCCAGTTCAAACCCGATGTTGCCCGTGTCGTGATCGATCTTGACAAGGCCGTACCCTACAGCACGCAATTAGACGGGAATTCACTAACCGTGGCCTTCTCGGCTTCCGGAAACGCAGCGCAGGTTGCAAAGCCCGTCTCCGCCAGAGCGGGTGATCTCAGGGCTGCCCAGCCCGCCGCTGCAAAGATCGTTGAGTCTCCCCGCCAGCCTCAACAGCCTGTTCAGGCGAATCAAGGGCATTCCAGGGAAGTAGGGGAGACCGAAACGCCTGCCTTGCCCCAACCACAGCAGGCAGTAAGCGGAGCAGAAACGAAGCTCGCATCTCTAGTGCCTCCTGAGGCAAAGGCTGAGCCAACAACGGTACAGCCGGCCCCGGTTGAGGAAAAGCCAGCGATGAATCCTACGGCCATTGCTCCAGCCTCGGAACCACCGCAGGGGGCAGCTCCGGCGGCCGGCGGCCAGGCTCCTGCCCAGTACGCCGGCGAGCCCATTTCTGTGAACCTCAAGGACGTGGACCTGAAGGATTTCTTCCGGCTCATCCACGAGATCAGCGGCCTAAACGTAGTTCTGGATCCTAACGTGAAGGGCACGCTGACGATCGTATTAGACGAAGTGCCCTGGGACCAGGCGCTTGAAATCGTTCTGCGCAACAATAGTCTCGACAAGCAACTCGAAGGCAATGTCCTCCGCCTAGCCACTCGAGAGACACTAAAGAAGGAAGCGGAGCTTCGGCGCGACCTGGCCAAGGCTCAGGCCGAGGCGGTTGACCAGGTGACCACGACCCGCGTCCTCAGCTATGCCAAGGCCACGGGCCTGCGTGACACGCTGAAGCGCTTCCTCTCGGCTCGCGGGGAGATACTGGCCGACGAGCGCGCCAACATGCTGATCATCCGTGACATTCCCATCGTCCTTCCCGTGCTGGATAACCTGATCCGTCAGTTGGATCGCAAGGGCCAGCAGGTGGAGATCGAGGCTCGCGTTGTGGCTGCGTCGCGTTCCTTTGCTCGCGATATCGGCACCCAGTTCGGCTTCGCGACGTCTGCAGCAGGAGGGCGCACGATTTTTGGCGGTCTAGTCGGGCAGACTGGCTTTAACAGCCCGGTCATCCGCAATTCGCCTCCGCTGCCCGTGCCGCCACTGGTGGTCTCGGGAACAAGTCAGATCCCGCTCAGTGTCAATCTGCCTGCTTCAGTCCCAACGAGCGGCTTCACTATTGCCCACAGCTCTCCCAACCTGGCGCTCGATTTCATCATCAGCGCTGCGGAATCCAAGGGCGTCGGCAAACTGCTCTCCAAGCCAAAGGTGATTACGCAAAACAACGAAAAGGCGACGGTCAAGCAGGGGACTAAGATCCCCGTCCAGACCACAATCAACAACACGATCTCGGTGCAATTCGTTGATGCCGTGCTGAAGCTCGAGGTTACCCCGCAGATCACGGCCGAGGGGACGGTCTACATGGAGGTCGTCATCGAAAACACGCAGATCGCTGAAGGTGTCCCGCGCGTTCAGGGTATTCCCGCCCTCGACACTCAGGCCGTTGAATCTAAGGTACTGATCAACGACGGAGGAACCGTGGTGATCGGCGGGATCATTATCTCCAGACAGCGGACCGACATCCAGCAGGTGCCGCTGTTCGGCAGTCTTCCGCTGATCGGCAATCTATTCAAGCGGACGACCGTCAACGTCCAGTCACAAGAGCTGCTTTTCTTCTTGACTCCCCGCATCGCGCCAAGCTAAAAGCTAGTAATCGAAGCGAAGCCTAGGAGGAGACGCAGGTCTCCTCCTTTGCATTTTATGGATCATCTTCATCACAAACGAATCCAGATCGTGCGGCGGCGACTGGAGGAATTCGACGCGGACGGATTTCTCAGCACACACCCGGCGAACGTGTACTACCTGTGCGGATTCACGGGGAGTTCAGCTGCGCTCCTGGTCGAGCGGGGACCTGCCCGCCTCTTCACCGACGGGCGGTATTTGATCCAGAGCCGACAAGAGGTGAAGAAAGGTTGCGTGCAGATCGTAAGCGGTTCTCTGCTCGCGGGGGTGGGTCTGTACCTCCGGAGGAGCCGTGTACGTCGGCTTGCCTATGAGCCAGCCCTGCTTACAATGGCCCAATTCGGAGAACTCCGCAAATTCACGGGTTCGCGCATTCGATTTACTCGGGTATTTGGGCTTGTCGAAGAGTTGCGCCAGGTCAAGAGCATTGAAGAGATCACTCGAATGCGCAAGGCGGCTCAACTGGCTCTGGCGGCTCTTGAAGAGGTCTTGCCCCTTGTCCAGCCCGGCCAACGAGAGTTTGAGCTGGTCGCTGAGATCGAGTACCGTATGCGGCGGAAGGGCGCGAGCGGCCCGGCGTTTGACACCATTGTTGCTTCGGGCCGTCGATCGGCTTTGCCCCATGCTCGGCCGAGCGCCAAGGTACTCAGGAAAAATGAATTGGTCGTCCTCGACCTGGGTGCTATACTCGACCACTATTGCAGCGACCTGACACGTACCGTCTTTCTGGGTCGTGCTCCCGCGAGGGTGCGCCGCTGGTATCGCTCGGTCTGGGAAGCGCAGCAGGCGGCGAAAAGAGCACTTCTGCCAGGTGCTGCCGAGGGCGAGGTCGACGCGGCCGCCAGGCGTGTCCTTGAACAAGCAGGGCTGGCTCGCTGGTTTGTTCACGGCACCGGACATGGCCTGGGCCTCGAGGTCCATGAAGATCCTAGGTTGGCACGAGGTCAGAAGAAAACACTTCAAGCGGGCAATGTCGTCACGATCGAACCCGGGATTTATCTTGAAGCTGTGGGGGGCATACGCATTGAGGACGATTTTGTGGTATCGCAGAACGGTGCCATAGCTTTAACCAAGAGTCCGGCAGAGCTGCTTGAACTCTGATTCCTCATGAAAGAAAAGAAGAAACCCACAACGTCAGCTGACTTGAGCGTGCCGGAGCTGGATTTGCCGCAGCTTGAGCAAATCCTGGATTTCATGGCCGAGCACGGTCTGGAGGAGTTCGAGTATTGCCGGGGGGATCTACGCATCCGGCTGAAGACGGCCTCTCCAAACTCCAGCACCCATTTCCAGCGTTCCGCAGCACCTGAGATTATCGTCGCGAGCCCGATGTCCGCCGCCGTGCCAGAGGAAGGGGCAGCGCCTCCTCCACGTGCAGTCGCATCCGAGTCTGGCCGAACGGAAGACTTTCACATGGTTAAGTCTCCGATTGTTGGCACCTACTTCGAAGCGCCCACCCCCGGCGCAGAGCCATTTGTCAAGGTTGGCGATCACGCCGAGGTGGGGCAGGTGCTGTGCATTATCGAAGCGATGAAACTGATGAATGAAATTGAATCCGACGTCGCCGGGGAGATCGTGCGCATCCTGGTACAAAACGGCCAGCCCGTCGAGTATGGTGAGCCGCTCTTCGCCCTGCGTTCCATTAGGAAGAATTAACCCCCGTGGCCCCCCCCTCCACTGCCCATGTTCCGTAAGATTCTGATCGCAAATCGTGGCGAGATTGCGCTTCGTGTGATCTGCGCTTGCAAAGAGCTTGGCATTCCCACAGTGGCTGTGTATTCCGAGGCCGACCGCAACTCTCTGCACGTCCGTTTTGCCGACGAGGCCGTCTGCATCGGTCCACCGCGCAGCAGTGATAGCTACCTGAACATCCCCCACGTGATCAGCGCTGCCGAAATCACGAATGTAGATGCCATTCACCCGGGCTACGGGTTTCTCTCCGAAAATGCGAACTTCGCCGAGGTTTGCGAGGCCTCGCACATCACCTTTATCGGCCCTCAGCCGGAGATCCTTCGGATGATGGGTGAGAAGGATAGGGCACGCCGCGAAATGGCGGCTGCAGGTGTCCCCATCGTTCCAGGAACGGACGGCGCCATCACAGGCGAGAAGGCGGCCGAAAATGCCGCGGAGGGGATCGGCTATCCATTGATCATTAAAGCCGTCGCCGGGGGCGGAGGCCGGGGCATGCGGGTAGTTCGCGCACAAGAGGAACTGCTCACCGCTTTCCAGACGGCTCAGAATGAGGCACAGCAGGCCTTCGGGATTCCCGATGTGTACATGGAGAAATTTATCGAGAGGCCCCGGCACATCGAATTTCAAGTTCTAGGCGACCGCCATGGAAACGTGATCCACCTGGGGGAGCGTGAATGCAGTATTCAAAGGCGGCATCAGAAACTCATCGAGGAGTCGCCCTCCACGGCTCTCGATGCCAAGACCCGGCAGGAAATTGGTGGCCGCGTCGCGCAGGCTCTCGAGCGAATTGGGTACAGCAATGCCGGGACGGTTGAGTTCCTGCAAGACGAAGATGGCTCACTTTTCTTCATCGAGATGAACGCGCGGATTCAAGTGGAACATCCGGTGACGGAAATGGTCACCAACGTTGATTTGATCAAGTCACAGATTCGGCTGGCGGCTGGCGAGAAGCTGGTGGATGTTGTCGGGGAGTTGGAATTCCGGGGCCACAGTATTGAGTGCCGGATCAACGCCGAAGACCCGGAGACGTTTGCCCCGTCAGCAGGGCGGATCACCGCATTTCAGATGCCCGGGGGAACGGGTGTTCGCGTGGACACGTTCGCACACGCGGACGCCGTGATCCCGCCGTACTACGACTCACTCATCGCCAAGCTGATCGTCCGCGGCAGGGATCGACAAGAAGCAATCGCCCGCATGCGCCGGGCATTGGAGATGTTCATCATTGAGGGCATCAAGACTTCAATCCCGCTCCATCGGAGGATTTTGGCCGATGCAGATTTTGCTGCGGGTAAGATCGACACGCATTTCTTAGAGCGGCTGACTCCGGTAGCCGCAAAGTAATGTCAGATGAGCCTTGTCTTTCCAGGCCTCTATGCAATAATGGACGCCTCATTGATCAAGACGTCGGAGATAGCCTTCGCAGAAGTGCTGGCAGAATGCGGCGTTGAGCTTGTTCAAATCCGAAACAAGAATGCCTCTTCTCGGGATTTCCTTCAGATTTCAAAACAGCTTTCCACATTTTTCAATCGTCGGGGCGTCCGCTTGATTGTGAATGACCGACCGGACTTGTCCCTGCTTGCCGATGCCGGCGGGGTGCACGTTGGACAGGATGATGTAGAGGTCGGAGTGGCCCGGCAGGTCTGCGGCAATGACCGCTGGGTGGGGATATCCACTCACTCGTTGGAGCAGGTTCGGCGTGCGAATGCGACTTCTGCTGATTACATTGCGATCGGGCCCATCTTTCCCAGTTCTACAAAAGAAGACTTGGAGCCGGTTATGGGAGTTGAATGCATCCGCGCGGCGCGCCGGCTAACATCGAAGCCCTTGGTCGCAATTGGAGGGATAACGCTGGATCGTGTCCCCGAAGTCTTTCAGGCCGGGGCCGATTCCGTCGCGGTCGCGAGGGATTTGATTTGTGCTACTGATCCGAGACGCCGGACACAGGAATTCGTGCAAGCTACATCGTAGAGTGGACAAGAGACTTATTGAGGGTTTTATTTGGCTTTGACCCAGGCATGCGGCAGAGTTTGATTTCGGATGATTTGGCAGCCGGTCCCCGAGACCGGCTACTTTGAATATAGGGAGGCTCTCGAATGGCGAACCAATTTTTCGCCACCAAACCGCTTGAACTGCTGCTAAAGCAGGCTACCGACACAGAGCATGGCCTGAAGCGGGCTCTGGGGAGAATCGATTTGGTCATGCTCGGAGTCGGCGCGATCATCGGGGCGGGGATTTTTGTTCTCACGGGGCAGGCAGCCGCGAAGCATGCGGGGCCGGCTATCACCATTTCCTTTGTGTTGGCCGCGGTGGCATGTGTGTTTGCTGGGTTGTGCTACGCTGAGATGGCTTCGATGATCCCCATTGCCGGCAGCGCCTACACCTATTCCTACGCAACATTGGGCGAGTTTCTGGCATGGATCATAGGGTGGGACTTAATCCTCGAGTATTCCTTCGGTGCTGCAACGGTTGCAGTTGGGTGGTCGGGCTACGTTGTGAGCTTTCTGAAGGACTTGGGTTTGCACATTCCCGCTGCATTGACGGGTGGACCTTGGACTGTTGTGGCTACTTTGGAAAGCGGAACGAAAGTCTACGGCCTGATCAACATTCCGGCGATCTTCGTCGTCTCGGTTGTTACACTTCTTCTAGTTCGTGGAATTCGAGCATCGGCAAACGTCAACACGATTATCGTCTTTGTCAAGCTGAGCGTCGTACTCGCCTTTATTATTGTGGGCTACAAGTATATCAATACTGCGAATTGGACGCCCTTCATTCCGCCAAATGCCGGTCCGTTTGAAGCCTTCGGCTGGACGGGCGTTGTGACGGGAGCTGGGGTAATCTTTTTCGCCTACATCGGATTCGACGCGGTCTCCACCGCCGCACAAGAAGCCAAGAACCCTCAAAAGGACATGCCGATTGGCATTCTAGGCAGTCTAGCGATCTGCACAGTCCTCTACATTGCAGTGGCGGCGGTGCTGACTGGAATCGTTCCTTACACCCAGCTAAACGTGCCGGATCCCATAGCAGTAGGGATCAATGCGACTGGTCTGATGTGGATGCGCTATGTCGTTAAGGTGGGCGCAATTGCGGGGTTGAGCTCAGTCATCCTCGTCATGGTCATGGCGCAACCCCGAATCTTCTGGACGATGGCAGGGGACGGACTTCTTCCCTCCGTCTTCAGCAAAGTGCATCCCAAGTTCAAGACTCCCTACATTACAACCATCCTGACGGGAGCCTTTGTCGCTTTAACGGCTGGCTTTGTCCCCATCAGTATTCTCGGCGAATTGGTGAGTATCGGAACGCTGTTTGCCTTTGTTCTCGTCTGCGCTGGGGTGTGGGTGTTGCGTTCCACCCGGCCTGAAGTTAGCCGGCCCTTCCGTGCTCCTGTGATTTGGCTTGTTGCGCCTGCAGGGATGCTCACTTGCCTATACCTGATGTACGGATTGCCTCGGGACACCTGGCTACGCCTGGTATTTTGGATGGCGATTGGTATAGTTGTTTACTTTTCTTATGGACAGAAGCATAGCATTGTTGGGAGCAGAGGAAGGCAATAAGATTACATTTCGTCTCTGAAGATTGTGCGCGCCGTAATAGCCTAGGCCGCGCAACCCGAATCGTAGGATATGTTTTCTTTCGGACTGCGTCGTTTGATTTCCAGGTGGCAACGCCTTAGCAAACTTGATCGCGTTGCCCTTTTTCTTGTTCTTCTCTATTGCTTGGTCTGGCTTTTAAGGACAACCGGGCAGCAGGCTCCTTTCGGCCGCTTTGTTGGATTCCTGTTCTTTATCGCTCTCGCCTACTTTTTGTTTCGGTTGCTAGGTTGGTCGCGCCGCCATCTGCTCTGGAGCCTTCGCAACCGGCTGATTGTCGCTTATTTGTTCATTGCGGTTGTGCCGGTCTTATTGCTGCTCTCCATGGCACTGCTCTCGGCGTACATCATCTACTCCCAGCTTGGTGCATATCTGTTGTACGACGAATTCCAGCGGCGGATTGAGGGAGTGAAGGAAACTGCCGGAGCCGTAGCGGCGACAATGGCCGCCGAAGCTGGGTCTGCTGCAATCCCGAGTCAAATTCCTCCTTCCGTCGCAGCTTTGATCGCAGCTCAGAAGATGAGTTCCCTGGGGATGGAGATTCAGCCGAACACTGGCCAGAATATTCTCGAGCGAATTAGTGGGTCGAAAGCAGAAGAGTTTTCGGGGATTGCGTATGCGGACGAAAGGCTAACACTAGTTGCCGTTGCGTCTCGTCCCATTACGGGTGGTCGAGTTTTTGTTACTGCGTCCCTCCCTGTCACTACGGATCTGCTGGAGGGCATGGCCCCTTACCTGGGTCCCATCCAGTTGGTTACAACTCGGCCGGCTGACTCGAGAAGGGAACAGGGGGTGGTTTATCGGATTGGGGATCGGACATTTCGTCCTGCGGGACAAGTGAGTACTCGCCGCCGGACGTTTCAACCTGCGGCCCATTGGCTTGACTATGAGATTCGCGGCGGATCAAAGTTAGAAGCCGTTGCCCTCGACAGCTCGGCAGGAAAGTTCGCGAGCAGTCCCGTTTTTGTCTTCTTTTCAGCACGCCCTTCCCAGCTTAATCGACGATTATTTAGCTCTCTGGGAGAGTTAGGCGAGCTCCCATTCCAGATCCTGATCGCAATCGGAGTCATTTTTCTCGTCTTGGAGGTGGCAGCCCTCGTTACAGGTATTGTGCTTACCCGGACCATTACGCAGGCGGTTTCAGATCTTTACTCGGCCACACAACATGTTCAGGGCGGTGATTTGTCGTATCGAGTTCGAATTCCGAGACAGGATCAACTGGGGGTCCTGGGTGACTCCTTCAACTCGATGACCAGTTCAATCAGCACACTCATTGAAGAACAGCGTCAGCGACAGCGCCTGGAAAACGAGTTGGCGATTGCACGGGAAGTGCAGGCACAACTCTTTCCGCGTTCCATTCCCAGCGTACCCGGCATGCAGTTGGAAGCGATTTGTCGGGCCGCCCGCATGGTGAGCGGTGATTACTACGATTTTATCGGAGTAATGCCAGGTCAGGTTGTGATGGTTCTTTCCGATATCAGTGGAAAGGGGATATCGGCCGCCCTGTTGATGGCCAGTCTGCAGGCCGCTTTGCGCAGCCAGGTGCAGCTGGACGGTCGGGTATTCGAAAACACAGCTGATCTGGTGTCTCGTTTGAATCGCCATTTATTCCTGAACACGTCGGATGACCGCTATGCCACCCTCTTCTACGGCGTCTATGACGATCAGAGTCGAATGCTTCACTATACAAACGCCGGGCATCTTCCTCCGCTGTATGTTACCCGAGGCAGCGTTCGGAAGCTGGAAACCGGCGGCACGGTGATCGGGCTGTTTGATGATTGCGTATATGAGCAAGGCAGCCTTGCGATTGAGTCGGGGAGCTTTCTTGTGGCCTATAGTGATGGTTTGATTGAGCCGGAGAATGTGTACGGCGAGCAGTTCGGCATACAGCGTATGACGAAGGTAATTTTGGAGAATTGTCAAGCTACTCCCGGCGTATTGGCTACCACACTGATGTCAGCCGTGGACGAATGGGCGGGAGCACCGGAGCAGGCCGACGATATGACCCTCATCATTGCCCGGTGGGATTGACGAGACGTTAGGAATACGAGATTTCTTTGGAGAGGTGGGAAAGTGGCCCTGGCCGGTCGAGTTGCAGTCGTCACGGGCGGAAGCTGCGGGATCGGCAGGGGGATTGCCATGGCGCTTGGTGGGCAGAGAGCGCCGGTGGTGATTGCGTATCGATCAAATAAAGTGTCCGCTCAGAATGTCCTGCGCCAGTTGCAGGCGGAGGGAGCGGAATGCTTTGCGGTGGGAGCCGATTTGACCATCACCTCCAGGGTGGACCCTTCGAATCTCGATGAGAAGGAGCTCACGGTGACCGAAGCGCGCAGAATCCGCGATGCTCGATACCCGATCGGACGACCGCCCACAATCGATGACGTGGCAGCAGCAGTGGAATTCTTCGATTCGGAAGATACAGAATTCATTATCGGTCAGGCGTTAAACGTCAGCGGTGGCTGACTGATCTAGAGCCGTTGCGCAGGCGTACTATGGGCTTGGCGTTTCTGCCAAAGAGAGTTCGATCCACATGAAAATCCTCACTGCCGCGGAAATGCGCGAGGTGGATTGCCGGACCACTGCAACATTGGGGATTCCCAGCCTTCAGCTGATGGAAAATGCGGGAAAGCAAGTCGTTGAGATTCTCCAGGCAGAACTCCCTGGCCTCGCCACGCGCAGAATTGTCGTACTTTGCGGGAAGGGGAATAACGGGGGAGATGGCCTTGTTGTAGCGCGATTGCTGAAACAGCAAGGGTGTGCTCCGGTCGTTTACCTGTTCTCATCACCGGTCGAAATGAAGGGGGACGCGGCAGAGAACCTGAAGCGCTGGGAGGCGCAGGGTGGCAAGGCGACCGTCATCAAGAACTCCATCGAGTGGGAGGCCGCTCGAGGGGCATTGGCAGAGGCTCAGGTTCTGATCGACGCATTACTCGGAACAGGCATGGAGGGGCCAATTAAGGGTTTTCTCTCTACGGTCATCGAGGACGTGAATCGGCTCTGCCGATATGCAACAGTTGTTGCTGTGGATACTCCCTCGGGCCTACCGTCCGATGCAAATCAGAGCGCGGGCGAGGTCGTGCGTGCGGACTATACGGTCACGTTTACGGCCCCGAAGGTTGGCCAGTTGGTGTCGCCGGCATCTGAACGCGTCGGTAAGCTAATTGTTCGTGACATCGGAACAACACGCGATTTGATTGAGAGCACGTCGGAGTCCAAGCTCCGCTGGATAGAGCCCGGCGAATTCCGATCGCTCCCCTGGAAGCGGAAACCTGATGCCCACAAGGGTGATTTCGGTCATGCACTGATCGTAGCCGGCTCGGTGGGAAAGTCAGGTGCTGCAGCGTTGTCCGCTTGGGGAGCATTGCGGGCCGGAGCGGGACTCGTCACTGTGGCCACAGCGTCAGAGGTGTTGCCAATTGTAGCCTCGACCCTGCCGGAGATAATGACCGAGCCGCTGCTGTGCACCGATGCGGGCAGCATTAGTGCCAGAAACCTTGAGTATGGTCGCTTTTCTCAGGTTACAAAGGGCAAGAGCGTGATGGCTATTGGACCCGGGCTTTCCACCGATGAAGAGACGCAGCGCTTTGTCCGCTCGGTCCTGGCAGAGACTGATCTTCCGGTCATCCTGGATGCGGATGGCCTAAACGCATTTGCAGGAAGGGCCAACGAGCTTAGCCAAAGAACGAACCGTCACTTGGCACTCACCCCTCATCCCGGTGAAATGGCGCGACTGGTTGGGCGCACAGTTGCCGAAGTCCAAGAGAACCGTATGCACAGCGCCCTGGATGCAGCTTCACGCTGGAATGTTATCGTTGTCTTGAAAGGCTACCACACCATTGTGGCCACACCAGACGGCCGTGCCTTTTTCAATTCCACAGGGAACCCCGGCATGGCCACGGGCGGCACGGGGGATGTCTTGACTGGTATTCTGGCCGGACTGACCGCGCAGTTCGGCACGGAAGAATGGGAAAGAGTTCTTGCCTTGGGCGTGCACCTGCATGGACTGGCCGGCGATCTCGCTGCCGCCGAAGTGGGCGAAGCATCCATGATTGCGTCCGACCTGCTTCGGTCAGTGCCCAGGGCCTATCGTCAGATTTGTGCCGAGGCGTTGGGTGACTAATCGCACTTGGCTCACTGACTCAGCGGCTGAGACGCTTGCTTTGGGAAAGCAGCTTGCCGCCGGCTTCCGTCCACCGCTGATCATTCTCCTTTCCGGAGATCTCGGCGCCGGAAAGACGACGCTCGCAAAGGGCATCATCAGCGGACTTGGAGTGGCCAGTGAAGAGGAGGTCACCAGCCCCACGTTTACTCTCATTCATGTCTTTCGGAATCATTGCCCTGTGTTTCACGTGGATCTGTTTCGAGTTGAAGGGCCCCACGATTTGGAGACTCTCGGGCTGGAAGATGTGTTCTCGGAACCGGCAATTGTTCTAATTGAGTGGCCCGAGAAGCTATCCTTGCAAACGGACTGGCCGCTCTTGAGGGTGCAAATTGGCCATGCAGGTGCAGATCGCCGGAGAATCCACTGCGCTGGCCTTGATTGACCATCTCTCTTTGTGCGCACCAGCTAGTAACGAGTAGGCTCCGCCTCCTTGTGGGTGGTTTTTCGCCTTTGATACACTGAAAGTGAAAGATCCTTGAATACAAAATGGCAAATCGTACTAGTGTGTCCACTCCCGAACAGCCTGTCCGGATTAATCTGGCAACTTACGCCGCGCAGATCGAGTTCCGGCGGATTAACGTGGGCACCGACAACATTCACTATGACATCTTCCTTAGCCCGCGCTTTCTGGAGTTCACTCGGGCATATCTTCTCGACCTGATCCGCCAGACGACCCAACTCACCCTGTTTTCTAATGCGGAGTCGCGACCCTTCAAGAATCCGGAAACCGGCGCGTTCAAGAAAATACTCGCCGAACTATTCCAGGCATCTCTAAGCCGCGCGAAAAATGAGCGCAATATAGAGCTTGACCTTCTGATGCGGCTGTCTCTGTTGAAGTGCCTGACCCAGGAAATCTCCAATCAGTTTGCACATGTGGTATTGGAAGGCAAAGAGTGGATACGGAACCGCGGAATGCATTTCGAGCGGTCGGAGCATGCCCACGTAATGCGGGCGCGGCTCGCCGAGCTTCAAGCAGATCGCCGGAATGTCTACCGGCAGGTGGGCCAACTAGTCTATCAAAGCCTCCTGGAAGTAGAAGAGAGCATTGTTTCCAAGGCGCGAAGGGCGCTGTTTGGCGAAGAGTGCGCTGCGCAGTATGAACTTATGAAGAACCGCCTTGTGTTTGTCGAGGGGGGGAAGGACGATGTTCTCTTTCTGGAACACTATGTATTGCTGGGAAATTATCTGCGGGACCAGGATCGCTTTGAGACGCTGGACGCGTTGTTTCTGGATTTTCTGCGCGAGTGTGTGGTCGCGGGTGACCACGGCGCTGAAGTATCTGAGGCCTCTAGGATTCATGACCACCTCGTAAACGACGCGCTCGTCGTCCGGGGGGAACTGGCCCGGATGGAGGAAGAGCGCGAAGGCCTGCTGCGGAAGCTTCAGTCGGGAAGTGGCCTACTGTCCGGCAGGCTATGGAAGGAGGACTCAGACGGACTGCGGCAAAGGTGCGCTGACCTTGAGCGTCGGATCGCCGATTTGCAGCAGAAGCTGGAGGGACTCGGCACGGACCTTGAGACGGCAAAACGCAAGGCAGAGTTTCTTGCGGAAAACTACCAGGATAGCCTGGGTGACTACCTCAACGAACCGGAGAATGCGCGCCGCCTGTTTGATTCCCAGTATGGTGATGATGGTATTCGGGCAAGCGAAACGCGCCTGCGATTGCTCAATGACTGGATTCGACGACTCCGCGAGCGCGATCTGTTGATGCACATTCTGGCCAGTTACGAGTTGCGAAATATCTATCTTGATTTCTGTCCGCCGGTACACTTACAGCAACTCAAGAAGGCTCTTGTATACCCTGACGAACTTGCTCGAGTCGAGGCCATTCTCAAGCAGTTCCCAGCTCGCCGGTTTTCGCTGAAGCGAATCGAAGATCTCGCGCGGAAGATCCGCCGATATCCGGAAGTCGAGGCGAGAGCACTGGGGATGCGTTTTGCGGAAGAGTTCATGAGGTTACGGCGGGACCTGAAGAACTACCAACACCTGGCGGCTCAAATGGAGCGGATCAACCTGATCCGATCCGAGCGCGCCCGCGAGCTCTCTCGTCTTAACAATAGTTTGCATGAATTTCTGCTGCCGGATGAGTCGCGGCCCGCGGAAGACCGGGTCGTAGCACATGCGGTCATCAAGGCTGATGTTCGCGGGTCGACTCTTATTACCCAGCAACTGCTCGAGCGCGGGCTCAACCCCGCATCGCACTTCAGTCTTAATCTTTATGAGCCAGTGAAGCGTATCCTCGAGCGATATGGTGCGGCCAAGGTGTTCATCGAAGGGGATGCAATCGTTTTGGCCATCTTTGAAAACGAATCGAACCGGAAGGCGCGGCGCGCTGTTGCCTCGGCCTGTGTCCTGGCGCGCGAAATTCTTGCCGTCTCTCAGGCCTACAACTCTCGCGCGGAGACAGGTTCATTGCCCAGACTGGAGCTCGGCCTGGGAATTGCTTTTCAGAACTCAGCCCCGACGATCTGGATGGACAGCGATTCCCAGATCATGATCTCGAGAGCGCTGAATCTCTCGGACCGGCTTTCCGGTTGCTCGAAAGTTGCGCGACGGCTTCTCGGGCAGAATTCGTCGCTTTTCAACCTGTTCTTGTTCCAGCCGGCCATGGCGGGGGCGGCCGACGAGGAGATCGATGAGCTGGTCATCCGCTATAACATGAATGGCATCGAGCTGAGCGAAGAAGGGTTCCAAAAGCTGTCCGAGGAAATTTCTTTGGTGCCCGTGGAGTGTCCTTTAGGCCTTCCCTGGGGGAGGGAGCGGGTTAGGCTGTATTTCGGTGAAACGCCGATCGGCGATTCGACCGAGCCCATCGTGATCC
The DNA here is from genome assembly GCA_964590025.1 of uncultured Nitrospira sp. Lineage (GTDB taxonomy): Bacteria > Nitrospirota > Nitrospiria > Nitrospirales > Nitrospiraceae > Palsa-1315. The sequence goes on from CAZPWD010000025.1 coordinate 19,174, forward strand.
GGAAGGACGCAGTTCGTCAGCTCCAAGCCAATGGCAAGATCGGCCCTCCGGCTCATCACGCCTACTTTGAAGTGTGCGCCAATCCCAAGATCCTTGAGTTGGCTCAGTCTCATTCCGTCAGTGCCGTCCGCAAGAATTGAATTCCTTCTCTACCAGCATCTATAATCCTCTCGGAGGCGAAAAAGGTCCGGCGACCTTCCCGGCCTTCAAAGCCGGTGATCCTGTCCTTCGCGGGCCGGATGGTGGGTTCGACTCCCACACGCTTCCGCCA